>JBHELK010000001.1:0-34429 GCA_046263085.1 Actinomycetota bacterium
ACGCCCCCATCGCGAACGACCAGGACGCCTACGTCGCCGCCAACGCGGTTCCCTCGGGCTAGCGCTCGACCGGATCGCAGACAAGGGGAGGGCCGTCCGAGAGGGCGGCCCTCCCCTCGTTCGGGATCCGTGACGTGCCCCCGGCAGGACTCGAACCTGCGCCCCCGGCTCCGGAGGCCGGTGCTCTATCCGCTGAGCTACGGGGGCTCAGCACGACGGGGACGAGCCCCGCCTACCCGGTGGGGCGGCCCGCCGATCGAAGTGTAGCAATGGGTGTTCTCGCGCCCGTTCGGATGGGGCCCTTTGCTACTGTTCGGCTCCAGTGAACGAGACGGCCGCGCAGCGCATCCTGGTCGCGGACGACGACCCGGTCATCGTTCGGCTCCTCCAGGTCAATTTCCGGCTCGAGGGCTACGAGGTGGAGACCGCCGCTCACGGCGAGGAGGCCGTGCAGAAGGCCCACGACGTGCAGCCGGCCCTGATCCTGCTCGACGTCATGATGCCCGGCGTGGACGGCTGGGAGGTCTGCCGGCGCCTCAAGGACGACCCCATGACGAGCGCGATCCCCGTGATCTTCCTCTCGGCGCGGGCCCAGGACGAGGACCGCCGGCGCGGCCTGGAGCTCGGCGTCGTCGACTACGTGACGAAGCCGTTCGATCCGGGGGAGCTCGTCGCCCTCGTGGGCCGATGCCTCCAGGGCGAGGCTCCCAGGGCGCCGGCCTGAGCGGGGCGCGCCCGGCGATGATCGACGAGCGGCTCTCCCGGCTCATCCTCGAAGCGGTCCGCGCGGCCTCCGACGAGCTTGCCGTGGAGAAGGTTCCCGACAGCGTCGAGCTCGAGCGGCCGCCCCAGCGGGAGTTCGGCGACTTCTCGACCAACGTGGCGTTCCACCTGACGAAGGAGGCACGGCGCTCGCCCCGCCAGGTCGCGGAGGCCATCGTTCGCCATCTGTCCACCGCTGACTTCGTCACGAGCGCCGAGGTGGCCGGCGCCGGGTTCATCAACTTCCGCGTGACGAACGACTGGCTGTACGACGTCCTCCGGGAGATCGTCGAGAAGGCAGGCGCGTACGGCCGGGGCGAGCCGACGGGGGAGCGCGTGCAGGTGGAGTACGTCTCGGCCAACCCGAGCGGACCGCTGCACGTGGGAACGGCGCGCAACGCGGTGCTCGGCGACGCTCTGGCGAACCTGCTGGAGGCGGCCGGCGACTCGGTCGAACGCGAGTACTACTTCAACGACGCGAACCGGCAGATGGATCTCTTCGGCGAGTCCGTCGAGGCCAGGTACCTGGAGCTGTTCGGCCAGCAGGCGGAGATCCCGGAGGGCGGGTACCAGGGGGAGTACGTGAAGGACATCGCGGCCGACATCGCCGAGGAGGTCGGGGACTCACTGTTCGACTCACCCGATCGCCGCCGCCGCTTGCAGGAGATGGCGGTGGAGCGCGTCTTCGCGTGGATCCGCGGAACCCTCGATCGGCTCGGCGCGGGTATCGACACGTGGATGAACGAGAGCATCCTCCGAGAGACCGGGGCGATCGACGAGGCGGTGGCGCGGCTGAAGGCATCCGGACACGCGTACGAGGCCGAGGGCGCGGTGTTCTTCCGGTCCACTGAGTTCGGGGACGAGAAGGATCGGGTGCTGATCCGTTCCAACGGCGAGCCCACGTACTTCGCCGCGGACTGCGCCTACGTCGTCCACAAGTTCTCGCGAGGCTTCGATCACCTCGTCTACGTGTGGGGCGCGGATCACCACGGCACGGTGAAACGTCTCCTCGGCGCGGCCCAGGCCCTGGGCTACGATCCGGCCAGGGTGGAGATCGTGCTGTACCAGCTCGTGTCCCTGCACCACGGCGGCGAGCCGATGAAGATGAGCCGGCGCGCCGGCGACTTCGTGACGCTCGACGAGCTCCTCGACGAGGTCGGGCCCGACGCCGCCCGGTACACGTTGCTCACGCGCTCCAGCGACACCGCGATCGACTTCGACATCGAGCAGGTGAAGCGGCAGACGCTCGACAACCCCGTGTACTACGTGCAGTACGCGCACGCGAGGATCGCCAGCATCCTCCGGCTCGCGCGCGAGCGCGGCATCTCGCTTCCTCCTGTGGATCAGGCGCCGCTGGAGCGCCTGACCCACGAGACCGAGCTCGAGCTGCTGCGCAAGCTGGCCGCCTGGCCCGGCGAGGTCCGCTCCGCCGCCGAGCTCCGCGGGCCGTACCGGCTGACGAAGTACGCGGAGGACCTCGCCGCACAGTTCCATCGCTTCTACACGGACTGCCGAGTGGTGACCGACGACGAACCGCTCACCCACGCGCGACTCTGGTTGTGCGCAGCGGCGAAGCAGACCGTGGGGAACGTGCTCGGCATCATCGGGGTGAGCGCTCCCGAGCAGATGGATCGCATCGAGGCCGACGAGGAGGCCTCATGACGCCGCCGAACCCGTGGCCCCGGAACGCCATCTTCGGCGAGGGCGGACTCGACGTGGCCGGCGCGCGGGCCACGGACCTGGCCGAGCGGTACGGCACGCCGCTGTTCGTCGTCGACGAGGAGGACTTCCGGGCCCGGGCCCGGTCCTTCGCGCGGGCCTTCCCGCGCGTGCTGTTCGCGATGAAGGCGTTCCCCATCCGCCCCCTCGTGCGGATCGCGCGCGAGGAGGGCCTGGGCCTGCTGGCGTCGACCGGCGGCGAGCTGGAGGGCGGGCTGCGCGCCGGGGTACCCGCCGGGGAGATCACGCTGCACGGCAACAACAAGTCCGACGAGGAGCTGCGGCTCGCCGTGGAGCACGGCGTGGGGATCGTCGTCGCCGACAACGCGGAGGAGCTGGAGCGCCTCGACCGGATCTCCCGCGAGGGCGACCGCCGCCAGCGCGTGCTGCTCCGAGTGATCCCGGGCGTGGAGGGCCACACCCACCGGTACGTGGACACGGGTGGGCGGCACTCGAAGTTCGGCACGCCGATGGCCGAGGGGCTTGCGCTGCAAGCGATCAAGCTCGCCGCCACCCTCCCCGGGCTGGAGTTCGTCGGCGTGCACGCGCACGTCGGCTCGCAGCTGCTCTCGGAGGAGCCGTTCCTGGCCGAGGTCGAGGCGCTGCTGGGGCTGCTCGGCGAGATCCGCGACGCGCTGGGTTCGGAGGTCGACATCCTGGACATCGGCGGTGGCTTCGGCGCGACCTACACGACGGAGCCCGTCGTCGACCCGGGCCGCATCGCCGCCGCGGTCCTCGACCGGATCCGGAGCGGAGTCGAGCAGCGCGGGCTTCGCATGCCCAAGGTGGTGGTGGAACCCGGACGGGCGCTCGCCGCCAACGCCGTCCTCACGCTCTACCGCGTGGGCTCGATCAAGCGCACGCCGGGCGGGCCGGTGTTCGCCGCCGTCGACGGCGGGATGTCCGACAACATCCGCCCCGCGCTCTACGGAGCGAAGTACACGGCGGCACTGGCCTCCCGCCCGCAGAGCGGCGACGCGAGGGAGACGTTCCGAGTCGTGGGCAAGCACTGCGAGTCCGGCGACGTGCTCGGCGACCTCGAGCTCCCCGCCGACCTCGCCGTCGGCGATCTCGTCGCGTTCGCCTCGACCGGCGCTTACAACTACGCGATGGCCTCCAACTACAACCGGGTCGGCCGCCCGGCGGTGGTCGGCGTGCGGGACGGGCGCACCGAGCTGTGGCTTCGACGCGAGGACGTGGCGGACCTCGACCGCCTCGACGTCCTGCAGACACCGGTGCCCGACGCCTTTGCGCCCCCCGGGGTCGAGATCAGGCCGGCCCGGCCGAGCGACGTCGGGTCGTTCCTCGAGCACCTGCGTGCGGTTGCCGCGGAGGGCCGCTTCATCCGGACCGAGTCGGTGGCCGGCACGCCGCCGCGGTTGTGGCGGCGCCGCTTCCGCCGATCGTGGACCCACGTCGGCGCCTCGCTCGTCGCGGTGGCGAACGGCCGCGTGGTGGGGAGCCTCGGGATCGCCAGGGAGTCGGGAGCCAACGCACACGTCGCGGCGTTCGGGATGTCGGTGGACCGCGACCGGCGGGGGACGGGCATCGGTTCGGCGCTGATGAGCGAAGCGATCCGGTGGGCTCGGGGCGCCGGCGTGGAGAAGGTGAGCCTGAGCGTCTACCCGCACAACACCCGGGCCGTGGCCCTGTACCGCAAGTTCGGCTTCGTCGAGGAGGGACGCCTTTCCGGGCAGTCCAAGAAGTCCTACGGTTACGAGGACGAGGTCATCATGTCGCGATGGCTGACACCGCAGGGAGACCCCCGGTGAGCCCGTCCCTGACCCAGGCGAAGCCGTGGCGAGGCGTGATCGAGGAGTACCGGGAGCGTCTTCCGGTCACCGCTGCCACCCCGATCATCACCCTGTGTGAGGGCGGCACGCCGCTCGTGCACTCCGAGGCGCTCTCCCGCGACACGGGGCTCGATGTCTGGCTCAAGTACGAGGGCGGGAATCCGACGGGGTCGTTCAAGGATCGCGGGATGACCGTGGCCATGTCCAAGGCCATCGAGGAGGGGTCGAAGGCCGTGGTGTGCGCCTCGACCGGCAACACCAGCGCGTCGGCGGCGGCATACGCGGCCAAGGCCGGCGTGACGTGCGCGGTCCTCGTGCCGAAGGGGAAAGTGGCCCTCGGGAAGATGGCGCAGACGCTGGTGCACGGGGCCCGGGTCCTCGAGCTCGAGGGGAACTTCGACATCGCGCTCGAGGTGGCGCGGGACCTCTCGGAGAAGTATCCGGTCACGCTGGTGAACTCGGTGAACCCGTACCGGCTGCAGGGGCAGAAGACGTGCGCGTTCGAGATCTGCGACGCGCTGGGTCGCGCGCCGGACTACCACTTCACCCCGGTCGGCAACGCCGGAAACATCTCCAGCCACTGGCTGGGCTACACGGAGTACCTCGCGGACGGTGTGGTGGACCGGCCGCCGCACCTGTTCGGGTTCCAGGCCAAGGGGGCCGCGCCCATCGTGCTGGGGCGACCGGTCGACCGGCCCTCCACGATCGCCACGGCGATCCGCATCGGCAACCCGGCCTCGTGGGACAAGGCGGTCGCCGCGGCGTCGGAATCGGCCGGCGAGATCCAGGCCGTGACGGACCGCGAGATCATGGCCGCGTACCGCCGGCTCGCACGCGAGGGGCTGTTCTGCGAGATGGCGTCTGCCGCATCCGTGGCCGGCCTGCTGAACGTGGCGGCAACGGGATCGCTGCCCGCCGGATCGACGGTCGTGTGCGTCCTCACCGGCCACGGGCTCAAGGACCCGGAGTGGGCCATCCAGGCGGCCGGCAAGCCACCCATCGTGCCGGCCGACGCGGCGGCCGTCGCCGCCGAGCTCGATCTGTGAACCTGACGGTCCGGGTTCCCGCGACCGTGGCGAACCTCGGTCCGGGCTTCGACTGCTTCGGGCTCGCGCTCTGCCTCTCCAACGAGGTCACCGTGCAGACGGACACGGAGCCCTCCGTCACGATCGAGGGCGAGGGGGCATCCGAGCTTCCGCGCGACGGGTCCAACCTCGTCGTCCGGGCGATGGAGCGCGTGTTCGCCGAGTGGGGCCACCACCTCCCACCGACCGCACTCACCTGTACGAACGCCATCCCGCTCGAGCGCGGGTTGGGTTCCTCCGCAGCCGCCATCGTGGCCGGTCTACTGCTGGCCGATCGCCTGGTCGGCACGCCGCTGCCGCCGGACCGGATCCTGGAGCTCGCGGTCGAGCTCGAAGGTCACGCCGACAACGTGGCCGCGGCGCTCCGGGGCGGTGTCGCGATCGCCTACTCCTCGGCCGACGGGTGGCGGGCCGAGCGGATGGACCCGGCCGCGGACCTCCGCCCCGTGGTCCTTCTTCCACACGAGGAGCGGGTCGGCACGGAGGAGGCGAGGAACGTCCTCGAGCCGCGCGTCGATCGTGCGGACGCAACGTTCAACACGGGTCGGGCCGCGCTGCTCGTCCTGGCCCTGACCAGCCGCCCGGATCTGCTCCGGGTCGCGCTCCAGGATCGTCTGCACCAGCGCGCCCGACTCGACCTTGCCCCCGGGGCGAGCGCATTGTTCACGGAGCTCGAGGCGGCCGGCGTGCCGGTGTGCGTGGCCGGGTCCGGTCCCACCCTCCTCGCGTTCGACACGGAGGAGGCGCCGGTGCCCGAGCCCGGCCCGGCGTGGCGCGCGATCAAACCGGGGATCGACCGGGAGGGCGCGACGGTGCTGGCAGGAGGCCTGATCGGCCGATAGGATTCGCCAACCCCTCATGACCGCCCCGCGCCGACGTCCCCGCGGTACACCCAGGCCATCTCCCGGCCCTCGCCGTCACAGCTACCGTCGGCTCGTGGTCCTGCTGGGCCTGATCCTCGCGGTGGAGATGGCGTGGCGAGGCGGCCTGATCGGCCACCACGAGGAAGCCATCGCCCTCACGCCGGTCGCCGCGGGCGAGGCCGCCGGCCCCGACAGGCCGCTCTCCGGCCCACCGGTCACGACGCCGACGCACGCCACGTCAACGCTCGACCGGCTGATCGCCGTCGGTGAGCCGGTGATGTGCGGCGGCGGCAACAAGCCCCTCGTCGCGCTGACCTTCGACGACGGCCCGGGGCCGTACACCCATCGGACCGTGGGGATGCTCCGGGAGGCGGGCGCCCGGGCGACGTTCTTCATCGTGGCCAAGGAGATCCTCGACTGGCCGGCGCTCGGCGACGAGCCGGCCGAGGAGGCCACCGTCGCCGCCATCGGGGATCACACCTACGACCACATCGACCTCCTCGGGATCTCCCAGGACGAGCTCGACCACCAGATCGTCGATTCGAGGCAGCTCATCGAAGAGCATGCCGACACGCGGGTCCGCCTGTTCCGTCCGCCGTACGGTCATCACGACGACGCCGTGGACCGCGAGGTGCAGGCGGCGGGGATGCTGCAGGTGTTGTGGAGCGTCGACAGCCAGGACGGCATCGCCGGCGCCACCGCCACGCAGGTTCTGGAGAACGTTCGCGACGGTCTTCGGCCCGGAGCGATCGTCCTCATGCACGAGAACCGCGGCACGACGCTCCAGGAGCTGCCGGCGATCCTCGGCGCGGTCCGCGCCGCCGGCCTCCACACGGTCACGGTCCCGGAGCTCCTCGCGGCCGACCCGCCGTCGACGGAGCAGCTCCGCTCCGGCAGCTGTTAGCCGCACGGGACGGAAGGGAAATCTCGGCCAACCTCCCCTGCGGAGACGAACCCGGGGGGAGAATCGTCGTTACAGGGGAGTGGCACTCCGCCCGATGACCGGGAGGGAGTCACATGGAGGCAGAGCCCGACCATCTTGGCGTCGACGAGTCGTCGCGTACCGATCAGGCCGCCGTCCCCATCCTCGTCACGGACCTGGCGAACAAGGTCCTCGCGGTCAAGGAGGGCGAGACCTTCCTGTACTCGGACACCGAGGGCAATCTCGACGACCGCAAGGACTTCGGCCTCGGCCTCTACCACCGCGACACGAGGTTCCTCTCCCATTTCATGATGCGGCTCTCCGGCCGCGAGCCCGTGCTGCTGTCGTCGTCCTCCGAGCGGGCGTACATGGCCCACGTCGACCTCACGAACCCCGATCTGTACGAGGGCGACCATCTGTCCGTGCCGCAGCAGACCCTGAACATCCGCCGGATCCGCGCCATCAACGGCCGCCTCTACGAACGCGTCCGGGTCAAGAACTACAACCCGTACCCGGTGTCGGTGGACGTGTCGTTCTCCTTCGGCGCCGACTTCGCCGACATCTTCGAGGTCCGGGGGATGGCCCGCGAGCAGCCCGGCCACTACGAGGCGCCGACCGCCGAGGGACGCCGGGCCCAGTTCGGCTATCTCGGCCGCGACGACGTCCATCGCGTCACCCGCATCGAGTTCTCGACCGATCCGGCGTCGCTCGAGGTGGTCGGCGATCTGGTGCGGGCCAGCTTCCGGCTGCGGCTCGGTGCGTACCAGACGCGTCTCGTGGCCATGACCATCGAGGCCGAGGTCGGTGACGAAGCCGCGCCGGAGAAGGAGTTCGACGCCGCCGTCCACGAGCTGCGCCGCTCCTACGAGGAGTGGGAGCGCGAGAGCATGCACGTCGTCACCGACAACGAGCTGTTCAACACACTGCTCGCCCGGGGGCTGCGCGATCTCCGCGCGCTGTACACGAGGTGGAACGGCGAGGCCGTCCTCGCCGCGGGCATCCCGTGGTACGTGGCGACGTTCGGGCGCGACGCGCTCATCACGTCGCATCAGCTGCTGAGCATCACACCCGAGCCGGCGCGCAGTGCCCTGGAGTTCCTTGCGGAGCGGCAGGGCACGAAGGTCGACGAGTGGCGCGACGAGGAGCCCGGCAAGATCCTGCACGAGATCCGCCGGGGTGAGCTCGCCGGGGCCCACGTGGTGCCGCACACGCCGTACTTCGGGTCGGTCGACTCGACGCCGCTCTTCCTTCTGCTCTACGCGCAGCACTTCCGGTGGACCGGCGATCTGGAGCTGGCCCGCCGGCTGCTGCCGAACGTGCGGGCCGCGCTGGAGTGGATCGACCGCTACGGCGACGCCGATGGCGACGGCTTCGTGGAGTACCGCACCCGGTCCCCGAACGGCATCCGCAACCAGGGGTGGAAGGACTCCCACGACTCCGTGGTCCATGCCGACGGCCGGATGGCCGAGCCGCCCATCGCGCTCGCGGAGGTGCAGGCGTACGTGTACCTGGCGAAGCTGCGGGTGGGCGAGGTATTCGAGGCCCTCGGCGACCACGACCAGGCCGAGGTGCTGCGCACCGAGGCGGAGGTCTTGCGCCGGCGGTTCAACGACGCCTTCTGGATGGACGACGAGCAGTTCTTCGCCGGCGCCCTCGACGCCGACAAGCGGCAGGTCCGAACGATCGTGTCGAATCCGGGCCATGCGCTGTACTGCGACATCGTCGACGCCGACAAGGCGGAGCACGTGGCGAGGCGTCTGCTCGCGCCGGATATGTTCTCGGGATGGGGGATCCGCACCATGAGCAAGTCGGCGGCCGCCTACAACCCGATGAGCTATCACAACGGGTCCGTGTGGCCGCACGACAACGCGTTCATCGCCGCCGGCCTCAAGCGATACGGGTTCGTGAAGGAGACCAATCGCGTGGCGACGGCCATGTTCGATGCCGCGATCCACGCCGACTACATGCGGTTGCCCGAGCTCTTCTGCGGGTTCACCCGTCGTTCGCCGAACCGCCCGGTGAGCTACCCGGTGGCGTGCTCGCCCCAGGCCTGGGCCGCCGGGTCGCCGTTCCTCACCCTGCAGGCGATGCTCGGCATCTCGGCGCGAGCTCACGAGAACGTGCTGACGGTGAACAAGCCACACCTCCCGCCGTGGCTCAACACGGTGGAGCTGCGCGGGCTGCGGGTGGGGGAGAGCAAGATCTCGCTCGTGTTCCGGCGCGAGGGTGACATCACCGGCTTCTCGCTGATCTCGCGCGAGGGCGACGTGCGCGTGATCATGGAGGAGTAGCGCCGGGGCCGCTCTGCGCGGCGAGCAGGAGCTGCATGGCCTGCGCTGCGACGGCGTGGTGGTCGATGCCACGCGGGTCGAGGTGCGCGTGCAGGGCCAGGCCGTCACCCGTGGCGATGAGGAGGGCGGCCATGGCGTCGGGGTCGATCCAGGCGGGCAGGAACCCGGTTCCCTGGAGTTGCCCGATGCGCGCCGCCAGGAAGGAACGGAGCTCGGTGAAGAGCCGCCGGATCCGGCGGTGGAGCCGCTCGTTGCGGCGCGCGCCGGCCATCGCCTCGACGTAGACCGCCAGGAGCGGCCTTGCCCTCGTGAACGCGGCCTGGAGCTCCTGCACCGCGGCGATCATCAGGGCGATCGGATCGCCCTCGCTCTCGAGGACCGCTCTCGCCGGAGCCAGCCACTCGCGCACCGTCTCGACGAGCACCTCGGCCACGAGATCGTCCTTGGACCCGAAGTGGTACGTGATCGCCTGGAGGTTGACCCCCGCTTCGGCCGCGATCCCCCGGGAGGTGGTGCC
Source organism: Actinomycetota bacterium (assembly GCA_046263085.1). Taxonomy (GTDB): domain Bacteria; phylum Actinomycetota; class UBA4738; order UBA4738; family JACQTL01; genus JBHELK01. The sequence goes on from JBHELK010000001.1 coordinate 9,953, forward strand.
GGCGAGCCCTTGGCGGGCGAGCGACGCGAGCGTGGCCCGGAGCAGGCGGTCACGCGTCCCCCCCCTGCCGGATCCGGCTTCCTGCTGCGGGACTGATCGACCCGAGCGCGGGCTTCGTTTGCGTTCAGTCATACGTTCGTATGATAATCGGTGTGATGGGTATCGCAAGGAACCTCGCGGCCCGGCCCGGATACGCGGTCGCGGTCGGGCTCCTTCTCCTCATGGGCTCGTCGGCCCTCGCCGGCTTCGCCGGCGGCATCGGGTTGCTCGGGCTCGGGATCGCTCTCGCCCTGATGAGCCCCGTCATGCACACACGACGGGCGCTCGCCTCGGTGCTGACCGGTGTGATCGCGTTCATGGCCGCCTACCTGCTTCTGGCCCGCACATCGTGCCTGACGAGGCCGAGCGGTCCCGGCCACGGGTCCTCGACGGTCTGTCGCAGCGGCCTCGGGCCGGTGATCGACGGGCTCGAGCTCCCCGACTTCGTGTGGGCGGTCGGCGCGGTGATCGTTGCCCTGACGGCCGGATGGATCGTGTGGACATTGTCCCTCCAGCTCAACGGGGCACCTCGCCGGCCGACCGGCAGGGGCGATGGCCTCCTCTGGCTGGTTACCGGAGGCCTCCTCGGATTCAGCTTCATCGCGATGTTCTCGATCGGGTTGCTCACGCTGCCGTTCGGCCTCGCCCTGATCACGCACCTGCTGAGCAGGAAGTCGGCGGCAACGGAGCCCGGGCCCGCGCGTGCTTCCGGCAGCGGGCCGTTCCTCATCGGGATGGGCGGCGCCGTCCTCCCGTTCGTCCTCCACGTGGCCCACCGGGCGTGCCAGCACGAGGTCGGCAGCTGTACCCAGGGTCACGGTTGCGTCGAGCGATGTCTGTCCTACGCCCCCCTCGACCTCTCCGCCTACATGTTTCCCGCGGGTGCGCTGGGCGCGGTCATCGTCGGCACCGTGCTCGTGGCCCGAGGCCTCAGAACGGGGCGCTCCGGACACCCGGCCGGTGGCTGAACCCAGTTTGTGCAGTTGCACATAGGTCTGCCGGACCCCACGCCGAATCATGAGCCACCAGCGGGCGTTCGAGCCCGTCCTGACGTGAAGGAGATCTCGATGAGGACGAACAGGATCGCAGGGGTCCGGGCGACACTCGGGGGCTTCGTGCTCGCGGGCGCGATCGTCGCTACCACCGCCGTGGGGCCGGCCTCCGCCGCCACCTCCGCGACGATCGACTCCCTTTCCCGAACCGGGACGCTGATCACGGTCTCGGGAACGGCGAGCTTCGTGGACCAGCCCTCGTTGGCCGTCGGCACCGACGGCACGGGCGACACGTTCGCTCCGGGCCAGGACGCACTCGGCGGCGACCTCACCGGTGTCTCGATCTCCACCAAGACCGCCAACAAGGTGACGCTCTCCTGGGCCGTCACACAGCTTCCAGCCGGTACCAACGGCGCCCCCACCGGCGTCATGTACGGCTGGGATTTCTGCGTCAACGGCGCGAACTGCTTCGAGGTCGACGCGCAGCGCGCCGGTCTTGTCGCGCAGAACACGAGCGGCTACGGGATCCTCTGGAGATGTGCGGATCCCGCCTGCACCCCGGCCAACCAGGCCGTGGTCACCGAGACCATCCCCGTGACGTTCGGTACACCGGCGAACACCGTGACCGCCACGTTCAACTTCTCGCAGATCAATGTGTCGAGCGGTTCCGTGATCACCCCCGTCCTGGTCGCGACGGACGGCGCCGCGTTCACCGGGCTCGGAGACGCGAGCGCGCAGACGTACCTGTACAACGACGTGGATGCCGGGGTCCCCGACATCGAGGACTACGTGGTCGCCGGCCGCACCGTGGACTTCGCCGTGGCGGCCCCCGGCTCCGACCCCTCGACGCTCTCCTTCGGTCACCAGGTCGCGGCGAGCCCCGCCGGCGCCTTCACCGGGACCGTCGACGTGTCGGGGCTGGCTGCGGGCACCTACACGCTGTTCGCCCGGGCCTGCTTCGGATCGAACAACTGCGGTTACGCGTCCCAGGACATCACCGTCTAGGCTCAGCGCGTGCAGGGGCCGGTCGAGACCGGAGCGCTCCGGCCCACGGCGCGCTGGACGTCCGGGGCAACCTCGGTCGAGGTGATGGCGTAGCCGACGTGCGGATCGGTGGTCGACGCGGCGAACACGACACCGGCCACCGAGCCCTCGACCAGCCCGAAGGGCCCGCCTGAGTTGCCGGGGCGGACGACGGACTGGAGCTCGTACACGTCGCGGGACACCGAGCTCTTGCCGTAGATGTCGCGCCCCACCGCGTGCAGCAGCCGAAGCACGGCGGCCGGCTCTCCCTTCAGGCCGCCTCCACCCGGATACCCCGCCACGGCGCCCTTCGCGCCACGGCTCACCGCGCCGGTGTCGAGGCGCAACACCGGCCACGGCGTGTTCGGAACCCTGAGCACCGCGATGTCGAGGCGGGAGTCGAACAGCACCGGGACCGCCCGCTGATCCATCCCCTGGTTCTGCACCTGCGGCTCGGCCATGCCGGCAAGGACGTGCGCGTTCGTCACGACGTAGTGATCGGCCACGAGGAGCCCCGAGCCCTCCTGCACGTGGCCACAGGCGGCGCCCACGATGCGGACCGTCGACGCGGACAGCTTCTCGAACGCCGTTCGGGCCTGCTTGCCGGTGGGCGGCTTCACCGGCCCGGCCGGGGCCTTGGGGAGCCCCTCGAACACCTCCGGGAATCCGTACCGGTTGAGGAACTTTCGAACCTCCCCGAGCAGGTACGGGGGGTTGGGCAGGGCGCCGTTCAGGGCCCGGACGATCGCCGATCCCTGGATCTGGCGGGCCACCGAGGGGAAGGGGCCGTTCGACAGGTTGAACCCGATGAACCAGGCGGCCAGCAGCACGACGACGATGCCGAGGAACGAGCCGCCCGCCGAGTCCACGATGCCGAGCTTCGATGTGCGCGCGAGGCGCCAGAACCGCGAACCGATCAGCCAGCCCACGGCGTCCCCGATACCGGCCAGCGCGAAGAAGCTCCCCAGGGCGATGAGCGACTGCATGAACCGGTCGTGCGCGAGGCCCGCGAACCGTGGGGCGAGGACCGCCCCCAGCACCAGCCCGCCCAGCAGTCCCGTGTAGGTGAAGAGCTGGAGCAGAGCCCCTCGCCGGTACCCCGTGTAGGTGGCGAGCAGGACGAGGGCCAGGATGATCCCGTCGAGGAGGTCCACCCGGGTAGACTGACACGGCCGTGGTGACCATCGCCCACATCTCCGACCCTCACGTCGGCTCGCCGATGTTCGTGCCGAACCTGATGAACCGCGTCATCGTCGAGCTGAACGAGATGGAACCGGATCTCGTCATCTGCACCGGCGATCTCACGAACGAGGGCTACCGGCAGGAGTACAAGAACTGGCTGGCCTACGCGAACCGGATCGAGGCCCCGATCTGCACGATCCCCGGGAACCACGATGCCCGCAACGTCGGCTACCTCCATTTCGAGGAGCTCATCGGAGACCGGTACTGGACGAAGGAGGTCCGAGGGGTCCGCATCGTCGGCACCGACTCCTCCGAGCCGGACATCAACGACGGACAGATCGGCCGCCACCGCTACGACTGGATCCGGGAGCAGTTCGCCGGTCACGCCGACCTCAAGATCTTCGCTCTGCACCACCACCTGATCCCGGTGCCGGGCACGGGACGGGAACGGAGCGTGGTGAACGACGCCGGTGACCTCCTCGAGGTCCTCATCACCTCGGGCGTGAACATCGTGGTGTCCGGCCACAAGCACGTGCCGTACGTGTGGCGACTGGAGAACATCTATCTGTGCAACGCGGGCACCGTGGCGTCGCTCCGCGTTCGCGGCTACACCAAGCCCTGCTACAACGTGCTGGAGTTCGAGGGGGACGAGGTCAAGATCTCGCGCAAGTTCCCGTTCGGCGGACAGACCACGATCGCGCACTTCTCGCTGTCCTCCGGCGTGCAGTACTACCGCGAGCTCGAGTCGCTGATCCAGGAGCCGATGACCACCACCGAACGCTCGCACTCCTAGACCAGTCGAGCAGGGCCGACCGAAAGGCACGTCCGTGAAGGTCATCGTGCTCGTTGACGGTGAGCACTATCCGCCCGTGACGCGCTGGGGCATCGCCTCGGCCATCAGCATGGGCCACGAGGTGCTCGCGGCGGTGTTCGTGGGCGGCGCGGAGAAGATCGCCGCGGGCGCGCTGCCCGACCTCGGTGTCCCCGTCGTGGACGGGCACTCCGATGCTCGCTCGTCGCTCGCCGCCGCCATCGACGAGCACCGCCCGGAGGGCGTGCTGGACCTCTCGGACGAGCCCGTGCTCGGCTACCGGCAGCGCATGGAGCTGGCGTCCGTGGCGCTGGCGGCGGGCGCCGTGTACTTCGGCGCCGACTTCCGCTTCGACCCGCCGTTGTGGGGTGGGCCGCTCGACGTCGCGACCGTCGCCGTGATCGGCACCGGCAAGCGCACCGGCAAGACGGCCATCGCGGGCGAGGTGGCCCGGGTGGCCGCGAGCCTCGGCCGCAAGCCCGTGATCGTGGCCATGGGGCGGGGTGGGCCGCCGGCACCGCAGGTCGCCGCGCCCGGTGACGTCACCCTGGACCGGCTGGTCGAGCTGGCTCGTGGCGGCGAGCACGCGGCATCGGACTATCTGGAGGACGCGGCGTTCACCGGCGTGCCCGCCGTCGGCGCCAGACGATGCGGCGGGGGGCTCGCCGGCCGGCCGTTCGTCACGAACGCGGCGGAGGCGGCGAACGTCGCCCTGGGGCTCGGCGCCGATCTGCTCGTGCTCGAGGGAAGCGGCTCGGCAATGCCGCCGGTGCCGTGGGACGCCGGGATCCTCGTCGTCCCGGCCTCCATCCCGGAGGAGTATCTGGCCGGGTACCTCGGTCCGCTTCGCGTATTGCTAGCGGACCTGATCGTGATTACAATGACAAGCGGTCCGAGCACCGGGCCGCAAGCGCTCTCCACCCTCAGATCCCACCTTCGAAGGCTGAAGCCGGGCATCCGGCTCGTCGCAACGGACTTCGAGCCGGTCCCGCTGGAGGACGTGCAGGGCAAGACCGTGTTCCTCGCCACCACAGCCCCGCAGGAGGTCGCCCGCCGTCAGGCCGAGAGCCTGGAGGCGACGGCCGGTTGCCGGGTCGTCGGCCGCTCCCACCACCTCGCCGATCGGGGTGCCCTGGAGGCGGACCTGTCGGACGCCCCGGCCTACGACGTGCTCCTCACGGAGCTCAAGGCGGCGGCGATCGACGTGGCGGCGGAGCACGCGAGGAAGCGAGGGGCAGGAGTGGTGTTCGTCGACAACCGGGCCGTCTCGGTGGACGAGGACGCGGACGTGCGAGAGCTCGTGGCCGAGGTCATCGACCTCGCCCACACCAGACATCGGGAACGCGCATGAACAACGACAAGCGGTCGAATCACATCCTCATCTCCGACGGGGAGCCCGGGCTGCCGTACTCGAAGGGGCTCATGGCCTCGCGGGTGATGGTCACCGGGCTTCCACCGTTCCGGGCCTACCAGGTCGCCGAGCGGGTCGAGGAGGTCCTGCTCGCGAGGGGCGCGCCGTCGATCAGCACCCGCGAGCTCAACAGCGTCACGGTGCGCGTGCTGGAGGAGATGGCCGGCGAGCGCTACGCGAAGAACTTCGTGCAGTGGCAGGAGGTCCAGTCCCTGGAGACCCCCATGGTCCTGCTCATCGGAGGGGCCACCGGCGTGGGGAAATCGACGATCGCCACCCAGCTCGCTGCTCGGCTCGGCATCGTGCGGCTCGTGGCCACCGACGCCATCCGCGAGGTCATGCGGGGCATGTTCACCGAGGATCTGATGCCCACCCTCTACACCTCGAGCTTCAACGCCGACGAGGCCCTCCGGGAGCCCCCGCCCCGGGCCGCGGACAAGGTGATCGTCGGGTTCCGGGAGCAGACGGCGGCCGTCACGGTCGGGATCAATGCCCTGATCGGACGCGCCGCAGAGGAGGGCACGTCGGTTATCATTGAGGGAGCCCACATCGTGCCCGGCTTCGTGGATCTCGAGCCGTGGCAGGACCGGCTCCTCGCAGTCCCCGTGGTCATCAGCGTCGACGACGAGGATCTCCACCGCGGCCATTTCGTCGTCCGAGGCCGCGAGGCCCCGAGCCGGCCACTCGACCGCTACCAGAAGGGGTTCGCCAACATCCGCAAGGTGCAGAAGTACATCAAGAGCCAGGCCCTGTCCCACGGGGTGCCGGTCATCCCGAACTACAGCCTGGACCAGGCGATCGGCGCCGTGATCGACCTCGTGGTGGATCGCGCCACGAGCCGCGCGAGCACCGCGCCGGCGGCGGCCGAAGAGTCCGAGGTGGCCAGGTTGAATCCAGCGAGAGAGGTGAGGACGTGAAGCTGTTCCTCGACACCGCGAACATCGACGAGATCCGCGAGATCAACGACTGGGGGATCCTCAAGGGGGTCACCACCAATCCCACGCTGCTGGCGCGCGAGCAGGGCGACGTGGAGAAGGCGTGGCGGACCATCCTCGAGCTCGTCGACGGCGACGTTTCCCTGGAGACCACCGAGCCCGAGGCGCAGGCCATGTACGAGCAGGGGAAGCGCTTCGCGACGTTCGCCGGCAACGTGGTGGTGAAGGTCCCGATGACGCCCGCGGGCATCACCGCCGGCAAGCACCTCACCGACGACGGCATCCGCATCAACGTGACGCTCGTGTTCTCGCCGGCGCAGGCCATCCTCTCCGCCGAGATCCCGGCGTACATCGTGTCGCCGTTCCTCGGCCGCATCGACGACGTCGCGGCCGACGGCATGCACGCGCTGCGCCAGATCTGCGAGATCTACGAGGTCCAGGGCTACGAGACGCAGGTGCTCGCCGCGTCGCTGCGCCACCCGATGCACGTGGTGGATGCGGCTCTCGCCGGCGCCGACATCGCGACCATGCCCTACGACGTGTTCAAGAAGTTGGTGAAGCATCCGCTCACCGACAAGGGACTCGAGTCGTTCGACAACGACTGGAAGGCCCTGCAGGAAGAACTGAAGCAGCAAGGCAGGAAGGGAGCTTAGAAGTGGCTGAAGCCCGCACGATGGAGAAGTCGGAGCTCGAGGCGAAGAACGTCTCGGAGCTCCAGGAGATCGCAGGCGATCTCGGGGTCGAGGGATTGAAGAACCTGCGCAAGGGACAATTGATCGACGCGATCATCGAGGCGGCCAACGGCAACGGACGGGCCGCGTCGACCCGCGCGCCCCGCGAGCAGGCCGACCCCGACGAGGGGCCCGAGGACGAGGGCGACGGGTCCGTCGCCACCGACACCTCGGACGGCGCCGAGGCGCCGCCGGCCGACCGCGAGCAGCGCGAGCAGGAGCCACGCCGTGACGGCCAGGGTCGTCCCGACCAGCGGCCGGGCGGTTCCCGCGAGGGTGGCGGTCGCGAGGGCGGCCCCCGCGAGGGCGGTCCCCGCGAGGGTGGCGGTCGCGAGGGTGGCGGTCGTCAGCGTCTGTCCCGGGAGGAGCGCCGGCGCCTGCGCGAGGAGCGCCGCCAGCGCGAGATGGAAGAGCGGGAGCGGGAGATCGCCGAGGCGCCGCTTCGCACCGGCATCCTCGACGTCCTGCCGGAGGGCTACGGGTTCCTGCGGACCTCCGGTTACCTGCCCGGCCAGACCGACGTGTACGTGTCGCTGTCGCAGGTCCGCCGGTTCGGCCTGCGCAAGGGCGACACCATCACTGGGGCCATCCGCCATCCCAAGGACAACGAGAAGTACATGGCGCTGCTCCGCGTCGACAACGTGAACGAGATGGATCCGGAGGAGGCGAAGCAGCGGCCGGTGTTCGAGAAGCTCACGCCGCTGTTCCCGGACGACCGGATCCGGCTCGAGCACGACGCGAAGGCCGTGTCGGAGCGGATCATCGACCTGATCTCACCGATCGGGAAGGGGCAGCGCGGCATGGTCGTCTCGCCGCCCAAGGCGGGGAAGACCACCGTGCTCAAGCAGATCGCGAACGGCTTCCTGAACTCCGATCCCGACCTGCACATGATCATCCTGCTCGTCGACGAGCGGCCGGAGGAGGTCACCGACTGGCAGCGCACGGTCGAGGCCGCGGAGGTCGTGTACTCCACGTTCGACAAGCCGCCGGACCAGCACATCCAGGTCACGGAGCTCGTCCTCGAGCGCGCGAAGCGCCTCGCCGAGATGGGCAAGGACGTGGCGATCCTGCTCGACTCCATCACCCGTCTGGCCCGCGCGTACAACCTCGCGGCGCCTGCGTCGGGCAAGATCCTGTCGGGCGGTATCGACTCCACGGCCCTGTACCCGCCGCGTCGGTTCTTCGGCGCGGCCCGCAACCTCGAGGAGGGCGGGTCGCTCACGATCATCGCCTCGACCCTCGTCGAGACTGGATCCCGGATGGACGACGGCATCTTCGAGGAGTTCAAGGGCACGGGGAACTGGGAGATCCGCCTCGACCGGCAGCTGTCGGAGAAGCGCATCTTCCCGGCCATCAACGTGGAGGCCTCCAGCACCCGCAAGGAGGAGCTGCTCATGACGAACGAGGAGCTCGCCCTGGTGTGGCGCCTGCGGCGCGTGCTGCACGCGCTGGAGCCGGCCGCGGCCCTCGAGCTGCTCATCGACAAGATCCGGGCCACGAAGTCGAACGACCAGTTCCTCAAGGAGATCTCCAAGGCCCCGGTGGGCTAGCGAGGGATCCGAATGGCTGGGTGGGGAGACGATCCGGTGATGGCCGAGCTGATCCAGGCCATCGACGATGGCTGGGAGCCGACCGAGCTCCGTGAGGAGCGGGAGGGCTCCACCAGCTTCGATGTGGTGGTCGCCGAGAAGGACGGGCAGTCACGGGAATTCAAGAGCGACCATCTGGCGTTCCACCGCTACGTCGAGGGATTGATGGAAGACTACGGACTGAGCTATTCGTAGGCCGGGCTCGCTCCCGGCCGGAGGAGACGACGATGAAGCAGGGGATCCATCCCGAGTATGTGACCGCCGAGGTGCACTGCTCGTGCGGCAACACGTTCACGACGCGTTCCACGAAGCCCGAGCTCCGCGTGGAGATCTGCTCGAACTGCCACCCGTTCTACACGGGCAAGCAGAAGCTGGTCGACACCGGCGGCCGCGTGGAGCGCTTCCAGCGCCGCTACGCCAAGAACCAGGGCTCCTAGCGCTTCCTTTCTCGTCCAACGCGTGGTGAGGGCTCCTCGCTCGATCGGCGTGCTCGCCCTGTGTTTCGCAGTTGCGACACGTTCCCCGGAAAACTCTCCCTGTGCCCCTCTCCCGGCTACTCTATTACTAGCCAGGAGAGTGTCCGGACGAGGGCCCGGGCACGCCTTCGAGTAGATCCGAGGACAGCAGCTCCTTCTCGGTGGGGGGCGCCGGTATGCTCCTGCTGATGTCAGCCGAGCCGTCGCCATCGCCGTCGCGGGAGAACCACCTCTACGGGGGGCAGGCCGTCCTCGAGGGCGTGATGATGCGTGGCCAGGACGTCTGGGCCATCGCCGTCCGCCGGCCCGACGAGCGGATCCACCTGGAATCGCACGACATCGACTCCGTCGCCAGGCGGTTCCGGTTCCTGCGGTGGCCGGGGTTCCGCGGCGTGATCGCGCTCGGCCAGGCCATGGCCATCGGCATCCGGGCTCTCACGATCTCGGCGAACCAGGCCACGCCGGAGGAGGAGCGCCTCTCCTCGAGACAGATGGCCTTCTCGATGACGATCGCGATGGTCGTGTTCATCGGCCTGTTCATCGTGGGACCTGCCGTCCTGTTCCGGTTCGCCCAGCATCGCGTGCACTCGAGCATCCTCGTGAACGTGCTGGAGGGCGTCTTCCGGGTCCTGCTGTTCCTCGTGTACCTGGCCCTGATCGGGCGGATGAAGGAGATCCGGCGGGTCTTCCAGTACCACGGCGCCGAGCACAAGACCATCGCCGCGTACGAGCACGACGCCGCGCTGGAGCCGGAGTCCGTCGACCGATTCTCCACGCTGCACGTCCGATGCGGCACCAACTTCCTGCTCATCGTGATGATCCTCACGATCTTCGTGTTCGCTGCGTTCGGAAACCCGTCGAGCTGGGCCTGGCGCATCGGATCGCGGCTGATCGCGATCCCGGTGATCGCCGGCGTGGCCTATGAGCTGCTCCGCCTCGGCGCGAAGTTCCATCGATCCGTCGTGATGCGCGCGCTCATGACGCCCGGCCTGTGGCTGCAGAAGATCACCACGAAGCCTCCGGACCACGGCCAGATCGAGGTCGCCATCGCCTCGTTCCAGGAGGTCAGGCGGCGCGAATCGGAGGGGGCGCCGGAGGAGGCCTCGAAGGTTCCATAGGGCCTCCGGCTCGACTACCATCTCGGCTACGGTCCCCCGGCAGGGTGGGCCGATACACGAGGAACGAATCCGAGAACGAACCCGAGCAGGAGGGAGGTCACCGTGTCGACCGGTGACGACGGCATCTTCCCCAGAAGAGGTCCCGAAGGCATCCGCAATCGTCAGTTCGTCTGGGTCCGCAAGGGCTACGACCCCGAGCAGGTCCAGGAGTTCCTGACCCAGGTCGCGGACCACATCGATTCCATGGAGACCGAGCTCCGCACTGCCCGTGTCGAGATGGACAAGGCTTCTCGGCAGCAGGGCTCGGCGCGGGACGAGGCCTACCAGGAGCTGGCCAAGCGGATGGCCGACATGCTGTCCATGGCGGACACCCAGGCTGAGGCCACCCGCAAGGAGGCCGAGCAGCAAGCCAACCAGATGCGCACCGAGGCCTCCGCGGAATCCGGTCGGGTCCGCCAGGAAGCCGCCGAGGAGTCCGCGCGCGTCCGCCGGGAGGCGGCGGACGAGGCCGAGCGCATCCGCAAGGAGTCCGAGGGTGACGTGGAGCGCATGCGCCGCGAAGCCAAGGAGGACGCCGAGCGGATCGTGCGGGAGGCCCGGGTGCAGGCCGAGGAGGCCCGCCGGGAGAACGAGGACGCCATGCGCAAGGCGCGCACGGAGGCCGAGCACATCGTGAGCGTGCTCTCCACCCGCCGCGACATGCTGCTGCAGGAGGTCCAGTCCACGCGCGAACGGCTGCTCGGAGTGCTGGACAAGGTCAACGCCGCGGTCCCGCCGGCCGCCATGCCACCCGCGCCCGTGCTGCCGCCGACCGAGAGCCAGCCGCCGGCGCCGCCGGCTGCCCAGTCGCCGTCGCAGCGGATGTCGGCCACGGCTGCCCCGCCCGTCGCCCGTCGCCCACAGGCCAAGGGCACCGAGGGGGGCCCGCCCGGGGCGGACGCCCGCGAGGACGAGTCGACTCCGAAGCTCGACCTGCCCGAGCTCCCGGCCATGGAAGAAGAGGCCGAGCGCTAGGGAACGTCGCTCTTCGAACAGGTACCGCGAGAGCGATCACCGCCACGGCTACCCGCGGCCCGCGATAATCGATGCATGCGGGAACGACTCGAGGAGATCGAAGCACGCTACGAGGAGCTCTCCGGGGAGATGGCGTCCCCGGAGGTTGCCTCCGATCCGTCGCGGCTGCGCGATCTCGGGAGGGTGTTCTCGGAGCTCCAGGAGATCGTTGTTCCGTACCGCCGGTTCAAGGCACTCCAGCAGGAGGCCGACGAGGCCAGGACGCTCGCCTCGCAGGAGTCCGATCCGGAGAGCGCCGGCTATTTCCGCGAGGAGGCCGAGCGGGCCGGGGCCGAGGCCGCGAAGCTCGAGCGGGAGCTGGAGCTCCTGCTGGTCCCCACCGATCCGAACGACGCCAAGAACGTCGTGCTCGAGATCCGGGCCGGCCCGGGGGGCCAGGAGGCCATGCTGTGGGCCGGGGACCTCTTCGAGATGTACCGGCGCTACGCCGACCGCCGACGGTGGAAGACCGACGTGCTCACGGCCTCGCCCTCGGACCTCGGCGGCTTCAAGGAGATCGCGCTCGAGCTCCGGGGCAAGGGCGCGTACTCGCGCCTCAAGCACGAGGCCGGTGTGCACCGCGTGCAGCGGGTGCCGGAGACCGAGTCCCAGGGGCGGATCCACACGTCGACCGCGACCGTGGCCGTCCTGCCCGAGGCCGAGGACGTCGACGTCGACGTCAGGCCGGAGGACATCGAGACCGACGTCTTCCGCTCATCCGGCCCGGGCGGGCAATCGGTGAACACGACCGATTCAGCGGTCCGCATCACGCACAAGCCGACCGGCATCGTGGTGAGCGTGCAGGAGGAGCGTTCGCAGCTCCAGAACAAGGAGAAGGCGATGCGCTACCTGCGCACCAGGCTGCTGAAGGAGGCGCAGGACCGACAGCACCAGGAGGAGGCTCAGGCCCGCCGCGAGCAGGTTGGATCGGGAGATCGCGCGGAGAAGATCCGCACGTACAACTTCCCCCAGAACCGCGTCACCGACCATCGCATCAACCGGACCGCCCATCAGTTGCAGAACGTGCTGGCCGGGGACATCGACGAGTTCGTCGACGAGCTGCTGGCCGAGGAGCGCCGGCGGCAGCTCGAGGGCGACGGACGGTCGCCGTAAATGCGCCCCTCCGAGGTCCTGCGCCGAGCGAGCCGATACCTCGAAGCGCACGATGTGGAGAGCCCCCGGGAGACGGCCGAGGTGTTGCTGCAGCACGTCCTGGCAACCGATCGAGCCTCGCTCTACGCCCGCACGGAGGGGCTGACATCGGCGGAGGCGCGGGCCTTCGGGCGCGCGTTGTGTCGCAGGTGCACGGGAGCTCCGGTCCAGCACGTGACGGGCCGTCAGGCGTTCCGGTCCCTCGAGCTCGAGGTGCGTCCCGGCGTGTTCGTCCCGCGCCCCGAGACCGAGGTCCTCGTCGACGTCGGGCTCGAGCTCGTCGGGCGCATCGAGCGTCCGGTGGTGGTCGACGTGGGCACCGGCACGGGCGCCGTCGCACTGTCGATCAAGCGCGCCTGTCCCGCGGCGCGGGTCTTCGCCACCGATCTCGCTTCCGAGGCCGTCGAGCTGGCCGGCGTGAACGCCGCAGCCCTCGGCCTGGATGTGGAGATCCTCCGGGGGGACCTCCTGTCGGTGCTCCCTGCCGATGTCGCGAACGGCGTGGATCTCGTGGTGAGCAACCCGCCGTACGTCGGCGTGGAGGAGTTCGACGCGCTCCCGCCCGAGGTCCGGGCCGATCCCGAGCTCGCCCTTCTCGGCGGCACGGCGCTGCACGGTCGTCTCGTTACGGAGTCGCCGCTGTGGCTCCGGCAGGGCGGGGCGCTGGCGGTCGAGATCGGGGCCGGCCAGGGGCCGGAGGCCGCCGCCCTGTTCCGCGACGGGGGCTTCCTGGACGTCCGCGTCCTGCCCGATCTCTCGCGGCGGGATCGCATCGTCGCCGGCCGTGTCTGACGTCGACGAGGCGGCGAGCGCCGCCCTGGAGGGCCGCCTCGTCGTGATCCCCACCGACACCGTGTACGGGATCGGCACCCGGCCCGACGCCTCCGAGGCAACGGGCGCGATCTTCGAGGCGAAGGGGCGGCCCCGGGGGGTCGAGCTGCCGGTGCTGGTGGCGAACGAGGAGGCAGCGGCGGCCGTGGGCGAGATCGGACCGATGGGCGCCGCGCTCGTCCGGCGGTTCTGGCCGGGGCCGCTCACGCTGGTCGTGGCCCGGACCACCGAGAGCGAGCGGTGGGATCTCGGCGGGGATCCCACGACGGTCGGGCTGCGCATACCGGCGCATCCGCTGGCCCTGGAGCTCCTCCGCCTCACCGGCCCGCTCGCCGTCACGAGCGCCAACCACTCCGGCGAGCCGACGCCCGACACCTGCGAGGGCGTCCGCGCCGTCTTCGGCGACGCCGTCGCCGTCTACGTGTGCTCCGATCAGCCGCTCGCCGGGGCGCCGTCCACCGTCGTGGACCTGACCGGCGACCGGCCCCGCATCCTGCGCGCCGGCTCGATACCGGAGCGCGACGTCCTGTCCGTCACCGGGCACGCCCGGCGGTTCAGTCGTCCGCGATGAACCCCGTATCCGGCGCCCGGTCGAAGTAGGTGTTGTCCTCCGCCACGTAGATGGTTCGCGTGGCGATACCGACGCCGTCCGGCGTCATCTGGGCCCCGCCCGGCACGGTGAACTGCAGCGCCTTCGCCGTCGGTTTCTTCACCGGGAGCGGTTCGAAGTTCGAGTTGTTCCCTTTGATGGAGAGCGCCAGGTCGCCGTTCGAGTAGGAGATCCGCCCCCGGTACTCCCAACCCGGGCTCGAGTCGATGTCGAAGTAGACGAACCAGCGGTCGGGGCCGCCCTTGGACACGATGGTCTTGTTCCAGCCGTGATACAGCGAGATCCGCACGTGCAGGATGCCGTTAGAGGACTGGTCGACCCGCAGCACGTGCAGATCGAGCGGCCCCGCCGCGTCGTTCGGGTCGATCGACGTCGTGGCAGCGCTCGCGGGCGCGGCGGACGCCACGAGCACGGCGATGAGCGCCATGAGGATCGGGAAGCGAGTTCGCATCACGACAGGGTCCTTTCGTCTGGGTCCGGTCGGCGCGTGGCCGTCACGCCGCTCGCCACGAAGCGCGCTGGCTGGCGAAGAACCCGGAGCTCGACACGCAAAATGGCACGAAGAAGTTCGTGGCGACACGCAGCCACGTGACCCCCGTCGCGGTCCCCCCGAAGATCACCGATCCCTGGTTCACCAGCGAGAGCACCGTGCCGACGAACAGTGCGATCGGGATGCAGCGTGACAGCGCGGGCCTGGAGAAGACGACGGAGAACAGACGAGGAGGCGACGCACCCTCGTGCGCCGCCTCCTTCGGAAGCTCGTCCGTCTGACGGATCGGGCTACGCTCTCGCGTGAACGTCGCCGCCCATCTCGCTCGAGAACTCGTAGTCGGCCGACTCGCCGTACGTCGCCTCCGAGTCGAAGCCGAGGGCACTCAACGAGCCGCTGGTCTTGCCCAGCCGGAACTCCGGCGCGAACCCGAACATCGCATTGCTCTCCGTCGTCGGCGAGCCGTCCCCGCCGGTGAGCTGCTCGTACGTGAAGTCGCCGACGCCGCCGATCGAGACCTTCGTGTCCGACATCTCGATCTTCCCGCGCTGCATCCCCACGTAGTCCCCGGTCAGCGCGCGGAACTCCCCGAATGGTCCGCCCACCTGGCCGGAGACGATCTTGTCGATGGCCTGGGCCTGCTCCTCGGAGGCGCCCTCGTCGACGACGATCCCGACCTTCCAGTTCCCGGCCGTCAGGTTCGACGGGAAGTGGTTCAGCAACACGAAGCTCGTGCCGCCGAGATCCACGTCGTCGAGATTGCCCCGGTCGATCCGGAAGGCTCCGGTGCCGTGGCACTGATCACCGGGACCGGTGGGGGTGCCGTCCACCGGACACGGGCAGAGCAGTCTGCAATTGCACGCGGCCACGTAGGACCCCGCGATCGTGTACCCCATCTCTTCCTCCCTTCCGGCGGCCCTCAGCCGCCCATCCCCAGCGAACCCATGCCGCCCATGTCGGCGGCCCTTCCGTGGAGGGCCGGCAGGAGATCCGGATAGAACGCTGCCAGACCCGCGATGGCGAGGAACGCCACGCCCACCGCCCGGGAGAACCCCTCGCCCCGCTGCCACAGCTTCTCGATGAAGATCACGGCGGCCAGCCCCACCATGGCCGCGACGTTCATCACGCCGACGGCGACGAGTGTCACCATCAATCCCCAGCAGCAGCCCACGCAATACACGCCGTGGTGCAGACCGACCCGCAGGTCGCGAGCCCTCCCCTTGTAGTTCGCGTAGTGCAACAGCTGCATCATCGGCGAGCGGCAGTGGCGGAGGCACGCGCTCTTCAGCGGCGTGAGCTGGTAGATGCCGGCCCCGGCGAACAGCGAGACGCCGAGCCACTTGGCGGCGTCCGGCGCGGTGTCGACGAGGCGCTGCGTGCCGATGAGCGCGGCGAAGGCGACGGCCCCGAACGCCGTCCAGGCCACGAGGTAGCCGCTCAGGAACGATCCGATCCGCATGGCGCGTTCCAGCCCGTGGGCCCGTTTGACGATGGAGCGGGTCCACAGCACGGCGATCGGCGCCACCGACGGGAACATCATGGCCGCCATCATCGCCACCCACATCGAGATGAAGAGCGGGAACGCCATGCCCATGGTGCCCGGGCCGACCCCCATGCCGCGGGCCTGCTGCACCGTCACGACCCATGCCAGCGCGGCGAGAACCACGAGCACGCCCCAGGGTGTCGCCACCTGACGGAAGCCGAGTTCGCCCAGGCCCGGACGCGCCGGGCCCGAGGTCACGACGTGCTCTCCGCTCCGCACGGCACCCCCTTCGACTCCGGGGAGTCTAGCGGGGCTGTCGAGCGCCTGTGAACCCGGGAGGCCGGGAGGGCCGGGTGTAGACTCCGGATGCAGGTGGCCTCGCTCCTCTTCGTCTGTACGGGCAACATCTGTCGTTCACCCATGGCCGAGGGGTTCGCTCGCCGGCTGTCGAACGACCTGGAAGCGGGCGCCGAGGTTGGCTCGGTAGGCATCGTGGGGTGGGACGGCTCGCCGGCGGTGGGGGAATCCGTCGACGCCGCGAGGGAGCGAGGGGCCGACATCTCCGGGCATCTGGCCCGTCGTCTCGAGGCCCGCCACGTCGAGGATGCCGGCGTCGTCGTGGGCATGTCGAGGGAGCATCGCGACGCCGTGGTCCGCCTGGTTCCGGACGCCGCCGGACGCACGTTCACCATGAAGGAGCTCGTGCGGCTCCTGGAGGCGGCGCCCTCGGAGGGATCGTTCCAGGACCGGATCCGCGCGGCCGACGAGCTTCGCCGCTCCGGCTTCGACGGCGTCCCCAGTGACGAGGACGTCTCGGATCCGCTGGGCATGTCCTTCGAGATGTTCCGGGCCGTGGCCTGGGACATCGACGAGTGGTGCGTCCGGCTGATGCACGCGCTGTTCGAGCCGGCGCGCGACACCACGGCCGGAGCGCAGGGGAGGCCGACGTAGATGCGCGTCGCCGTCGGGAGCGACCACGCCGGGTACCCCCTCAAGGAGGATCTCAAGGTGTTCCTGAAGGAGGCCGGCCACGACGTCGACGACCTCGGCACGCACTCCGAGGAGCCGGTGGACTACCCGATCTTCTGCGCGAACGTCGCGCGTGCCGTGGTGGCCGGTGACGCCGAGCGGGGGATCGTCGTCGGCGGATCGGGCCAGGGCGAGCAGATCGCCGCGAACAAGGTGGACGGCTGCCGGGCCGCGCTCTGCAACGACCTCTACACGGCGGCGCTCTCGCGCCGGCACAACGACGCCAACGTCCTCGCGATCGGGGCCCGCATCGTGGCCCCCACGCTCGCGAGGGAGATCCTGAAGGTCTGGCTCGAGACCCCGTTCGACGCGGGACGCCACCTTCCCCGACTCGAGCAGATCGCGGCCATCGAAAGGGGAGAGCTATGAGCGATTACGCGGCCTCGTGGGACCAGCTGAAGGCGACCGACCCGGAGGTGGCGCAGGCCATCGCCGACGAGCTCCACCGCGAGCGAACCACCCTCCGGCTCATCGCGAGCGAGAACTACACCTCGCCGGCGGTGCTCGCCGCGCTCGCCTCCACGATGAACAACAAGTACGCGGAGGGGTACCCGGGCCGCCGGTACTACGGCGGGTGCGAGTTCGTGGACGTCACGGAGAACCTGGCCATCGACAGGGCCAAGGAGCTCTTCGGCGCCGAGCACGCCAACGTGCAGCCGCACGCGGGTGCCCAGGCCAACATGGCCGTGTACGGCGCGTTCATCCAGCCGAAGTCCGAGGACACGATCCTCGGTCTGGTGCTCCCGCACGGCGGCCACCTCACCCACGGATCCCCCGTGAACTTCTCCGGCAAGTGGTTCAGCTTCATCAACTACGAGGTGGACCCGGAATCCGAGCTCATCGACATGGATCGCGTGCGCGACCTGGCGAGGGAGCACCGGCCCAAGATCGTCCTCGCGGGGTTCACGGCGTACCCGCGTACGATCGACTTCGCGGGGTTCCGGGAGATCGCGGATGAGGTCGGGGCCCTGTTCATGGTGGACGCCTCGCACTTCATCGGCCTCGTCGCGGGGGGGGCCTACCCCAGCCCGGTGCCGCACGCCGACGTCGTCACGTTCACCACGCACAAGACGCTCCGGGGACCCCGGGGGGCGATCATCCTGTGCCGCGAGGAGCATGCGAAGGCCATCGACAAGGCGGTGTTCCCGATGCTGCAGGGCGGACCACTCGAGCATTGCATCGCGGCCAAGGCCGTCGCTCTCAGGGAGGCCATGGCCCCGGAGTTCTCCGACTACGCCCACCGCGTGGTGCGCACGGCGCGGGCGCTGTCGAAGGGGCTGGCCGACGAGGGGATCCGCCCCGTCTCCGGCGGCACGGACTCGCATCTGGTCCTGGCCGACCTCCGCCCGCTCGGGGACATCACCGGGCACGACGCCGAGACCGTGTGTGACGAGGTGGGCATCGCCATCGACAAGAACGCGATCCCGTTCGATCCGCTGCCGCCGCTCAAGCCGAGCGGCATCCGTGTCGGGACGCCCGGCCCGGCAACGCTGGGGATGGACGAGGCCGAGATGCAGGAGGTCGCCGGCATCATCGGGGACGTCCTGCGGAGTCCCGCCGACGAGGGTGTGAAGGAGAAGGCCCGGGCTCGGGTGGACGAGCTGGTCTCGCGGTTCCCGGCCTACGCGTAGGCGCCGTGGGCTCGTACGTCGTCGTCTTTCTGGCAACCGCGGCCGCGGTGTTCCTCACGACCCCGCTGGTTCGCCACTTCGCGATCCGGACCGGGGCCATCGACCGCCCCTCGGACCGCAAGGTGCATCCGAAGCCGACGGCGACGCTCGGGGGGATCGCCATCTTCCTCGGGGTCGTGGTGGGGATGGGCGTCTCGCGGGTCATGCCGTTCTTCCACGACCTGCACCGTCTGTCCTCGGAGCCCGTCGCCGCCCTGCTCGCGGGATTCGTGATCCTCGTCATCGGCGTGTACGACGACATCCGGGGAACGTCGGCCGCGGCGAAGATGTCGGGACAGGTCCTGACCGCCGGCCTGCTGGTCCTCCTCGGCGTGCAGCTCCTGTACTTCTGGTTCCCGGGGCAGGGGATCCTCTCGCTGGGATCCGACATCGCGGTCCCGCTCACCGTGTTGTGGGTCGTGGCCATGGTCAACGCGGTGAACCTCATCGACGGGCTCGACGGGCTGGCCGCCGGGTCGGTGGCGATCGCCGCGGTGGCCTTCTTCGCCTACGTGTACCAGTCGCCTGGCCAGACCGTGTACGGCCAGGCCTCCACCGCCGCGTTGCTGTCCGCGATCGTCGCCGGCGCGGCGGTGGGATTCCTCCCGTGGAACTTCAACCCGGCCCGGATCTTCATGGGCGATTCCGGCTCGATGCTCCTCGGCGTGCTGCTCGCGGTGGCCACGATCTCCGGGGTGGGCCGCACCGCCACGAAGCCGTCGGGCGGCGACCTCGCCGCGTTCGCGATGCCCGTGATCATCCCCTTGATCGTGCTCGCGCTGCCGTTCGTCGACGTGATGTTCGCGATCGTGCGACGGATGCGCCGGGGGAGGCCGGTCACGGCGCCGGACAAGGAGCACATCCACCACCGGCTCATGGACATCGGCCACAGCCATCGCCAGGCCGTGCTCCTCATGTACCTCTGGAGCGCGCTGATCTCCGCGGCCGCCCTCGCCGTGGCCATGATCAACGGCCGGCTGGTGGTGGGCATCATCCTTGGCGCGACGACACTCGTGCTCGCCGGCACGTCGCTGCCGCGTCTGCGCCGGACCAACGGGCGGGCCTCGGCTCCCGTCCCCGCGCCCGAGCCGCCTCCGTCCCACCTGGAGCCGGCGAAGCCGAAGCTGCCGTAGACCCCGCCTCCGGCGGGCGCGTTTGCCACCGGCCGGAAACTTTGTGAAAATTTTCACAAGCTCCCTGAACGGCAGGGGTCCAAGGGAGAAAAAGGCCCGATGAGCAGGGCAAACGCGATTCGACCCGCTTTGACCGGTTCGGAGGGGCCTGGCTACAATGGCCCGCCCGTGGCACCCATGGCCGAAGGACGCGACCGGCAGGACGCGTGGGGAGGCTATGGCACTGCCTGGTCCATCATCGGAACCCTTCTCGCCGGCCTGGCCGTGTGGGGTGGGATCGGATACCTCGTCGATCGGCTGACCGGCCTGCACGGCGTGTTCCTCGCCGTCGGGTTGGTGCTCGGTGCGATCGGCGGCGTCTACCTGGTGGTCGTGCGCTATGGCAGAGAACAGAAGTAGGAGCCGGTCGCCCGAGTCGGCCATGGCCCTGTGGGCCGTCGGCCTCGGCGTGCCGGCCGCCGCCATCGCCTTCGGCCTGGGATCGCTGGTGCGCCCCGGCGTGGGCGCCTCCGCGGCCATCGGCGTGGGCGCCGTCGTGGCGAGCTTCTGCGCCAACGCGCTCGGTCTGGGGTGGGCCCGCACGGTGTCGCTCACCGCGACACAGATCGTCGCGCTCTCGGGCTTCGTGATCCGCCTCGCGTTCGTGATCGGGGTGTACGCCGCGTTCAAGGCCACCGCGTCGTGGTTCGTGCCGATCGCCTTCGGGGGCGGCCTGGCCGCGATCCTCCCGCTGGCCGGGTACGAGGCCTACCTGGCCCGGCGGGGCCGCATCGCCGAGCTCATCGTCGACGCCGATCGCGCCACCGCCGCTCGCACGAAGGAGCGGGCGTGAGCGGCGTGCTGGCCCTGGTGCAGCTCCCGGTGGTGCTGGCCCGCGAGGGTTTCCAGGACACGCTGGAGTCTCCGGAGGAGATCTTCCACGGCAAGTGTCTTGCGGGTTCCGGCCTCCTCTGTTTCAACCGCACTGCGCTGTTGATGTTCATCGTCTTTGGACTCCTGGCAGTGCTGTTGATCGCCGCAACAGCGCGGCCCCAACTCGTTCCGTCGGGACTCCAGAACGTCGCCGAGTCGGCGTACGGATTCATTCGGCGCGATGTCGTGCTCGGCGTAATCGGTCCCGAAGGTGAGAAGTACACGCCGTATCTCACGAGTCTGTTCGTTTTCGTGTTCCTCGCGAGCCTCATCGAGGTGATCCCGGGCGTTCAGTTCCCCGTGACCTCTCGTATGGCGTGGCCTGCCCTGTTCGCCATCATCTCGTGGGGCATCTACAACTATGCCGGGATCAGGGCCAAGGGCTTCGGTGGATACCTCAAGGGGATCATGTTCCCCCCCGGTGTACCGAAACCGCTCTACATCATCGTCACACCGATCGAATTCGCGGCAGCCGAGATCCTTCGTCCATTGACGCTTGCCATCCGGCTCTTCGCGAACTTCTTCGCCGGACACCTCCTGTTGGTGGTGGCCTTCGTTGGTACGGACTACCTCATCCACAGTCCGGTGACTGCGGTCTTCGCCCCCGTCTCGTTCCTGGGAGGGATCGTCGGCATCGCACTCGAGATCTTCATCGCGGCCGTGCAGGCGTATGTGTTCGCTCTGCTCACCGCGGCCTACATCCGATTGTCCACCGTGGAAGAGCACTAGGAAGGAGTAGGGGATGCTGTACGTCGTCGGAGTGATGCTCACCGTCCTCGGCGCCATCAAGGGGAGCGTGAGCATGATCGGATACGGCCTCTCGGCCATCGGCCCGGGGATCGGCATCGGCATCATGGTCGGCAAGACCGTGGAGGGGCAGGCCCGCCAGCCGGAGCTCGCCGCTCGTCTGCAGACCACCATGATCCTCGGCATCGCGTTCACCGACGTGCTCGCGCTGATCGGGTTCGTCGGTCTCTTCATCGCCGGCTAGCGACCAAGGAGAGGATCGAAGAGTGATTGGGGAGAGCAGCACCAGCCTCGTACTGCCGGCCTGGAACGAGCTGATCTGGGGCACGCTCGCGTTCGTCTTCTTCCTCTTGCTCCTGTGGCGTGCAGGGGTGTGGAAGCGGCTCGGGGCGGCCATGGATGAGCGCACGCGCCGCATCCGCAGCGATCTCGAGAACGCCGAGGCCGCACGCCTGGAGGCCGAGCGACTGCTCCAGCAGTACCGGGAGCAGCTCCAGCAGGCCAGGGAGGACGCGCGCCAGATCGTGGAGGACGCCAAGCGGCGCGCCGACCAGACCCGGCAGGAGCTGATCCAGAAGGCCGAGCGGGACGCGGAGATGGTCCGGACCCGGGCGGAGCAGGAGATCGACGCCCAGCTGCAGCGGGCGAAGGCGGAGCTCCGGCGCGAGGTCGGCGTGCTGTCCGTGCGGCTCGCGGAGCGCGTGATCGGGGACACCCTCGACGTCGATCGGCAGCTGCGCCTCGTGGACCAGTACATCGAGGACCTTGCTGCGGCCGGTAACGGGGGAGGGGCGAGCGCCTAGATGGCGACGCCGCTCGAGCTCGTCTCCCAACGGGTCGAGGAGGTTCTCGCGCAGTCGGGCGATGCCGTCCAGCGGGTGGCCGACGAGGCGCCGGCCTTCGCCGGGCTCCTGCGACGCGAGCGGCGGCTGCGCGCCGCGCTCACCGAGATCAGCGTCGGGACCGAGGGCAAGCGGGAGCTGCTGCGGTCGCTGTTCGCCGACCGTGTGGCCCCGCAGACCCTGGAGGCGATCGGCGCGCTCCTCGGGCCGCTGCTCGATCCGGATCAGCTCGAGCGGGCCGCCGCGGATCTCGCGGTGCGGGCCATCCTCGCCGCGGCCGAGCAGAACGGCTCGCTGGAGGACGTCGAGGACGAGCTGTTCCGGTTCTCGCGCATCATCGACTCGACGCCCTCGCTCCGGGCGGCCCTCACCGACCCCCGGTTCGGGCCGGACGCCCGGACCGCTGTGGTCGGCGACCTGCTGGCGGGACGGGCTCGCCCCGAGACCGCGCGGCTCGCGGCGTTCGTGGTGGGGACCGGGCTGGAGCGCGACCCGGGTCGAGCCCTCGAGGAGCTCGCGGAGCTGGCAGCGGCCAGGCGGGGGCGCGTCGTGGTCGAGGCCAGGACGGCCGTTCCGATCGACGTGCACCGGCAGGCCCGGCTGGAGGAGGCCCTGACCCGGGCCGTGGGGCGGCGGGTGGATCTCGAGGTGGTCGTCGATCCCGACGTGGTCGGCGGCGTCGTGGCCCGCGTGGGCGACGAGATCATCGACGGCAGCGTGCGACGCAAGCTGCAGCTGGCACTCGACGAACTGACGACATAAGAGGAGACCTGATGGCGGAGCTGACGATCACAGCAGAGGAGATCACCGAGGCGCTCCGGCGCCACGTCGAATCCTTCAAGCCGGAGCTGATGCGCGAGGAGGTCGGCCACGTCACCCAGGCCGGCGACGGCATCGCTCGCATCGAGGGCCTGCCGGGCACGATGGCCAACGAGCTGCTCGAGTTCGGCGGCGGCATCGTCGGCGTCGCGTTCAACCTCGACGTACGCGAGATCGGCTGCGTGATCCTGTCCGAGGACTTCGAGCAGATCGAGGAGGGCGCCGAGGTCAAGCGCACCGGGCGCGTGCTGAGCGTTCCCGTCGGCGACGCGTTCCTCGGCCGCGTCGTCGACCCCCTGGGCCGCCCCCGCGACGGCAAGGGCGACATCCAGGCCGAGGCCGAGCGGCCGCTCGAGATCCAGGCTCCATCGGTGGTGGAGCGCCAGCCGGTGAAGGAGCCCCTGCAGACCGGCGTCAAGGCCATCGACGCCATGACCCCGATCGGCCGCGGTCAGCGCGAGCTCATCATCGGCGACCGCCAGACCGGCAAGACCGCGATCCTCATCGACACGATCATCAACCAGCGCACCGCGTGGGAGACGGGCGACCCGCAGAAGCAGGTGAAGTGCATCTACGTCGCCATCGGCCAGAAGTCCTCCACGGTGGCCGAGGTGGTCGGCGCGCTGGAGGCGAACGGGGCCATGGAGTACACGGTTGTCGTGAACGCCCCCGCCGCATACCCGGCCTCGTTCAAGTACATCGCGCCGTACTCCGGCTCGGCCATCGGCCAGCACTGGATGTACAACGGGCAGCACGCGCTGGTGATCTTCGACGACCTGTCGAAGCAGGCCGAGGCCTACCGCGAGATCTCGCTGCTCCTTCGCCGGCCCGCCGGCCGCGAGGCGTACCCGGGTGACGTGTTCTACCTGCACTCCCGGCTGCTGGAGCGCTGTGCGAAGCTCTCCGAGGAGCTCGGCGGCGGCTCGCTCACCGGGCTCCCGGTGGTGGAGACGAAGGGCGGGGACGTCTCCGCGTACATCCCGACCAACGTCATCTCGATCACCGACGGCCAGATCTTCCTGGAAACCGACCTCTTCTACGCGGGCGTGCGCCCGGCCATCAACGTGGGCATCAGCGTGTCGCGCGTGGGCGGCAACGCCCAGATCAAGGCCATGAAGCAGGTCGCCGGGCGCATGCGCCTCGACCTCGCCCAGTACCGCGAGCTTGAGGCGTTCGCCGAGTTCGGCTCCGAGCTGGACAAGGCCTCGCAGCAGCAGCTCGCGCGCGGGGCGCGCACCGTCGAGCTGCAGAAGCAGCCGCAGTACCAGCCGATGCCGGTGGAGCGGCAGGTCGTCTCGATCTGGGCCGTCGCGAACGGCTTCACCGACGACCTCCCGGTGTCGGACGTCCGGCGCTTCGAATCGGAGCTGCACGACTTCCTGGCCAACAGCCACGACGA
>JBHELK010000002.1:0-50167 GCA_046263085.1 Actinomycetota bacterium
TCGTCGGAGCTGTCCGCGTACTTCACGGTGATCTGGCAGCCGGTCTTCTGCTCGAACGGGTTGACCCAGTCGTAGGCCTTGCCGCCCGGGCTCGTGCCGTCCTCGACGTAGCCGGCCCATGCCACGAGGTTGAGCTTGCCCTCGCCGGGCCCGATCTTGTCGACGAGACCGATCTTGGAGCCTCCGCCCTCGCCCGTCCCGCCGCCCCCGCCACAGGCCGCCGCCAGCACGGCGAACACACCGGCGAGCGCGATCACCCTTGTCACTGGTCGCATCCGGTTCCCCCTTCCTCACTCGACCGGGCGGTTGTGCACCCGGTCCCACACCAGCTTGACCGCTCGGTCCCGGATGCCGAGCGCCTCCATCGACGACATCTCGAGGTTCTGCTGCACGACCACCAGCTCGCCGCCGGCGTCGAGCGACACGACGTAGCGCGTGTACGAGCCGAGATAGACCACGTCGCGGACCCGTCCGTCGACGCTGCACTCGTCGGCGGCCGGGCGATACCCCGGGTCGACGAGCCGGATCTTCTCCGGGCGGATCGTGAATGCGACGTCGCTGCCCGTGAGGGCCTGGGCCACCTCGCCCGACAACACGTTCGACACGCCCACGAATCCCGCGACGAAGGCCGTGACGGGCTGCTCGTAGACCTCGGCCGGTGACCCGACCTGCTCGATGCGTCCGGCGTTCATCACGCCGAGGCGATCGCTCATCGTGAGGGCCTCCTCCTGATCGTGCGTCACGTACACGAACGTGAGGCCCACCCGGCGCTGGATCTCCTTCAACTCGATCTGCATGGCCTGCCGCAGCTTCAGGTCCAGGGCCCCGAGCGGCTCGTCCAGCAGCAGGACCGACGGCTCGTTCACGAGCGCCCGGGCCAGGGCGACGCGCTGGCGCTGGCCCCCCGAGAGCTGGCTGGGCTTGCGCCGCTCGAAGCCTTCGAGCCGCACGGTACGCAGCGCTTCCGCGGCGCGATCGTTCCGCTCCCTGCGGCCGGCGCCCTTCACGCGGAGGCCGTACTCCACGTTCTCCTGCACGGTCATGTGCGGGAACAGGGCGTAGTCCTGGAAGACCGTGTTCACGTCGCGTTCGTACGGCGGCTGTCGCGTGACGTCCTCGCCGCGAAGCAGGATCCTGCCGCCGGTCGGGGTCTCGAAGCCGGCGATCATTCGCAGGCACGTGGTCTTGCCCGATCCCGACGGGCCGAGCAGCGAGAAGAACTCGCCCTCCCGGACGTCGAGATCCACGTGCTCGACGGCGACGACGCCCTCGAAGCGCTTGCTCACGCCCTCGAGGCGGACGGCCGTCCGCTCGTCGCGATCGGTGGCCTGCCCGGGTGAAGCCACCGCGGTGGATCTCGCCATATCCGTCATACGGCGGACGCGGTCGCGATCGCCTTGTCCAGGACGTCCAGGCCCTCCTCGAGGAGCGGCTCCTCGATGGACAGCGGAGGAAGCAGCCGGATGACGTTGTCATACGTCCCGGCCTTGAGGACGATCACGCCCTCGCGGTAGCACTCCTCGATCAGGCGGGAGGCGATCTTCCCGGCCGGTTCCTTCGTCGTTCGGTCCTCGACGAGTTCGACGGCCATCATGGCGCCCCGCCCGCGGACCTCGCCGATGACCTCGTGACGCTCGGCCATCTCGCGGAGACGGTCCCGCATCACGTCGCCGACACGAGCGGCCCGCTCGACGAGCCCGTCACGTTCCATGACGTCCAGCGCGGCGAGGGCCGCGGCGCACGCGACCGGGTTGCCGCCGAACGTCCCGCCCAGGCCGCCGACATGGACCTCGTCCATCATCTCCGCCGGCGCCGTGACCCCGCCGATGGGGAAGCCGCTGCCCAGTGCCTTGGCCGTGACCACCACATCGGGCACGACGTCCTCGTGCTCGATGCCGAACCACCGACCGGTGCGCCCGATGCCCGTCTGCACCTCGTCGGCGACGAACACGATCCCATTGCTCAGGCAGTACTCCTTGAGCGCCGGGAGGAACCCATCGCCGGGGACGACGAACCCTCCCTCGCCCTGCACCGGCTCCACGACGACGCACGCGATGTTCGCCGGGCCGATGTGCTTGTTCATCTCGCCGATCGCGTACGCGGCGCACGACCCGCCGCATGTCTCCGGCGATCCACCGGTGGGGCACCGGTACGGGTAGGAGAACGGGAGGCGGTACACCTCCGGGGCGTACGGCCCGAACCCCTGCTTGTAGGGCATGACCTTCGCCGTGAGCGACATCGCGAGCAGCGTGCGGCCGTGGAAGGCGTGGTCGAAGACCACGACCCCGCTTCGGCCCGTGTGGTACCGGGCCAGCTTCACCGCGTTCTCCACGGCCTCGGCGCCGGAGTTCACGAGCATGGTCTTCTTGGTGTGCTCGCCGGGGGTCAGCGCGTTCAGCCGCTCCGCGAGTGCCACGTACGGCTCGTTCATCACGACGTGGAAGCAGGTGTGGGTGAAGCGCTCGGCCTGCGCCGCAACGGCCTCCACCACCTCGGGTGGGGCGTTCCCGGCATTCAGGACGGCGAGTCCCGCCGCCAGATCGATGAGCCGGTTGCCGTCGACGTCCTCGAGGATGGCCCCGGACGTCCGTTCCGCGAAGATCGGCACGGTGTTGAACACGGCCGGAGGTACCGCGGCCAGGCGCCGCTCCAGGAGCTCCTTCGACCGTGGGCCGGGGATCTCCGTGAGGACTCGCCGTTCCTGCGGGATCCCCCCATCGCGCATGGAATGCAGTGTAGGAGGGACGTACGAGCCGGTAAAGGCCCCGTGTTCAGCAGCGGTCGCGCCACCGGAACCACAGCCCGACCAGCGGGAGCCACGCCGGGCGAGCCCACGACAGGGGGATCGACGGGAACTCGAGGCCGGCGAACGGTGGTTGCTCGCCGCCGTCGATCCATCGGGCGGCGGCGAAGCCGAAGAATGTCGACGCGGCGACGCCCGTGCCCGAGTACCCCAGCGCGTACGTCAGTCCCTCGGGTGTCCGTCCCAACCGCGGGAAGCGATCGAGGGTCAACCCGACTGTCCCGCCCCAGGCGTGGTCCACACCCACACCGGCGAGCTGCGGGTGGACGCGGACCATCCGTGAGTACAGGAAGTCGCGAGCCCTCGACACCGTGGTCGGGGCGAAGCTGGCGCGACCGCCGAACAGCACCCTCCTTCCATCGGGGGAGAGCCGCCAGTACGACAGGAAGTTGCGGGTGTCGAAGAACATGCGGCCCCTGGGAGAGATCCCCATCGCCCGCTCGGGGTCGATCGGCTCGGTCGCGATGATGAAGCTGCCCACCGGCAGGACGCGCCGCCGGAGCGTCGGAACGAGGGGGCCCGTGTACCCGTCCGTCGCGACGAGCACGTCGGAGGCGCGGATGGGGCCCTGCGCGGTCTGCACGACGAATCGCCCCCGACGGCCCTCGATCGCGTCGGCCGCCGTGTGCTCGAACGCCCTCGCGCCGGCGTCGAGGGCGAGTCGCGCGAGGCCGGCGAAGTGCTTCGCCGGATGCAGGCCGCCGGAAAGCTCGACCGCCAGGGCCGCCGGGTACGCCTTCGAGCCGATCTCCTCGCCCAGGCGATCTCCGACCAGCACCTCGGCTTCCAGACCGACTTCCCGATACACACGCTGCGTCCTCCTCAACCCCGGAACGGCGGAGGAGCAGTGCGCCAGCTCGAGGTGACCCCGCCGCTCGTAGTCGGACTCGATCGCGTGCTCACGGATCAGATCCTCGAGCGAGCGGACGGCTTCGATCGTGCCCTCGTACATCGCTGGTCCGGCTCTGCCGTGTCGCCGGCGGAGCTCCTCCACGCCCGCATGCTTCACGTCGGGGAGCACCATCCCCCCGTTGCGCGTGCTCGCTCCCCACCCCAGGCGGTGGCGCTCGAGGATCACGACCGAGCGCCCTCGTCGGGCGAGCTCCCATCCCGCCGCGACGCCGGTGAACCCGCCGCCGACCACCACCGCGTCGGCCTCCGCGGGAAGCGTGGTCTCCCGAGGCGACGGCATCTTCACGCCCTCCAGCCAGTACGGCGCCTCGCGGTACGCGTCGGCGAGTGGCGCCGGTCCGGGGGTCACGACACCCTGCGGCGCTGCAGCAGGATGTTGGCCACGGCCAGGAGCACGCCGAACAGGAAGATGAGTGTGCCCATGACGAAGACCTGCGGCGGGATGCCCACCCTGACCGCGCCGTACACCCAGAGTGGGAACGTCTGGGTCGCCCCCGCATTGAAATTGGTGATGATGAAGTCGTCGATCGAAAGCGCGAAGGCGAGGAGGGCCCCCGCCAGGATCCCCGGCCAGATCAGCGGCAGCGTGACGAGCCGGAACGTTGTCCACGGATTGGCTCCGAGATCGCCCGCGGCCTCCTCCAGCGAGCGATCGAACCCGATCAACCGGGCCCGCACGGTGACGGCCACGTAGGCGATGTTGAACATCACGTGGGCGATCACGATCGTCACCAGCCCCCGGGGGACGCCGAACGTGATGAACAGCGAGAGCAGCGACGCTCCCAGGACGATCTCGGGGGCGGCGATGTTCGCGAAGAGCACGAAGTCCACGGACCTCCGTCCCCGGAAGCGGTAGCGCACCAGGGCCAGGGCGGTCAGCGTCCCCAGGACGGTGGCGATCACCGTGCTGATCCCCGCGACGACGAGCGAGTTCTTCAGCGCATTCGTGAGGTCGGGGATCGCCAGCAGCTTCCGGTACCACTCCGTGGTGAACCCGAGCCACCGGAAGCTGACCCGCTTGAACCCGGAGTCGTTGAAGCTGTAGAGGATGATCACGAGGATCGGCAGGAGCAGGTAGACGATCACGAGTCCCGAGTACGTCGGGAGAACGAACCGCGTCCACCGCCGCCGCCGTCCGCTCAAACGTAGTCCTCGATGCTGCGGGTGCCGAGGACCCGCGCGTAGACCAGGATGAGCACGAGCGCCGCCGCCATCAGGAGGAACGACAGCGCGCCGGCGATCGGATACTGGAAGTCCTGCAGATACTTCAGTTGGATGATGTTGCCGACCATCGTGGTCCCGGGTCCGCCCAGGATCGAGGCGTTCACGTAATCCCCGAGCGCCGGCACGAACGTGAGCAGGACCCCGGCGAAGATCCCCGGGATCGACAGGGGGAGGATCACACGAAGGAAGGCCTGCGCCTTGCTCGCGTAGAGGTCCTGGGCCGCCTCCACCACGCTGCGATCGATCCGCTCGAGCGACACGTAGACCGGCAGCGCCATGAACGGGAGGAAGTTGTAGGCGATGCCGGCGACCACGGCGGTCGACGTCGCGAGGACGTGGAAGCTCTGGGGAACGAGGTGCCAGTCCTTGAGCGTGCCGAGCACGATCCCGTTGTCGGAGAGGATCCACTGCCAGGCCAGCGTCCGGATCACGAACGAAACGAAGAACGGCAGCAGCAACAGCAGCAGGAAGGTGGTCTTCCTTCGCCCGCCGTGGAACGCGATCCAGTAGGCGAGCGGATACGAGACGACGAGCGTGAAGCCGGTGGCGAGCGACGCGTACCAGATCGAGCGCAGGTACTGCGTGTGGTACAGCGAGATGGCGTTCGAGAAGTTCTGGACGTGCCACGTGAGACGGAACCCGTCGAAGATGTTCCCGGTCTGCAGTGCGACCGACGCCATGAAGAGCATGGGGAGGACGAAGAACAGTGCGAGCCAGAATCCGCCCGGGAGCAGCAGTCCGTAGGGGGCGAGGGTCCGGCCCAGTCGCTGGCGGCGCCCGCTCACGAGCTGAAGACGGGCTCCCACGCGCTGTTCCACTCCTCCTCCTCGTCGGAGTCCCTGAAGACCCGGTACTTGTGGGCCTTGGCCTGGACCTCGAGGGAGGGGAAGACCAGGGGGCTGTTCGCGACGTCCGGATCGCTGTGCTCGAGCTGGTCCTTGGCGGCCGGGACCGGGCTCACGAACCAGATGAAGTCCGCCAGCTCCGCGGCGATGCGCGGCTTGTAGGCGAAGTCCATGAACGTGATGGCGTCGACCGGGTGCTTCGCGTGCAGGGGGATGCACTGGTTATCGGTCCACAGGACGGCCCCCTCCTCCGGGAACGACTCCTTCATCTCCGGGTATCCGTCGCCGCCGAGGCTCTTCGCCGCCGCGGCGATGAAGATGTCGCCCGACCAGGCCTGCGTGATGAGGATGTTCCCGTTCTCGAGCTCGTTGAGGTAGCTCTGGTCGTAGAAGCCGCGGAACTGACCCCTGTCACGGTGGCGCATCAGCATGTCCGCGGTCTTCTTCCACTGGTCGGGCGTGGACGTCTGGATGTCGAAGCCCATGAAGGCGAGCGCCGGGCAGGGGAGGTCCTGATTGTTGCCGAACATGCCGACCTTCCCCTTGTACTTGGGGTCGAGCAGGTCGCCGAACGTCGTCGGCGCGGTGTCGATGTACTTTGAGTTGTAGCCGATCGCCGTGAAGCCCGACTGCCACGCCACTGTGTACCGGTTGCCCGGGTCGTACGTCGGGTCCTTGACCGCGGGGCTCGCGAACCGCGCGAAGTTCGGAAGGAAGTCGTGGTCGAGTGGCGTGAGGAAGCCCAGCTTGATCATCCGCTCGACCGGCCCGCCGTTGGTGATCACGATGAGGTCGTAGCCGGTGTCCTGGCCGTTCTGCAGCGACGGGATGATCTTCGCGAGGAAAGGATTGTTGTCGTTGACCGCCGTCCTGTAGGTGACGTCGATCCCGGTCGCCTCCGTGAATGCCTGCAGGGTGGGACTGTCGCCCTTGGCGTTCACGTCGATGTAGTCGGGCCAGTTCGCGAAGTCGAGGTGCCCGGCAGGCTTCCCGTCGCCGTAGATCTTTGCCAGATCCGCGCTCGAGGCGGGACTCTGTTTCGTCTTGTTGCTCCCACCGACCCCACATGCCGCGAGCACGCCCATGCCGGCTCCGACCCCCGCGTACCGCAGGAAGTCCCGCCGGGAGAAGCGCGGCTGCGTCAGTCCACGAACGAGCGCCGGGTCCACCCGAAGTCTTCCGTTCCTCGCATCCCTCACGATCGCTCCTCTCCATCCTCGGTGTCCGGTCGAACCACGAACGTCTGCTCCGGATCCCAAGTCAGGCGAACACGCTCTCCGGGTTGCGGTGCCGGGGTCCGGCCGGTGTTCTGCGCGTAGACTGTCAGCGTCGCTCCCGCCGGGCCCTCCACCGTGTACTGGTGGCTGACCCCGACGAACGCCGCCACGCGCAGCGTGCCCGTCACGGCGTTGCGACCCTCGGGCGCTGCGCCCTCGTCTCGCTCGAGCCGGATCTTCTCGGGCCGCACCCCGACCCTGACCGGGCCGGTCGTCTCGACCCGCGCCGCCGGGACCCGCAGCCGTCCGCCTCCCGCCACGGCCACCGTGGCGACGCCGTCGTCGCGCTCCGCCACCTCCCCGGTCAGGAGGTTCGAGGCGCCGAGAAACTCCGCCACGAATTCGGTTCGGGGCCGCTCGTAGACCTCGGCCGGCTCACCGATCTGCTCGATGCGGCCGCGCCGCATGACGGCGATGCGGTCGGACATCGTCATCGCCTCGTCCTGGTCGTGGGTGACGTACAGGAACGTGATACCGACCTCCTCCTGGATGCGTTTGAGCTCGAGCTGCATCTGTTTGCGCAGCTTGAGGTCGAGCGATCCCAGCGGCTCGTCGAGGAGCAGCACCTGGGGTTGATTGACGAGCGCGCGAGCGAGCGCGACTCGCTGCTGCTGTCCGCCGGAGAGCTGGGCGGGCTTGCGGGACTCGAATCCCACCAGATCCACCAGGCGAAGGGCCTCCCGGACCTGAACCGGGACGTCGGGTTTCCGGACTTTCCTGCGCCGCAGCCCGAACGCCACGTTCTCGAACACGTCGAGGTGCGGGAAGAGCGCGTAGGACTGGAAGACCGTGTTCACGTCGCGGCGGTACGCCGGGAGGTCCGTGACGTCGTTGCCGTCGAGGTAGACGCTCCCCTCGGTGGGATCCTCGAAGCCGCCGATCATGCGGAGCGTCGTGGTCTTGCCGCATCCCGACGGCCCGAGGAGGCTGAAGAACTCACCCCGCTCGATCTCCAGGGTCAGATGATCGACCGCGTTCACGTCCCCGAAGCGCTTCGTCACCCCATCGAGACGGACGTCGGCCCGATCCATCCTCAGGCCGCGAGCTCCTCGCAGAACGCCGCGAAGGCGTCGACGTAACGGGCGACGTCGTCGTCGCTGTGCTGGACGGACAGGGTCCACTGCTCCTCGTCGCCGGGCGTCATGAAGATGCCTCGGTTCACCATCCATGGCCAGGACGCGGCGAACAGGTCCAGGTTCGTCTCCAGGAAGTCGCGGTAGTTTCGCAGCGGCTGTGGCCGGTAGGAGACGCAGCCCTTGCACCCGAGGTCCACCGTGTGTGCCGGGATGCGATTCGCGCGGATCGCCTCGGCGCATCCGCCGGCGAGCGCCGTGCCGAGTTGGGCGAATCGCTCGTACGCGTCGGGCGTGAGGACCTCCGTGAGCGCGGCGAGCCCGGCCGCCGCGACCAGTGGGTTGCCGTTGAACGTCCCGATCTGCGCCGCGCCGTGCTCGATGATCTCCATGATGTCGGCGCGTCCTCCGAACGCGCCGGTCGGGGTGCCACCCCCGATCGCCTTCGCGAAGCAGGCGAGGTCGGGCTGCACGCCGAAGCGTTCCGTGGCGCCGCCCGGGGCGATCGTCGCCCCCGACTTCACCTCGTCGAAGATCAGCACGACGCCGTGGCGGGTGCAGAGGTCCCGGACCGCTTGCAGGTAGCCGTCCTCGGGCACGACGACCCCGATGTTCATCATCACCGGCTCCATGATCAGGCACGCGACATCCCCGCCCCGCGTATCGAGGAGCGCCCGGAGCGCGTCGGCGTCGTTGAACGGCACCACGAGGGTCCGCTCCGCGAGCTCCTTCGGGATGCCCTTCGACATGGGCGTCGACGCCGGCTGGTCCCGTCCGCCCATCACATCGGAGTTCGGCACCACGGAGAACATCACCGTGTCGTGGTGGCCGTGGTAGGACCCCTCGATCTTCAGCACGCAGTCCCGCCCGGTGGCCGCCCGCGCCACCCGGATCGCGTCCATCGTCGACTCGGTCCCGGAGTTCGAGAACCGGACTCGCTCGAGACGGAACCGCCGGCAGAGCTCCTCCGCGAACGCCACCGTGGTCTCGGTCGTTGCGGCGAAATGGGTCCCGGACCGGGCCGCCCGGTCGATGGCCTCCACGATCTTCGGATGGGCGTGCCCGACGGCCATCGCCCCGAAGCCGCCGTGGAAGTCGACGTACTCGCTGCCGTCCGCGTCCCAGACGGACGAACCCCGCCCGTGCGACACGTACAGCGGGTAAGGGTCGTTGGCCTGGAAGGACGAGGCCACCCCGAGCGGGAGCGATCGCACCGCGCGCTCGTGCAGGGCGGCGGACGCCGGCGTCCGCTCCAGGAGCCGGGCCGTCTCCACCTTCGCGATCTCTGTGGCTCTTGCGGTGATCCGTTGAAGATCGTCCGGTTCGCTCACGGTCCCCCTTGGGTCGAGAGCATTGGACGCAGAACACCCTCGTTCGGTCAAGGGAGCGTCCCCGGACTGGTTCGTTCGACCCGGAAGGCGAGATACTGGCGTCTGTTGGGCTCGAGGAGGGGCGATGGCGGCTGACGTGCAGAAGCGGGAGATGCTGATCGGCGGGGAGTGGGTCCCGTCGGCGAGCGGTGAGACGCAGGACGTGGTGAACCCCGCGACCGGCGGCGTGATCGCCATCGTGCCGAAAGGGACCGCGGAGGATGTCGACCGTGCGGTCACCGCGGCCCGGAAGGCATTCGACGAGGCCTGGTACGACACCACGCCGGGCGAGCGCCAGGCGCTGCTGTTGAAGCTCGCCGACGCCATCGAGGAGCATGCGGAGGAGCTCGCCGCCCTCGAGTCGGCGAACGTCGGCAAGCCGAGGGCCACGACCCTCACCGAGGAGCTCCCGGTCGTCTCCGACAACCTGCGGTTCTTCGCCGGCGCGGCTCGGGTGCTGCAGACACAGTCCGCCGGCGAGTACATGAAGGGGTTCACCAGCATGCTGCGCCGCGAGCCGATCGGTGTCGTGGGATCGATCGCGCCGTGGAACTACCCGCTGATGATGGCGATCTGGAAGATCGGCCCGGCGCTCGCGGCGGGGAACACCGTGGTGCTGAAGCCGTCCGAGTGGACGCCGCTCACGGCGCTGCGTCTCGCCGAGCTGGCCTCGGACATCCTCCCGCCGGGCGTCCTGAACGTCATCACCGGCGACGGCGAGCCGGTGGGGGCGGGCATCGTGCGCCATGCGGGGGTGGGGATGGTGTCGCTCACCGGCGATGTCGCCACGGGCAGGGACGTCGCGAGGGCGGCGTCGGAGACCCTGAAGCGGGTCCACCTGGAGCTCGGGGGCAAGGCCCCGGTCGTCGTCTTCGACGACGCGGACATGGAGGCCGTCGTCGAGTGGATCAAGGTCGGCGGCTACTTCAACTCCGGACAGGACTGCACGGCCGCGAGCCGGGTCCTGGCCGGCCCGGGCATCTACGAGGCCCTCGTCTCCGGCCTTGTTCCGGCGGTGGAGTCGCTGAAGGTCGGCGCGCCGGAGAGCGAGGACACGGAGATGGGCCCGGTGGTCTCCACCGAGCAGCTGGAGCGAGTGAGCGGTTTCGTCGATCGAGCCCGCGAAGGCGGCGCCACGGTCCTCACCGGTGGTGAGCGCCTGGAGGGCGGCGGGTTCTTCTACCGGCCGAGCGTCCTGACGGACGTGCAGCAGGACTCGGAGATCGTGCAGCGTGAGGTGTTCGGTCCGGTGGTCACGGTGCAGCGGTTCGCCGACGACGACCAGGCCATCGCCTGGGCCAACGACGTCGACTACGGGCTCGCGGCGTCGGTGTGGACGAAGGATGTGGGCCGCGCCCTGAACGCGGCGCGGAAGCTCCAGTTCGGGACGGTCTGGATCAACACCCACATCCCGCTCGTCAGCGAGATGCCGCACGGCGGCTACAAGCAGAGCGGCTACGGGAAGGACATGTCGATCAACTCGCTGGAGGACTACACGAACATCAAGCACGTCATGGCGGCCATCTCGTGAGCGGCTCGAAACCCTTCTACGTCGCCGGGGAGTGGCGTCAAGGCGACGGCTCGTTCGAGGTGACCAGCCCGTTCGACGGGAGCGTCGTGACCGAGATCGCACATCCGACCGACGCCGACGTGGAGCGGGCGGTGGCGGCCGCCGCCGAGGCCTTCGGGGAGACCCAGCACCTCCCCACCCACGTCCGGGCCACCGCGCTGGCGCACGTGTCGAAGCGGATCGCGGAGCGCGCCGAGGAGATCGCGACCTCGATCGCCCGCGAGGGCGGCAAGCCGCTGAAGTGGTCGCGGATCGAGACGCAGCGTGCGGCGTCCACCTTCCGCATCGCGGCGGAGGAGGTTCGGCGATTCGGAGGCGAGTTCATGCGTCTCGACACCGAGGCCTCGCTCGGCGCCCGGGTCGGGATCGTGCGCCGGTTCCCGTTCGGGCCGGTTCTCGGCATCGCACCGTTCAACTTCCCGGTCAACCTGGTGGCCCACAAGGTCGCGCCGGCCCTCGCCGTCGGCGCGCCGATCGTGGTGAAGCCGGCCACGAAGACGCCGCTCGGCGCCCTGGCGCTCGCGGAGCTCATCGCCGAGACCGATCTCCCCGGCCCGATGTACTCGGTGCTGCCGGTGCCATCGGCCAAGGCCGAGGAGCTGGTCAAGGATCGGCGCTTCCGGAAGGTCTCGTTCACCGGCTCGTCCGGCGTCGGATGGCACCTGAAAGGTATCGCCGATCCGCGCACGCGATTCACGCTCGAGCTGGGCGGCAATGCCGGTGTCATCGTGCATTCCGACGCCGACCTCGACCACGCGGCGGAGCGCGTCGCCATGGGTGGCAACTATCAGGCCGGGCAGAGCTGCATCGCCGTGCAGCGTATGCTCGTCCAGGCCGAGGTCTACGACGACTTCGTGCAACGGCTGGTGAAGGGGATCGAGGGACTGAAGGTCGGCGACCCGC
The DNA here is from genome assembly GCA_046263085.1 of Actinomycetota bacterium. Lineage (GTDB taxonomy): Bacteria > Actinomycetota > UBA4738 > UBA4738 > JACQTL01 > JBHELK01. The sequence continues at coordinate 11,978 of JBHELK010000002.1, forward strand.
TCGACGAGTCCGTGGACGTGGGCCCACTCATCGATGAGGGCGCGATCGACAAGGTCACCGAGTTCGTCGACGAGGCCGTGTCGCAGGGAGCGGAGGTACTCACCGGGGGCAAGCGGCAGGACCCCTTCTACCTTCCCACCGCACTGGCCCGGACAAGGCCGGACATGAAGGTCAGGTGCGAGGAGATCTTCGGCCCGGTCGTGACGGTCGACCCGTACGAGACGTTCGAGGACGCGCTCCGCATCGTGAACGACTCCCCGTACGGCCTGCAGGCCGGCGTGTTCACGAACGACATCAACCGGGCCATGCTCGCGCACCGAGAGCTCGTGGTGGGCGGCGTGATCGTGAACGACGTGTCGGCGTTCCGGGCCGACCAGATGCCCTACGGCGGATCGAAGGACTCCGGTTTCGGCCGCGAGGGGCTGCGTTCGGCCATGGAGGAGATGACCGAGCCCAGGATCATGGTGCTCTCCAACCTGCCGCTGTAGAGGCCGACGGGGCAGACGCTTGGCTCGAAAGGGGCGCGACAAGGTGGATCCGAGCGGTGTCGATCGACTCGGAGAGGCCAGAGCGGTGAGCCTGTCGGCGCTCGAGGACGGCCTGGCCCGGCCATCCGGGGGCCAAGCCCGATGAGCGAGGCGCAGGCCCCCTCGCATCCCCTTCGGCACGCCGCGCTGGTGGGGTTGGCCGGCTCGGCGACCGCCACCGTGCTCGCCGGCGTCGTGCACACGCTCGTCCCGCCGGTGCCGTTCCCACCCGTCTCCATCGCCCAGCGTCTGGTCGGCACGACGTCCGGGCAGATCGAGAGCTTCTTCATCTCCCACCTCGGCCACTGGGCCGAGCGGATCACGATCATCGGCGCTTCCGCGACGTACGTGCTGAGTGGGGCGATCGTGGGTGTGATCCTGGCCCGCCTCTCCGGGACTGCTCGCCGGATGCCGGAGCGGCTCTGGTACGTCTGCCTGCTGCCGGTGTGGCTCGTCTCGGTCGTGGCGTACCAGGCGGCCCCGCAGTTCCTGGGGCGGTGGGCCTTCGCCGCCGTCACGCTGCCCATCTACCTCGTGGGGGGGACAGTGGCCGCGTGGACCGATCGCCGCCTCCACGCGCCACCGACGCCCACCGATGAGAGTCGGCGGGTGTTCATCCGCTCCGTCGGGTTCGGGACCGCCGGAGCGGTGCTCGGCGCGTCCGGCGTGGGCGCGATGCTCTTCGCCCGGCCAGACCCCGGCGGCCGCATGCTCCACGTGCCGAGCCTCGAGCCGCTGCCGACGCCGTCGGGAACGGCAGGGGACGAGGCGTTCGAGCACATCCCGGGCCTGACCACCGAGATCACGCCGATCGGCTCCTTCTACGTCGTCGACGAGTCCTTCGTCGATCCAGACATCGATCCGGCCAGCTGGCGCCTCCAGGTGAACGGCCTCGTGCAGCGCCCGATGCAGCTCTCGTACCCGGCGCTGAAGCGGCTGCCCGCAGTGGAGCGCTACCAGACGCTCGAGTGCATCAGCAATCACGTGGGCGGCCATCTCATGTCCACCGCAAGATGGGTGGGCGTCCCGCTCAAGGAGATCCTCGACAGAGCGGGGGTCGACGCGAGCCGCGCCGTGGAGGTCGTCTTCCGGGCCGCCGGCGGGTACTCCGACAGCCTGTCCATCGACCAGGCCATGGACGACTCCACGCTGGTCGCGATCGGGATGAACGGCCACGTGCTCCCGCGGGCGCATGGCTTCCCGGCGCGCCTGCTCTCCATCGGCACGTACGGCATGAAGAACCCGAAGTGGCTGACGTCGATCGAGGTCGTCGACCGGCCGTACCAGGGCTACTGGGAACAGCGAGGCTGGACCAAGCGCGCCATCGTTCGCTCGGGTTCGCGCGTCGATGTCCCCACCGACGGGGCCGTGGTCGGGCGGGCCGCGACGATCGCGGGCGTCGCCTTCTCCGGCGACCGCGGCATCTCGCGCGTGGAAGTGTCCACCGACAACGGGCGCACCTGGAGCGACGCGCAGCTCAAGACGGCGCTCGGCCCGCTCACGTGGCGGCTGTGGCGATACCGGTGGACACCGATCCGGCCGGGCCGCTTCGGCATCGTCGCGCGCGCCTACGAGGGCGATGGCCGGTTGCAGAGCGGGGCGCACCGCCCGCCCTACCCGAGCGGCGCGAGCGGTTACGACGAGATCGAGGTCACGCGCTGACCGCAACGTGGGCCGGGGCTCGTCCCCGGCCGTGGGGCGGGCACAAGGCCCGCCCCACGGATCACGCGGTGCGCTGCTCCGCCTCCAGGCGGACCACGTCGAGGCCCCGCGTCTCCAGCAGCTCCATCATCGTGCGGGCGTCCTTGATCGCGGCGCCGAGCGGGTCGTTGTTGAAGTACACGTAGGTGTCGCGCGCGGGGAGCTCGGCGATGGCATCGGCCCACCGGCGGAGCTTGGCCCGCGGATAGAACGGGCTCGTCCTGCGTCCCTCGTGGAACCGGACATACGACCAGCCGCCCGTCACGACGGCGCCGATCTTCCATCCAGGGCGATCGGCCAGGACGTACGCGGCGCCGGCCCGGTCGAGGACCTCGTACACCTCGTCGGACTCCCAGCTCGCGTCGCGGAACTCGAACGCGGGCCGCATCGCCTTCGGCAGGACCTTCACGAACGCCTTCAGCCGGCCCAGATCCGCCCTGAAGTTCGGCGGGAACTGGAACAACACGGGCCCGAGCTTCGGGCCGAGCTTCTTCGCTCGCGACCAGAACAGTTTCACGGGGTCTTTCGGATCGGTCAGCCTCTTGATGTGCGTGATGTAGCGGTTCGCCTTGACGGTCACGAGGAACCCGTCGGCCGACTCGTCGCGCCACCGCTCGAACGCGGTCTCCTTGGGAAGCATGTAGAAGGAGTTGTTGACCTCGACGGTGGGGAACTGCTGCGAGAAGTACTCGAGCCACCGGCGCTGCGGCAGCTTCTCCGGATAGAAGCGCTTCTTCCAGCTCGTGTACTGCCAGCCACTCGTGCCCACCCAGATGGTCATGGGAGGAGTGTTCCCTCCGCGAACCCGCCGATGCGTTCGGCGAGCTCCCTTTCCCGGCGCCAGAAGAAGTGGTCGGTGTCGGGGATCACCACCAGCTCGGCGCCCGGGAGCCGGGCCGCCAGGCGCCGGAGCTCGGGCAGGGGGCTGAACTGGTCGGCCTCACCCACCACGAACAGGACCGGCCGGCGCAACGACGACAGCTCGGCCCGCGACGGGATGTCGGGCCGGGGCACGTCGGTCTCCTCGGAGACCGGGAACCCGGCCAGCGCCAGAGCCGCCACGCGGTCGTCGGAGAGGGCCTCGCGGAGTGCGACCATGCCGCCGAAGGACCACGCCGCCACGAACGTGGGTCCCGCGGCCGTCTCCCGCACACGATCGACGGCGGCCCGAACGTCCTGGACCTCGGCGTCCCCGCCGCCGAACGAACCCTCCGAGCCCATCACGCCGCGGAAGTTGAAGGACAGCACCGCGAACCCGCGGCGTGCGAGCTCGTTGCGGATCGCCCAGAGGATGGGATGGTCCTTGCTCCCGCCGCCAAGAGGATGCGGATGGCAGATCACGGCGCTGCCGCGGGCCTCGCCGTCCGGCTCCCGGATCTCGCCTTCCAGCGACAGGCCGTCCTCGGTCCGGAACGAGATCGGTTGCATCGCATGGGACCATTGCAGACGTGATGTCGCAGCCGCAACGGGGACGCCTGGGCGTCGCCATCCGCGAGCCGCTTCAGTGGCACGACCTGGTGCAGGTCGCGCGCACCGTCGAGCAGACGCGCTACGAGGCGCTGTTCGTCCCGGAGATCGCCGGGAGAGAGGCGTTCTCCACGCTCGCGGCCCTCGCCCCGCTGACCGAGACCCTCCGGCTCGGGTCCGGTGTCGTGCCCATCACGTCGCGTGTCCCGTTCACCACCGCGATGGCGGCCGCCACGGTGCAGGAGATCTCGGACGGGAGGTTCGTCCTCGGCCTCGGCGCGGGGTTCGAGCGCAGGCTCCAGGCGATGCGGGACTACGTCCGCGAGGTCCGCGCGGCGCAGCTGTCGTTCGACCCCGGCCCTCCGCCGCCGATCTGGCTCGCCGCGCTCGGCGACGGGATGCTTCGCCTGTCCGGCGAGATCGCCGACGGCGTGCTCCTCAACTGGTGCACGCCGGAACGGGTGGCGGCCGCCCGTCGCCTCGTCGACGAGACGGCGCGTGACGCCGGGCGGGAGCTGATCACCGTGGCCGTCTACGTGCGCGCCTGCATCGAGCCCGACCAGGGTCGCGCGCTCGCCGCGCTCCGGCCCCAGGCGGCGCAGTACGCGTCGATCCCGCACTACCGACACCAGCTCGAGGCCATGGGGCTCGGCGCGGCCGCGGAGGCCGCGGCGAGCGGCGCGGATCCCGACGACCTCGTCCGGGCCCTCTGCATCCTCGGCGGATCTGCGGCGGCTGCGGCCCGGGTCCGCGAATACGAGGACGCCGGGGCCGACCTCACGATCGTCTACCCGGTCCCCGTGCTCGAGCCGGTGTCCTCGCTCCTGGGCACGATCCTGGCCCTTGCCCCCGAGCCCGCCCTCGAGGCCTGAACGCTCGGGTTGCGGTCCGGACGCGCAGGGGTAGGATTTGAACGACGGACACCGTGCAAATAGGGGGAAGCTCGTCATGACCTACACCATCTGTGAGCCCTGCATCGACGTGAAGGACCGGACCTGCGTGGACGAGTGCCCGGTCGACTGCATCTACGAGGGCGGGCGGATGCTCTACATCCAGCCGGACGAGTGCGTCGACTGCGGCGCCTGCGAGCCGGTCTGCCCGGTGACGGCGATCTTCTACGAGGACGACGTCCCGAGCGAGTGGAAGCAGTTCACGCCGGTCAACGCCGAGTTCTTCTCCGACACCGTCTCCGGGATCGGCTCGCCGGGCGGCGCCGCCCAGGTCGGGCCCACGGAGAAGGACCATCCCACGGTCGCGGCCTTCGGCTGACGGGCGAGAGCGGGGCTCGTCCCCGCCCGCTGAGGATCACGTCGTCGCCGGAACGGGTTCCTCCTGCCGTGGCAGCACGCTCTCGGGGAGCCCTTCGAGCGACACGTTCGGCAGCCGCCGGTCGAGCCAGCCCGGCAGCCACCAGTTCCACTTCCCGAGCAGGCGCATCGTCGCCGGCACGAGCATGATCCGGATGATCGTCGCGTCGAGGAGCACCGCGGCCGCCAGCCCGAACCCGAGCTCCTTGATCGGGAGCAGGCGGCCCAGCGCGAACGCGCCGAACACCGTCACCATGATGGCCGCGGCGCTCGTGATGAGCCCCCCGGTATGTTCCAGCCCCCAGGCCACGGCCTCCGTGTTGTCGCCGGTCTTGAGGTACTCCTCCCGCACCCGCGCGAGAAGGAAGACCTCGTAGTCCATCGAAAGGCCGAACAGGATCGTGAACTGGAACAGCGGCATGAACGAGTCGATGAATCCGACGGACTTGAAGTCCAGCACCCCGGTGAAGTGGCCCTCCTGAAACACGAACACCATGAGTCCGTAGGCAGCGATGACCGACGCGGTGTTCATGATCAGCGCCTTGAGCGGCAGGAGGACGCTGCGGAAGAACAGCATCAGTACGAAGAACGACAGGATGAGGACGAACGCCACCACCGGGATGATCTTGTTCTCGAGCTCGTGGTTGAGGTCGGTGTTGAGCCCCGGGTCGCCGCCGATGAGCGCGGTCGTCGGCGGGTCCAGTACTCGTTGCGCGAGCGCGCGCAGTCGCAGGACGAGCGCGTCGGTCTCCGGCGCCTGCGAGTTGTGCTCGCTCACCACCGACACGAGGGTCTTCGTGCCGTCCGCACCGACGAACGCCGCCGCGATGCCGGCGGAACCGGCCGAGCTCATGAAGGCCTGCGCCTGCTCCTCCGTGTCCCCGGGGCGGAGGCTGGCGATGGAGTCCACCCGACGCACTTCGGGGTCGCGGGCCATGGCCTGCGCGAAGGCGTACAGCGCGTGGAACCCCCTCCCCGTGGTGACGCCCTGCGGGTCCGTCACCACGATCTGCACCGGCGCCACCTGCCCCTCGCCGAAGGCCTGGGCCGTGATGGCCGCCGCGCGCCGGGGCTCGGCGTCCGCGGGCAGGATGTTCGGCCCGGATGATCCCAGCCGGAGGTTCAGAGCCGGCGCCGCCAGGAACAGCAGGAACCCGAACCCGAGGACGAGCGCGGGCCACGGGCGCCGCATGATGAGGAGCGCCCAGCGGTGCCACCACCCCGTCTCCGCCTGGCGTCCGGGCCGGATGCGCCACTTGTCGACCCGGGTCCCGATCATCCCCAGGACCGCGGGCAGCAGGGTGAGCGCCGCCATCCCGGCGATCGCCACGGCGATCATCGCCCCGTAGCCCATCGAGCTGAACGCCGCGATGCGCACGAGCTGCGTCCCCGACAGCGCGAGCACCACGGTGAGGGCCGAGACGAACACGGCCTTCCCGCTGGAGGCGGTGGCCTCGGCGATCGCGACGGGAACGGTGCGGCCCGCCCGGAGGCGTTCGCGGAACCGGCTCACGATGAACAGCGAATAGTCGATGCCCACACCGATGCCGAGCATCGACGCCGTGTTCTCGGTGAAGATCGAGACGGTGGCGTGGCCGGCGATCAGCGAGATGATCCCGAACGCGATGGCCAGGCCGAAGATCGCGAGCAGCAGCGGGACGCCGGCCGCGATGATCGAGCCGAACGCCAGCACCAGGATCAGCAGCGTGATGGGCAGCGCGATGCGTTCGGCCTTGTTGAGGTCGTGCGTGGTCGTGTCCGAGAACGCCTTGTAGAACGGCGCCGCGCCGGTCAGGAGCGTCGTGATGCCGGTGCCGCGGGAGGCCCGCTCCACGATGGCGGCGAGCGCGTCGGCGTGCTTCAGCGCCTGGTCCTGATCGTCGGAGAGCCCGATGCGAGCGGTGAGCGTGTGCCCGTCGGATGAGATGAACTGCTCGGGTTGGTCGTAGGGGTTCACCACCCGCCCGACGCCGGGGCCGCGCTCGAGGCCCGCGGCGACCCGGTGGAAGACCATCCTGAACGCCTCGTCGTCCGCGCTCAGCGTGTCGCTGTGCATCACGAGCAGGTCGTTGAACTGCGACTGCGTCCTCGCGAAGACGGTCTCGATGTCGTTCTTGACCTGGTCGGACTGCGACCCGGGCACCTCGAAGCCGCCCTGCGACAGGTTGTCCGAGAGCGCCTTCACCGCGGGGAACATCGCGACGAGGATCACGATCCAGACCAGCACCACCAGCCGGCGATGCCGGTAGGAGAACGCGCCGGTGCGATAGAAGAACGATCCTCGGCCGTTCATGTGCGTTTCCCTCCCGCCGATGTCTCCGCCGGCACGCGTCCGGGGTCAGCGTGCGAGTGTTCCAGGCGACCGGCCGTTCCCTCCTCGGGGAGGCCCCGCGCCTCCCAGTCGCCGGTCACCGGCCACCGGTGCCGCTGCTGCGTGGCCAGACGCTCCATCAGCGCGATCGCCGCCGGATCCTCCTCCGCCGGACGCCACTCCACCACGCCTGCCTCCACCGCTTGCCGCCAGAGGTCGAGACCGCGGTCGGTGCGGATGATCGTGAGGGTCCATCCCTCCGACTGGCCCAGGCCGCCGAAGCTGATGTCGGCGTGCTCCGCCGCGAAGTCCGGGCAGAGCTTGCAGCCGGGCCGGGTCCACTCGCGGGCTTCCTTGAGCGGGATGTCGATGACGTCGCCGTTCGTCGTGTACACGATGACCTTGCCTTTCACGTTGATGCGCGCGATGTCGTTCCACGCGACGCCGAGCTCGTCATGGATCTTGCTCTCCATCAGGCCCTCGTAGGTGAACGACTTCGAGCAAAGGAGCCCGAACGTCCACGCGATGCGCTTGCGCCACTTGTTCACTCGCCGGGCCTCGAGGGTGCCCGTCACGCTCGCCATGCACGACATGCCGACCAGCGCCACCTTCGAGAGCCCCATCTCCGCGGCCTTCGTCAGCGCGAGCGGGTTCGCCGAGTACGTGTACCGCGAGCCGGCCGTGGCGAGGACGCCGTCGACGTCCGTCACGACCGTGGGCTCGGCGTCCCACTGCCGCTCATCGGAGAGCTTCGAAGTGCATGCGCCGTCGATCTGGTCCGTCTCCAGGCCCCACACGAGCAGCCCGGACACCACGCCACCGTCCTGGCCGCCGGCAAGCACGCGCGGGTCCGTCGCCCGGGCCAGGACCACGGCCTGGTGCACGCCGATGACCTCGTCGATGGACCGCGCTCGGCCGAACAGCATGCGGTCGATCTCCGGTTCCCAGTCGCGGAACCGGGGGCAGGCCCTGGTGCAGATGTCGCAGCCCCGGTCGCCGTGCGTGCAGTGATCCGGTGGGCCCTCCTCGAGTTGGAACGGCCGGTACGGGCCGTTCTCACCGCCGGTGTGCTCGTAGCCGAGGACGTGGAACGGGCAGACGACGACGCAGGCGGAACATCCGGTGCACAGACCCGTGGCGACGACCTCGTGGTGGAGGTCGCGCCACTGCGTTTTCGGCTCTCCGCTCACCGGCGAAAAGTATAGGGGTGGGACGAGCGTGACCCGACCGGGTGGGATTGAATGCCGTGGTGAGACCACGACCGGCGGCGATCATGCTCATGGCGGCGATGCTCGCCGCGTGCAGCACGGACAGCGGCGAGCACGTGCAGACCGGCGATCGTGTCGAGCTCGGCGGTCAGCAGGTCGTGAGCCACGGTGAGACCGACATCGGTGGCCAGACCGCCGAGGACATCCGCACATCCGACTTCTACTTCGAGCCGACCATCCTGCGGGGATCGGGCGGGCAATCCATCACGCTGTCGATCAGCAACCCGACGTCGACCCTCCACAACTTCACGTTGCCGCGCGCGGCCATCAACCAGGAGCTTCCCCCGGGACAGGCCGTGAAGGTGACCGTGATGCTCCCTCCGAGCGGCTACCTGGTCTTCTACTGCAGATACCACCGGAGCCAGGGGATGCTCGGCGCGCTGGAGGCCGGGTAGGAGCTAGATCGAGAACGACTTGCCGCAGGCGCACTCGTGAGTGGCCTGGGGGTTGTAGACCTTGAGGCCGCCGCCCACGAGGGAGTCGTTGAACTCGAGCGTGGACCCGGCGAGGATCGGCGCGCTGCGAGGGTCGACCAGCACCCGGAAGCCGTCGACCTCGATCACGCTGTCGTCCTCGGCCGCATCGTCGAAGCCCAGCTCGTAGCTGAACCCGTCGCAGCCGCCGGCCACCACCCGCACGCGCAGGCACGCATCGGGGCGTCCCTCGCGCTCGGCGATGGTCCGGGCCCGCCGGGCCGCCGTCTCGGTGACCGTGAGAACCGCCGTGGCCTGATCGCTCATCTCCTTCATGATATCGCTCCGTGCGCGAACGAAGCCCCCTCGTGGTCGCGGCGCTGGTGCTCGCGGCCTGCACGTCCGGCGCCCTGGCCGAACCGGCCCCGCCTGCCCCTGCCGCCGCGGCAGCACGGCCCGCCGACCCCGACCCGCTCCACGCAGCTCGGACCCATCTCCAGCACATCGTCTTCGTGATCAAGGAGAACCGGACCTTCGACACCCTGTTCGGCCGGCTCCCGGGCGCGGACGGCGCGAGGCGGGGGCGCATCTGCAACGGCCACACCGTCCGGCTGCACGTGGCCGTCGACCGCCAGCCCGACGTGGAGCACCACTTCATCCCCGCGGCGCGTGCCGTCAACGGCGGGAAGATGAACTGCTTCGACAAGCTGTGGAACGGCACGCATCTCCAGTCCTACGTCCAGTACCGGCGCGATCAGATCCCGAACTACTGGAAGCTCGCGACGCACTTCACGCTTGCCGACCGGTTCTTCAGCTCGGTGTACGGCCCAACGGGGATCGAGCACCTGTGGACCGTGGCCGGGCAATCCGATCGGTTCGTGGATCACGAGTACCCGGGCCAGTGGGGCTCTGGCGAGCCCCGCGAGTACTGCGACGACCCGGTCGAGCGGGCGTTCGCCTTCCGCAAGCTCGCCGGGCAGGAGCGGGAGGCGGCCATGCGTCTGGAGGAGAGCGTGTGGACCGTCGATCGGATCCAGCGGTTCTGGATCCAGCGGTGGCCGTGCACCGACATCCTGGTGCTCCCGGACCTGTTGCGCTGGAAGGGGATCTCCTGGCGGTACTACTGGGGCGGCAACAACTGGGTGCAGCCGCTGCGGATGATCCGGCACATCCGCCGCGGGCCGATGTGGAACAACGTCGTGCCCGAGTCGACCTTCATCGGCGACGCCCTGGCGGGCAGGTTGCCGGCCGTGTCGTGGGTCACGCCGCCGGTTGGCCTCTCGGACCACCCTCCGGCCTCGATCTGCGCCGGGGAGAACTGGACGGTCCGGCTGCTGGATGCGATCCAACGCAGCCCGCAGTGGGGTCGGACGGCGGTGATCCTGACCTGGGACGACTTCGGCGGGTTCTACGATCACGTCGCGCCCCCGCACGTCGACCTGTTCGGCCTCGGTCCGCGCGTTCCGGCCATCGTCATCTCGCCGTGGGCGAAGCCCGGGTTCGTCGACCACACGACGCTCGAGTTCTCGAGCGTGCTGAAGCTCATCGAACGGCTGCACGACCTGCCGTCGATGGGCTCCCGGGACGAGCAGGCGGCGGACATGCTCGAGGCGTTCGACTTCTCCCACCCCACGTCGAGGGTGCCTCTGTCGCAGCGGTCCTGCCCCTCCGGTTAGGGCAGCTGCTCGGCGAGCTGCTGGAACGCGCCCTTCACGGACTCGGAGAGCGTTGGATACGCGTGGATCGCGTGGCCGACCGCCGACGGGTGCACGCGGCCGGCCATCGCTGCCACCACCTCGTGGATCATCTCCCCGGCGCCCTCGCCCACGATGTGCCCGCCGAGCAGCTCGCCGGTCCGCGCGTCGGCCACGAGCTTCACGATGCCGTGCGTTCGCCCTTCGATGAACGCGCGCTCGTTGTCCTCGAACCTCAGCAGTGAGGTGACGACCTCGGTCGTCTCCCGAGCTCGCGCCTCGGTGAGCCCGACGCTCGCCACCTCCGGCTCGGTGAAGGTGACGCGCGGCACCACGCGATAGTCCCGGTGGGTCGGTCGGCCCAGGATGTCGTCGACGACGAGCTCCGCCTCGTACGTGCCCACGTGCGTGAACAACAGCTCCCCGGTGGCGTCACCCGCCGCCCAGACCCCGTCGGCGGTGGTGCGCAGATGCTCGTCGAGCACCGGGAAGCCGCCCTCGTTCAGCTCGACGCCCGCACCGTCGAGATCGTGGACGTCGAACACGGGTCGTCGTCCGATCGCCACCAGGAGCTGCTCCGCGTGCACGTGCTGGTCGTCGTCGAAATCGACGTGCCAGCCGTCCGTCCCGTCGTGCCCGGCGTGGCAGCTGGTCGTGTCGACGAGGAGACGGATGCCCTCGTCCTCCAGTGCGTCGCAGATCGCCGTCGAGGCATCGACGTCCTCGCCGGGGAGGATCCTGTCGGCGAGCTCGACCACGGTGACCTTCGAGCCGAAGCGCGCGTAGATCTGGGCGAACTCGAGGCCGATCGGCCCGGATCCGATGACGGCCAGCGATTCGGGCACAGCCTGCGGGGACCAGATGGCCTCCTTGTTGGTCCACACGGGCCCGTCACGGAGCCCGTCGATGGGCGGGACGGCGGCCTCGGTGCCGGTGGCGAGCACGATCCGATCGGCCTCGATCTGCGTCCCGTCGGCCATCTCGATGCGGTGCTCGCCGCCGAGCCGCGCTTCGTCCAGGAAGACGCGGATCCCCTGCTCCTCGAACGGCGTGGCGCCGGCCCCGGACTGCGAGTCGATGATCTGGCGCGCCCGGCGGATCACCGCCGGGAAGTCGACCTCGACACTCGGGATGCGGACGCCGTACCGGCCCGCGTTCCGCGCCGAGGCTGCGACCTTCGCGCTGGCGAGCATGGTCTTCGTCGGGACGCAGCCGTAGTGGTTGCACTCGCCGCCGAGCTTGTCCCTCTCGGCGATGCCCACGCGCAGGCCGCCCGCTCGCCCCAGCGAGAACGCGATCTCGGAGCCGGTGCCGCCGCCTCCGATCACGAAGACGTCGAAGCGTTCCATGGCCTCGCTCACCCCCGCCCGCGGTGACGGATGCCGCGTGCACTAGCATGGAGCGTAGACGATGAAAGCTTCCGTCCGGCTCCGCGAGGCCCTTCGCGGATCGCTGACTCCGGTCTCCGAAGTTCGCGTCCGCGAGAGCGAGCGACGCCCCGCGGCGGTGCTCCTGCCGTTCGTCGAGGGTTCCGAGCCGTCGATCGTGTTCACGAAGCGGACCGACGACCTGCCTCGCCACCCCGGAGAGATCTCGTTCCCCGGTGGCATGCGAAGCGAGGGGGACGTCGATCCGCTCGCCACGGCATTGCGGGAGACCGAGGAGGAGCTTGGGTTGTCCCGCGACCTCGTTGACGTGCTCGGCGCGCTGGAGCCGCTCGAGACCTTCACCACCGGGTTCACCATCGTGCCGTTCGTCGGCGCGCTCGAGGCCGATCCGGCCTTCGCGGCCAACCCGTCGGAGATCGCCGAGGTGCTGGAGTTCCCCGTGTCGCGGCTGCTCGAGGTGGAGCGCCCGATGTCGTGGGACAAGGAGGGCCAGACGTGGTGGGGCCACGTGTGCGAGCTCGACGGGCACACGATCTGGGGAGCGACCGGCCGCATCCTGCACGAGTTCCTGGAACTGCTGCGAAAGGAGAACCCATGAGCGACGAAGAGATGGCGCCGGCGATGCCGTCGGATCAGGAGCTGCGATCGATCCTCGGCGAGGCGAAGACGATCGCGGTGGTGGGGCTGTCGTCGAAGCCGAACCGCGACTCGCACGAGATCGCCGATTACCTGCAGCGCAAGGGGTATCGGATCATCCCCGTGAACCCGAACGAGACGGAGGTCCTCGGCGAGAAGGCCTACCCGTCGCTGCTCGACGTGCCCGACGATGTCGACGTCGTGGACGTGTTCCGCCGCGCGGAGCACACGCCGGAGATCGCCGAGCAGGCCGTGAAGATCGGGGCGAAGATGCTCTGGCTGCAGGACGGCATCGTGAACGAGGACGCCTGGCGCATCGCGCAGGAGGGTGGCGTGGACGTGGTGATGGGTGTGTGCATCCGCCGCACGCAGCGCCGGCTCGAGCGAGAGGCGTCCTAGATGCCGAAGTGGGAGTACTTCGTGGCGCCGCTGCTGGAGCACAACCCCGGCGAGATCCTCAACACGTTCGGCCAGGACGGATGGGAGCTCGTCACCGTCCTCCAGATCGAGAACCCCATGGGCGGCAGATCCCTGGTGGCCTACCTCAAGCGCCCCGCTGAGTAGCGCGCTGGGGCGTGACGAGGGACGGACAGTCCGGGCTCCCGTCCCCACCTCTCTCCCAGCTAGTAATATACTAATGAGGAGAGGGGCCGCGCTGGCTTCCTTCGCGGGTCGAGTCTTAGCTGAGGGCGCGTTCGAGGTCGGCGACGAGGTCGTCGGGGTGCTCGATGCCGACCGAGAGCCGAACGAGGTTGGACGGGACCTCGAGCTCTGAGCCGGCCACACTGGCGTGCGTCATCGGACCCGGGACCTCGATCAGCGACTCGACGCCGCCGAGGGATTCCGCCAGGAAGAACAGCTGCGTGCTCTCCGCGATCCGTACCGCTTCCTGCTCGGACTCCACCTCGAAGGACACCATCCCGCCGAAGTCCGACATCTGCCTCGCCGCGACCTCGTGGTTCGGATGTGACTCCAGCCCGGGGTAGTACACCTTCGTGACCCTCGGATGCCCGGCCAGGAACTCGGCCACGCGGCGCGCGCTCCGGCAGTGCGCCTCCATCCGCAGCGCGAGGGTCTTCACCCCGCGCAGGGCGAGGTAGCAGTCCACCGGTCCGGGAACTGCCCCCACCGCGTTTTGCAGGAATGCCAGGCGCTCCGCCATGTCGCGGTCGCGAACCACGAGCGCGCCGCTGACGAGGTCCGAGTGGCCCGCCAGGTACTTCGTGACCGAGTGCACCACCACGTCGGCGCCGAGTGCAAGCGGACGCTGGAGGAACGGCGTGGCGAACGTGTTGTCGACGACGCACTTCGCCTCGGCCTCGTGCGCGAGCTCGGCGCACCGGCGGATGTCGGTAATCTTCAACAGCGGATTCGAGGGCGACTCTACCCACACGACGCGTGTCTCATCCCGGATGGCCTTCTTGAGGGCGTCCTCGTCGGAGAGATCGACCGCGTCGAAGACGACGTCCCACTGCGACAGCACCTTGGCCAGGAGGCGGTACGTCCCGCCGTACACGTCGTCGCCGATCACCACGTGATCGCCGGGGCGGAGGAGGAGCAGCAGCGTGGTCTCGGCGGCCATCCCCGACGCGAAGGAGAACGCGGCGGTGCCGCCCTCGAGGGAGGCCAGCACCGACTGGAGAGCCTCGCGAGTGGGGTTGCCACCCCGAGCGTAGTCGTACAGGTGCGGCTTGCCCACGGCGAGCTGCGCGTAGGTGGACGTCTGGAAGATCGGGACGTTCACCGAGCCGTACTGCGGTTCCGGATCCTGCCCGGCGTGGATGGCGCGCGTCTCGAATCGGAGGTCGTCGTGCCGGTCCCCGGTCGTCCCCCCGCGGTCGTGGCCTTCCTCGCTCACCGAGCCGTCGCAGTTCGCATGCGCCGCGCCTCCCTCATCCCATCGAAGCGTCTCCGCGCCATCACCTTAGCTCCGGCGGGAGATCCCACCCACGCCGCTTCAGCTCGCGCGCGGCGTCGTCGCCGGCTCGCGCCCGGTCCCACAGGAGCGATTTCCGCTTGGCGTCGTGTCCGCGAGCGAATTCCCTGCCCGTCAGCTCCTTGCACGCCGGGTCTCCGCAGCCGCACGGCGACAGTCCTGGGAGGTGTTGCTGTGACTGCGAGCGCGGCACGGCGTCGCACCGGCGGTAGGGGTGCGCCGGGAGCCGTGTCGCCGGCAGCACGATCACGCCCTCCTTCGGGTCGCCGAGCGCGGACGATCGCCCCTGGAGCGCCCGCAGGCCGGTGAGCGCCGCCAGGGCGGCGTCGACCTGATCGGCGGACCGCAGCTCGGTGCGCACGCCCTGGGCCACGAGTGCCTGCGCCCGCCATGCCCGCTTCGTCATGCCGGGCGGCGGGAGGCAACCGACGAGCACGACCGCGCTGGCATGCGGGAACACCTCGATCGCGGTTCCCTTCACCCGTCCGCTCGCGTACCGCTTGAAGCCCTTGCGCTTGCAGATGTCGAATGCCCGGAAGCCGACCTTCATCCACGCGTAAAAGGGGTGACCGTCGCGCTCCCGGGTCGGCGTGCCGTAGGACTGGATGCCGAACAGCCGGAGCTCGCGCTCGGTGCGGCGCGACCCGCCGTTCGTGCCCCACGCGGGCGGGGAGTCGATGGCCACGACGTCCGGCTCCAACTCGTCGATGGCGCGGGCGAGCTGCCCCACCTCCACCCGGCGTCGCGTGTCGAGGACCTCGAGCGAGTCGTCGAGGAGCACGAGGTCGAGCCCCCGGCTCACCGAGACGTCCACCCCGAGCGATCTCACGGGGTCTGGCGGCGGTGCGCGAGGAACTCGAGGAGGTCGCTCCGCGTGAGGACCCCGGACACGCGCCCCGCGTGCGAGACGAGAACCGCCGGCGCACCCTGCAACGCCGAGAACGCCACCTCGACCGGGTCGTCGTGCTCGACGAGTGGGATCGGCGACCCCATCACCTCGGCCACGTCGGCCTGCAGCGAGTCGGGGTCGCGGAAGACGCGGTCGAGCAGCTCTCGCTCCCGGATCGATCCCACGAACACCGCGACGTCGTCGCCGTCCTCGCGGACGACGGGTGCCTGCGAGATGCCGTGCTGCTGGAGCACGTCGACCGCCTGCCGCACCTTGTCGTGGGCTTTCACCGTGATGAGCTCCGGCAGCTCACCGTGCTTCGCGGCGAGCACCTCCCGTACGTGGAGCGGCGCGGCGCGCTCGATGAACCCGTACTGCAGGAGCCATGTGTCCGAGTACAGCTTCGACAGGTAGTTGCGTCCGGTGTCCGGGAAGATCACCACGACGACGTCGTCCGGGCCGAGCTCGCGGGCCACGTCGATCGCGGCGACCATCGCCGTGCCGCTCGACCCGCCGACGAGGATGCCCTCCTCCCTCGTGATGCGGCGAGCGATGAGGAATGAGTCCCGGTCGGATACCCGCACGTACCGATCGACGACCTTCGGGTCGAAGGTGTCCGGCCAGAAGTCCTCGCCGATCCCCTCGGTCAAATAGGGCCGGGCCGGTTGGTCGGGGGCGGAGAAGATCGACCCCTCCGGATCGGCGCCCACCACGAGGATGTCCGGGCTCTTCTCCTTCAGGTAGCGGCCGATGCCGGTGATGGTCCCGCCGGTCCCCACCCCGGCCACGAAGCAGGTGATGCGGCCGTCCGTCTGCTCCCAGATCTCGGGGCCGGTGGTCTCGTAGTGCGCGGCCGGGTTCTCCTGGTTGAAGTACTGGTTCGGCTGGAAGGCGCCGGGGATCTCCTCGGTGAGCCGGTCCGCGACCCGGTAGTAGGACTCCGGGGACTCGGGGGCCACCGACGTGGGCGTGATGATCACCTCGGCCCCGTAGGCGCGGAGCAGCGCGACCTTCTCGGCGCTCATCTTGTCGGGCATCACGAAGATGCACCGGTACCCCCGGATGGCCGCGGCGATGGCCAGCCCGTGCCCGGTGTTGCCCGAGGTCGGTTCCACGATCGTGCCGCCCGGGCGCAGATTCCCGGCCCGCTCGGCCGCCTCGATCATCCGCAGGCCGATGCGGTCCTTCACGCTGCCGCCCGGGTTCAGCATCTCGAGCTTCGCGAGGATGGTCGGCTGGAGCCCGGCCGTCACGCTGCGCAGGCGCACCAGCGGCGTGTCGCCCATCGCGTCGAGGAACGTGTCGAGAACCCTCATCCCGGTCCGCCTATCGTGGCACGGTGATCCCGAGGGAAGCCAGCCCGTCGAAGGAGGTGAACGGGACCGGCCCAGAGGGGCAGCACGGTCGGCCACGACTGCGTGCCCTGGCCGGGGAGTGGCCGCTCGCCCTCCTCGCCGCCGTTGCGGCGGCGGTTTACTCGACGTACGCTCTGCTGCGGCACTGGCACTTCCACTCGGACGGCTTCGACCTCGGGATCTTCGACCAGGCGGTCTGGCACTACAGCCGGTTCGAGGCGCCGGCCAGCTCGATCCGGGGCGTGTCCAACCTTCTCGGCGACCACTTCCACCCCATCCTCGTCGTCCTGGCGCCGTTCTACTGGCTGGTGGGGAGGCCCGCGGTCCTTCTGGTCGCCCAAGGCGTGCTGCTCGGTCTCGCCGTCGTGCCGATCGTCCTGTTCGCTCGGAAGCGGGTCGGCGCCGTTCCCGCGTACCTGATCGGAACGGGCTTCTCGCTGTACTGGGGGATCCAGCGCGCGGTGGGCTTCGATTTCCACGAGATCGCGTTCGCCGTGCCGCTGATCGCCTTCGCCGTCTACTTCGCCGACGAGCGCCGATGGCGGTTGATGTTCGCCTGTCTGGCTCTCCTGCTGCTCGTCAAGGAAGACCTCTCCATGTTCGTGGCGTTCTTCGGGATCTATCTGCTTGCCCTCCGGCAGGTCCGGTACGCGCTCGTGGCGATCGCCGCCGGAACCGGTTGGTTCCTGCTCACGACCGAGGTCATCATCCCGGCGCTCGCGGGCCCGACTGGCTTCGCCTACTGGACCTTCACGCAGTTCGGCCCGGGACCCTTCAGCGCGCTGAAGTACATCATGCTGCATCCGACGAGCGTCCTACACGTGCTCGTCTTCCCGCGGATGAAGGTGCACACGGAGTTCCGCATCTTCTATCCGTTCCTGTTGCTCGCCTTTGCCTCACCCGCGTGCATCCTCGCGGTGCCGCTGATCCTCGAGCGGTTCCTCTCCACGAACAGCTTCTTCTGGACCCCCGACTTCCACTACACGGCCACGATCGCGCCCGTGATCGCGATGGCCTCGGCCGACGGTCTCGCCAACGTCACCCGGCTCCTCGGTCGGGAACGCCTGCGTCACCTGGTGCGGGTGGCGACGGCCGGGGCGATCGTCGCCGTGAACGCGATCCTGCTCTTCGGAACGCCGGGGTCGCCGCTCCGGGATCTCGGCGACGGAGCGACCTACCGCTCGACGGTGTTCCAGAGAACCGGATACGCCGCGCTCACCCGGATCCCGGCGGATGCGTCGGTCGACGCCCAGGACGCCATCATCCCCCACGTGTCGGAGCGGCGAGAGGTTTACGAGCTCGTTCCGGACGCGCCGGCGACGGACTACGTCATCGCGTCCCCCAACCTTCCTCCCTGGCCCAACGCGAGCTACGAGGTCATCGAGGGCATCCTCCGGCAGCGCGTGCAGCAGGGATACCGGACGATCTTCGACGAGGGCGGCTGGGTGGTGCTCCGGCGGGTCAGCCCCGGATGAGCCGGAAGATCCCCTGCCCGTCGCTGAAGTACAGCCCGCCGTTCGGGGCCCGCTCCACGGACAGCACGCCGCTGTCGTGGTGGTAGACGACCTGCTGCGACGCGACGCCCATCCGGTTGCTGGTGAGGTTGATCCGGCGGATGTCCCCCGTGTTGTAGGCGCCGAAGAAGAGCCTGCCGTTGCTCCCCGCGCCCAGCCCGCACGCGGTGCAGAACGCGACGCCGGTCGGCGCTATGGTCGGCGTGTACCAGCGCAGGGGTTGCACCGGGTTCTTGCCGTCACGGTTCGTGTTGCGCGGCGGGTCCGGTGGGGAGTCGCACGTGTTGCTCGGGCCCCAGCCGTAATTGCGGCCGGCCATGATCCGGTTCAGCTCGTCGTTGCACGACGGGCCGTTCTCCGACTCCCACAGCCGGCCGGTCTGGGGATCGAACGTGAATCCGAACGAGTTGCGGATGCCGTAGGCGTAGACGCGCGAGTGGAACGGGTTGCCGCTGGGGATGCCGCCGCTCGGCGTCATCCGCAGGATCTTGCCCCCGGACACCTCGAGATCCTGGGCGTTCCCCGCGGAGTGGCTCTCGCCGACGATCGCGAACAGCATGCCGTCTGGGCCGAACGCGATGTGGCCCCCGTCGTGGTACGAGCCGGCCTCCGTGCTGGACGTGAAGACGACGTGCATCGCCGTGCCCTTGCCGTTCTCGATCGCGATCCGGAGGATCTGGTTCTTGAGCCCGCCGACACTCCGGGTGGCGTAGACATACACCGACGGGTTCCCGGGGAAGCCGGGGGCGAGGGCGATGCCCAGCAGGCCCTGCTCCCCGTCGCTCACCACGCTCGGCACGTGGAAGATGCGGTGGTGGTGTCCGGTCTTCGGGTCGAGCGTGTCGATCCACCCGGTGAGGCGTTCGCCGAAGTAGATGCGACCGCTCTTCGCGAACGTGAACGCCGCGGGGAACTCCAGACCCGTCGCCACGGCCTTCGCCTTGATCCTACCCGCTGCGGGGACCACCGAGGGGCCGTTGTGGGAACGAACCGCCCCGCCCGCACAGGCTGGGGCGAGGACCAGGACTGCGACGAATGCGAGGGCTCGGGGCCTCACGTCGAGGACCGGGCGGCGGGGAGCGCGACGAAGAACGTCGAGCCCTGTCCGGGTTCGGACTCCACCCAGATCCGGCCGCGATGGGCGTCGACGATGGTCTTGGAGATGTAGAGGCCGAGCCCGGTGCCGGGGATCCGCTCCGTCATGCCCGGCTGGGAGACGCGCGCGAAGCGTTGGAAGAGTAGGGGAACGTCCGCGGGGTCGATCCCGATCCCGCGGTCCTGCACGGCGAGGATGACCTCGCGGCCGCCGCTGCGGACCGCGATACGGACGGGCTCGCCGTTCGTGGAGAACTTCGCCGCGTTGGACAGGAGGTTCCCGACGACCCGACGGAGCCGAGCCTCGTCCGCGAGGACCATCGCCCCCTCCCCGGGGTCGAACGACACATGGATGCCCTCGAGCTGCGGCCGCCGCTCCTCGATCACGGAGCGCACCAGATCGTTCAGGTCGGTGGGACGCAGGACGTACGTCGGCGCCCCGCCCTCCAGGCTCGCCACCTCGAGGATGTCCTCGAGGAGAGCGATTAGCCGCCGGCCGGTCTTGGCGATGGTCCGGAGGGCCTCCTCGCGCTCCTCCTCCGTCATCCGGTCGCCCTTCTGGATGAGCATCTCGGCGAACCCGATGCAGCTCGTCATCGGGTCGCGGATCTCATGGGCGACGGTCGCCAGGAACTCCGCGTGCACACGCTCGAGATCGCGGACACGGTCCTGCTCGGTCTGCTCTGCAGAGGGTCCAGCCGCCACGGGGTCGTAGGGTATCGGACGGCGGCCGCGGGGGAGCGTCTCGTCGCCGCTCAAGTTTGCGTTCGGTTCCGGCCGACTCCATCCTTGGCCCGTGAGCGCCTCCGGTCCCCGTGAGGTCCGCGCGCCGCGCGGCACCGAGCGTTCGTGCAAGGGCTGGCCGCAGGAAGCGGCCCTCCGGATGCTCATGAACAACCTCGACCCCGACGTCGCCGAGCGCCCCGATGACCTCGTCGTCTACGGCGGGACCGGCCGGGCCGCGCGGTCATGGGAGGCGTTCGACGCCATCGTCCGATCGCTCCGCGAGCTCGAGGACGACGAGACGCTCCTCGTGCAGTCCGGCAAGCCCGTCGCGGTGTTCCGCACGCACCCCATGGCGCCACGGGTGCTGATCTCCAACGCGATGCTCGTGCCGAAGTGGGCGGACTGGGACACGTTCCGGGAGCTCGAGGCGGCGGGGCTCACGATGTACGGGCAGATGACGGCGGGCTCCTGGATCTACATCGGGACCCAGGGGATCCTGCAGGGGACCTACGAGACGCTCGCCGAGTGTGCGGCACAGCGTTTCGGCGGGACGCTCGCCGGGCGCGTCGTGCTCACCGCGGGACTCGGCGGGATGGGCGGTGCGCAGCCCCTCGCCGTCACGATGAACGAGGGGGTCGCGCTGGTCGTGGAGGTGGACCCGGTCCGCATCGAGCGCCGGGTCAAGACCGGGTACCTCGACCGCGAGACCGACTCGATCGACGAGGCCGTGGCGTGGGTGGAGGAGGCCCGGGCGGCTCGGGAGGGCGTCTCGATCGGGCTCCTGGGCAACGCGGCGGACATCGAGCCCGAGCTGCTCGCTCGCGGGTTCCGTCCGGACGTCGTCACGGACCAGACGTCGGCGCACGACCCCCTCGGGGGCTACGTGCCCGCCGGTATCTCGCTCGAGGAGGCAGCGGACCTCCGCGTTCGGGATCCCGATTCGTACGTGCACCGCTCGATCGCCTCGATGGCTCGGCATTGCGAGGCCATGGTCGGGTTCCTGGACGCCGGCTCGGTGGTCTTCGACTACGGCAACAACCTGCGCGCCGGCGCCACCGAGGGCGGGTTCGGGCGGGCCTACGACTATCCGGGGTTCGTGCCGGCGTTCGTCCGGCCGATGTTCTGCGAGGGGAAGGGCCCGTTCCGGTGGGCGGCGCTCTCCGGCGACCCCGGTGACATCGCGAGGACCGACCGAGCGGTCGCGGAGCTCTTCCCCGACGACGAGCGGCTCCAGCGATGGCTGCTCATGGCCGAGGAGCGCGTGCACTTCCAGGGCCTGCCCGCTCGGATCTGCTGGCTGGGGTACGGCGACCGGGCGAAGGCCGGGCTGCGGTTCAACGAGATGGTCCGGTCCGGTGAGCTGGAGGCGCCGATCGTGATTGGGCGGGACCACCTGGACGCCGGGAGCGTCGCGTCGCCGTACCGCGAGACGGAGGCCATGCGCGACGGATCCGACGCCATCGCGGACTGGCCGATCCTCAACGCGCTCGTGAACACCGCCGCGGGCGCGCACTGGGTGAGCGTGCACCACGGCGGGGGCGTCGGGATCGGGTACTCGATCCACGCCGGCATGGTGGTGGTGGCCGACGGCACCGACGATGCCGCCGAACGCCTGGAGCGGGTGCTGACCACGGACCCGGGGATGGGGGTCGTCCGCCACGCGGACGCCGGCTACGAGCGCGCGCTCGAGGTGGCCCGGGAGCGCGGCGTGCGGCTCCCGTCGATCGACCCGTAGGCCGCCCTACGACGATGTCGGCCGCTCCCAGCCCTTCGTGACCTCGGCAACCTTGGCGACCACCTCGGCCTGATCGATCTTCACGAGGCGGCCGCCCTCCACGATCGTCTCGCCGCCCACGATCACCCGGGCGATGGCGTCGGGCTGCATCGCGTACACGATCTGCTTCTCCGCGGTGGCCGCGGGCTGGACCGACAACGCATCGAGGTCGATCACCACCAGGTCGGCCGCGTGATCCGCGGCGATCCGCCCGATCGGCAGCCCGAGCACCTCGCCGCCGCGGGCCGTCCCGGCGATGAGCGCGTCCTCGGCCGAGAGGGCCGAGGCGTCGGCCATCGTGGCCTTGGCCAGCAGCGCGGCCATCCGCATCTCCTCGAAGATGCTCTGGCGGTTGTTCGTGCAACCGCCGTCGGTCCCGAGGGCCACGGGGATCCTGCGGGCGAGCATCTCGCGCAGCGGCGCGATGCCGTCGCCGAGGAAGGCGTTCGCCGACGGGTTGTGGATGACCTTGACGCCCCGCTCGGCCATCACCGCGAGGTCCTCGTCGTCGACCCACACGCAGTGCACCATGAGGGCCCGCTCCGAGAGCACGTCGAGGGAGTCCAGGAACCGCACCGGCGACAGGCCGTGGTCGGACAGCGACTGCTCCCGTTCGTAGCGACCCTCGGCGACGTGGATGTGGAACGGGACGTCGAGCTCCTCCGCGAGCGCCGCGCCGGCGCGGATCATCTCCGGGCTCGCGGCGTGGATCGAGTGCGGCGCCGGCTGCACGAACGCCTGCGTGTCGCCGGCCGCGATGTCGGCGAGCTCCCTCGTGTGACGCACCGCCTCCTCCGGTGATTCGAGCAGGCGCTTCGGCGCGCCCGCCCAGTCGTACATCGACCTGGCAAGGACGATCCGCAGGCCGATCTCCTTCGCCGCCTCCATCACGGCGCGGTCGTTCTCGTTCCCGTGATCGTGCAGATAGAAGAAGTCGACCACGGTCGTGATGCCGGCTCGCGCCATCTCGGCGAAGTCGAACAGGGCGCCGGCCCGGATCGCGTCGGCGTCGAGGCGCTCGGCGAACGGGTACAGCACGCTGTCGCGCCACGCCATGAACGGGAGATCGTCGCCGAGGCCGCGCAGGAGGGCCTGGAACGAGTGCGCGTGGCCGTTCACGCAGCCCGGGACGACCGCGACGTTGCCCCAGTCCTCGTATTCCTGGTCACCGTGCGTCTCGCGGAGCTCCCTGGGGTCACCGACGTCGAGGATGCGACCGCCCTGGACGACGAACCCGCCGCCGCGACGCCAGCTGTCCTCCGCGAAGACGAGCTCTGCGCGGACGACGCTCACGCCGACCTTCTACCACGGATCGCGACGCACACAGCCGCCGTCACGGTTGCCCCGCCGCGGGCCCAGGTCCTAGCCTGCGGCGCGTGTCCATCCCGGTCGGCGGCGACCTCGCTCTGCCAGACGTGGTGGCCGTGGCCGAGGGGGAGCAGGTGGAGCTGGCCCCCGGCGCTTTCGATCGGATGCGCGCGTCGCGAGCGATCGTCGAGGAGCGCGTGCGAGGCGGCGACACCGTCTACGGCGTGACGACCGGCATCGGAAGCCTGGCCACCGTCCGGATCTCGCCGGAGCAGGCCGCGAGGCTCCAGCAGGACATCGTCCGCTCGCACGCTACGGCCGTCGGTCCCGCGCTCTCGGCCGAGGAGACGCGGGCCATGCTGCTCCTGCGGGCCCACGTGCTCGCCCTCGGCTACTCGGGCGTGCGCCCGGAGATCGTCGAGCTGATGATCGAGATGCTGAACCGTGACGTGCTCCCCGTGGTCCCGGAGCGGGGATCCCTCGGGGCGTCCGGCGATCTCGCCCCGCTCGCACACCTGGCGCTGCCGCTCATCGGCGGCGGCGAGGCGATGCATCGGGGAGTCACGCGCGCCGGAGCAGAGGCCCTGGCCGCTGCGGGGCTTCGACCCGTCGTGCTGGGGGCCAAGGAGGGCCTGGCGCTGGTCAACGGGACCCAGGGGATGCTGGCCATCGGGATCCTGGCTGCCGAACGCGCGCGCACGCTCGCTCGTGCCGCCGACGTGGTCGCAGCCATGAGCGTCGAGGGTGCGCTCGGCACCGACCGGCCCTTCGACGAGCGGCTCCACGCGCTGCGGCCGCATCCGGGCCAGCTCACGTCGGCCGCGAACCTGCGCAAGCTCCTTGCCGGCAGCGGCATCCTCGCGTCGCATCGGGAGAGCGGGCATCTCGTCCAGGATGCGTACTCCCTGCGGTGCGCGCCACAGGTGCACGGCGCGTTCCGGGATGTGCTCGCGTTCACCGGCGGCGTCCTCGAGCGGGAGGCCTCGTCGGTCTCGGACAACCCCATCGTGCTGCCCGACGACGGCGAGGTCGTGTCGGGCGGCAACTTCCACGGCGCGCCCGTCGCCGCCGCGCTCGACGCCCTGGCCGGGGTGACCGTGTCGCTGGCCTCCATCTCCGAGCGACGCCTTTACCGCCTGCTCGACCCGGCGCTGAACAACGGGTTGCCGGCCTTCCTCGTGCCCGACGTCGGCCTGAACTCCGGGATGATGCTGATGCAGTACACGGCCGCGTCCCTCGTCTCCGAGTCGAAGTGGCTCGCCCACCCCGCGGCGGTGGACTCCATCCCGTCCTCCGCCGGGCAGGAGGACCACGTGAGCATGGGCATGACGTCCGCGCGCCACGTGCGCGAGTGCGTCGGGAACGCCGAGATCGTCGTGGCCCTCGAGGCCCTCGCCGCCGCGCAGGCCATCGATCTGCGGGCGCCGCTCGCGCCGGGGCCCGGGACCGACGCCGCTCGTCGTGCGCTCCGGTCCGTCGTGGGCCATCTCGACGCCGACCGCGAGCTCGGCCCGGACATCGGGGCCGCGATCGCCTTCGTCAGGAGTGAGCTGGTCCCGAGCGTGGAGGAGGCCGTCGGGCCTCTCGACTGACGTCGCTCACGCGGTGAGGGTCAGAGCGTTCGGAAGCCGCAGACCGATTCCGAGGAACCCGTGGAGGACCCGCCCTGGGTCGTGACCACGGCGACGTACCACCCGGGCGCGACGAGGACGCCGGCGTCGTCGGCCCGGTCCCACGGCACCGCGAAGGAGCCGTCCCTCGGATACGGAGCGTCGGTGAGGAGATGCCGAACCGTCTTCCCGCCGGCCGTCCGGATCTCGATCGAGACGGAGGCCGGGCCGGAGAGCGTGAACGCCACCCTCGCCTGGTCCAGGACCTGCCTGGGCCAGACGAACGCGCCCTCCACGGGGCGCCGCTCGGTGAGTGGCTGCGCGTTGAAGTAGGGGTCCAGCGCCCAGGCCCGGAAGGCGCTCCCCGACACCGCGGTCGTCGTGGCGCGCCAGTTCGTGTCGTACGCGTGATCCATGGCGTTGAAGTACACGACGGCACGGACGTACGGGAGCGTGTGCTCGATGTTGCGGCGGGCGTACGTGAACCACCACGGCTTGTCCCCGCCCTCCTTGGCCGAGCCGGTCTCCGCGATCATGATCGGCTTGCGTCCGGCGTAGTCGCGGTACACGGGCTCGATGAGGTCGCGGAAGCTCGCCCAGTGCCCCCACCGCGTCGACGTTCCCCAGTTGAACGCGTCGATCCCGACCCAGTCCACCCACCGGTCGCCGGGGTAGTAGTGGGTCCAGTGGTTCCACGGCGCGGGCGGCCCGTCCTGGTGCGCCGGAGCCCAGACCCACGCGGCGTTCGTCGCGTGTTGATGGTCGAAGATCGCGTGCACATGACGCCAGGCGCGGATGTACCTCGAGGGCCCCCCGTCCGCCCCGCCGTTGCGGTAGCCGCTCCACGCCTCCCACCGGCCGTTCATCTCCCAGGCGAACCGGAGGAAGACCGGCGTGTGCAGGGCCCGGACGGCGCGGGCCCGCGCCCGGATCATCCCGTCGAAGCTGCCGTCGAGGATGTCGCTCAGCGTCGTGCCCTTCCACGAGATCAGCGGGATGCGCCCGTTGCCGATGTCCCACTGCTCCAGGCCGGAGGGGAATCGATCGGTCCAGGCGTAGTAGTGGTGATCGATGGCGAGACGCCGCCCGATCTGCGTCTCGAACGCGGCGACCTCGGCCTCGGCGTCGTGGTTGTTGGTCCACCGGCGGTCGAAGTCGACCCACGAGCCGAACAGGACACCCGCCGCGGGGACCAGATCGGGTCGCTGCCTCGCGGTCGCGGCCGGTGCATCCACCGCGCCGAAGGCCAGGGCGCACATGACCCCGATGAGCGATGCGGCTCGCGCCCCCTGCCCGAGGAACCTCACCCCGGAGAGCCTATCGGTCCTTCCAAATGCGGCGACGACCCGTCATGATGGCGCCCCGCATGCGACGCCTGATCCTGTTCGTCTCGATGACCCTCGCCGCCGTCCTGGCCGGCCCGGTGCCGTCGGGGGTCGCCGACACCGCTCCCGCCGTCACGTTGTCCGCGTCCCCCACGTCGGTGACCTTCGGGCAGACCGTTGGGCTCACGGGCCAGGTAACGCCGCCCTCAGGAGGGCAGACCATCGACGTCCTCGATGCCCACGGCGGCCTCCTGGCCCAGGCCACCACTGAGGCCGACGGCAGCTACAGCACCAGCGCGGAGCCCGACCGCAACATGTCGATCCACGCCCAGTGGGGCCCGGCGGTCAGCGGTCCCGTCGACCTGCGGGTCCGCCCGTTCCTCACCGCGAAACGCTCGGATGTCCGGCTGTTCGACACCACCGTCGTCACCGGGCGGCTCGCGCCGGCGCTCGGTGGGTCGCACGTGGACGTCACCCTGTGGACGAACGGCAGTCCGGTGGTGCGCGCGAGGCCGATGGTGCTCCGCAACGGGACGTTCCGGGCCGAGCTCGAGGTCGACGGGTTCGGGACCCACAGCGTGGTGGTCCGGTTCCACGACGGCGAACACCAGCCGGTCATGTGGCGATCGCACCCCGCGAGGACGTCGCTGCCGCCGCCGCTGCACGAGGGGTCGCGCGGACCGTTCGTCCAGCTCCTCGAGCGCAGGCTGGCCGAGCTGGGCTATCAGGTGTACGCGCAGGATCCGGTGTTCGACTACAGGGACGCCGACACCGTCATGGCCTTCCACAAGGTCCAGGGGATGGCCCGCACGCACGTCGTCGACGGCGCGACCTGGCGGGCGCTCGCGCACCCGAAGTCCTTCAAGATCGTCGGGCCGGCCACGGGCACGCACTGGGAGGTCGATCTCACCAAGCAGGTCGTGGCCTACGTGGTCCGGGGGCGGGCGGCGGCGATCTTCCACGTCTCGTCGGGCAAGCCCAGCACGCCGACCAGGCCGGGGACGTTCCACGTGTGGTCGAAGCAGCCCGGTACGAACAGCAAGGGCATGTACTTCTCGAGCTTCTTCGATGGCAACCGGGCGTTCCACGGGTACCCCGACGTGCCCGAGTACGCGGCGAGCCACGGATGCGTGCGGATGCCGTTCTGGAACGCGCTCTGGGTGTACGACCACGCACCGATCGGCATGCTCGTCATCGTCCACTACTGATCGCTCGCCCCCCGCTCTCCATCGCTCCCGCGACCACCCGGCCGCCGACGATGGTCGCGCGGACGGGGTTGTGGCCGGGGCGGTAGGGGACCTCGCTCGGATCGTCCACGTCGAGCACCACGAAGTCGGCTCGCTTGCCGGGGGCGAGGCTGCCGAGCTCACCGGAGAGGCCGAGTACCGCAGCCGCATTGGCCGTGGTGGCGCCGAGGGCGGCCAGTGGCGGGATCCCGTACATCGTGCAGGCCATGGCGATCGCCTCCGGCATCGACAGCACCGGGGACGTCCCGGGATTGAAGTCGGTGGCGACCGCGACGGCGGCACCGGCCTCGAGCAACTCGCGGGCGGGAGGGGGCTTCGCGCGCAGCGTGAAGGTTGACGTCGGGAGCAGCACCGCCGTCGTCTCCGACGATGCAAGCGCGGCGACACCATCCTCGTCGATGTGGTTCAGATGGTCCGCGCTTCGCGCCCCGAGCCGGGAGGCGGCCTGGGCCGCACGCGACGGTCCGAGCTGGTCGGCGTGGCACCGGAACGGCAGGCCCGCCCGGCTCGCCGCCGCCGCGACCCGCTCCAGGTCCTCGACCGTGAACGCGAGGTCCTCGACGTAGACGTCGATGGCGTCGGCCAGGCCCTCCTCGGCGGCGCACGGGATGAGCTCGTCGCAAGCCGCGTCGACCCACGCTGCCCGTTCCATGCCGGGCGGCACCGCATGGCACGCCAGGAGCGTCACCGTGCACGTCTGCTCGACCGCTTCGGCCAGTCGCCGGGCCAGCCGGGCCTGGCGCAGCTCGGCTTCCACCGACAGCCCGTACCCGGTCTTCAGCTCGATCGCGACGGTGCCGTGGGCGAGCATCTCGGCGGCGAGCGGCAGGCAGAAGGCCAGGACTTCCTCGTCGGAGGCGTCGGCGAGCATCCTGGCACTCCGGCCGATCCCGCCTCCCTCGCCGTGAAGGTCGCGGTACGTGCGTCCCTCCAGCCTCGCCACGTACTCGTCGGCGCGCCACCCGAAGAACGGCAGGTGCGTGTGGCAGTCGACGAACCCCGGGACGATCGCGGCTCGTTCCAGGCGATGTCCGGGCTTCGCGATCTTTCGGGGCGGGCCGACGTGGGTGATCACGCCGTCCTTCCAGGCGACCTCCGAGTTGCGGAGAACCGGTGGATCCAGCAGGGCCCGTCGTCGCAGCGGCACCTCGCCGCCGAGGGGAACGACGAGCGGCGCCACGAGCGACCCGCTCGCTTCCGCTCGATCGCTCATCCTCGAGCCGAGCCTATCCCCGCGCCCGGACACTCGCCGGGAGCGCAGTTCGCTAGTGGTAGCCGAACCACCCCTCGCGGCCGCCCACCATGAGGACGAGCAGCACGACGAGGGCGAGCGTGAGGAACTGTCCGCCCCGCATCAACTTCTTGCCGAGGGCCGCGACTTCCGGCGGTGGCTGCGCTCCTTCGGGTGGGGGGCCCGGGGGCATCGATCTCAGCACCTCCACGAACCGAGCGGCGTTCCTGGTCTGGACGGTGATCGCGAAGAAGAACGCCACGATGAAGATGAGGATCGACGCCAGGAGCCAGCCGGTCTTCCAGAAGTTCCCGATCGTGGGCGAGGTGTAGATGAGGCCCACGCCCGTCAGCGGGACGAGGACGGCCAGAGGAGTGGCGAGCTTGGACTCGAAGACGTGAATGACCTCTGCCGCGAAGGCTCCATACTGCGGATGCTTCTGCCCCATCGTCGCGACCACCGGGACCATCACGATGTTCGGCCCGAAGGCAGTCATGACCAAGAGGATGTGCAGGGCGAGCCAG
Source organism: Actinomycetota bacterium (assembly GCA_046263085.1). Classification (GTDB taxonomy): domain Bacteria; phylum Actinomycetota; class UBA4738; order UBA4738; family JACQTL01; genus JBHELK01. Next base: position 41,224 of record JBHELK010000002.1, read on the forward strand.
AATCCGTACCACGACCAAGCAGCGACCATGCCGACCTCCTGACAGCTGGATGGCCGGCATCGTCGCCATGCGAGGCATCGAAGTCAAGGAGCGGGACATGAGGGTCATGGCGAGGGTGGTGATCGGCGTCGACCCGGCCACCCTGTGGGCCCGGCTCCTCGAGTGGGAGGCGCAGCCGACGTGGATGGTGGACGCCGTAGCGGTTCGGGTGGTCGGCGAGCAGCGGGCGGGCGTCGGCACGACGATCGCGGTCAAGACGAAGCTCTTCGGGGTGCCGGCACTGACCGACACGCTTGTGGTCACGGCGTGGGATCCGCCGCACCGACTGGAGATGGAGCGCACGGGGTTCGTGCGCGGTCGGGGCGAGTGGCGCGTCGAACCGCACGCCGACGGAGGTCGCTTCGGGTGGATCGAACACGTCTCGATGCCGATCCCGGTCCTGGGCGAGCTGGCCCTCCTGCTCTACCGGCCCCTCATGCGGCGCCTCATGCGACGCTCCCTCGCGAATCTCGCGCGCATGCTGCGCTAGGGTGACCGCCGGAGAGCGAAGGGAGGGAACGTGCAGGAACTCGGGACGATCCTCGGGGTGTGGGGCCATCCGGACGACGAGACCTACCTCACGGCCGGGCTGATGGCGCAGGCCATCCGCGACGGGCGGCGGGTGGTATGTGTCACTGCCACTCGGGGCGAGGAGGGATCGTGGGACGAGGAGCGGTGGCCGACGTCGGAGATGGGAAAGGTCCGCGACGCCGAGCTCATGGAGTCGATGCGCATCGTCGGCGTCACCGAGCACCACTGGCTCGACTATTACGACGGGAAGTGCGCCGACGTTCCCGAGGACGAGGCCGTCGACCGGATCGCCGCCCTCATGGAGCAGGCGAACCCCGACACCGTGCTCACGTTCGGCCCGGATGGGATGACCGACCACCCCGACCACAAGGCCGTCTCGTCCTGGACCACCATCGCCTTCTCCCGCGCCGCGAAGCCCGGCGCGAACCTCTACTACGCCACGACCACGCCGGAGTGGGCCCAGCGCTTCGTCCCCGTCATGAACCGGTTCAACGTGTTCATGTCGCCGGACACGCCGCCGGTCACGCCTCGGGAGGAGGCAGCCATCGCCTTCGAGCTCTCGCCCGAGCTCCTCGACCTCAAGCTCCGCGCGATCGAGGCGCACGTGAGCCAGGTCGAGGGCATGCTGAACGCCTTCGGCGAGGACTTCTTCCGCGAGGCGCACAGGGAGGAGTACTTCCGGCTCGTGGCCACGAAGGAGCCGAACCCCACGCCGTAGGCCGGGGCTTGTCCCCGGCCGGGCACGAGGCCCGGCCTACGAGATGCCCGCCACGGTCTCCTCGCACACGCTGTCCACGACCGCCGAGAGGTCGCCGGTGCGTTCGTAGACCGCGAGCTGCCGGTCGGCGCTGGTGCCCTCCGTCACGATCGTGCGGATGTACTCGCACTCTGCGCGAGAGCCGAGGTCGTCGACCACGTCGTCGATGAATCCCAGCCACTCCTCGGCCAGGTCCGACATGCTCACCTCGCACTGCTTGCCCCAGTCGATGAGGTTGCCCGCGACCCCATGCCTCGCGGCCCGCCATTTGTTCTCCGCGATCAGGGGAGGGGGGTACTTGCGGAACCCGAGGTTCTGCCGCCTGAGCTTCAGCAGCTTGGCCACCACGGCCTGGATCAGCGCCGTGATGCAGATCGTCTCGTCGATGCGGCTCGCCGCGTCGCAAATCCGGAACTCGATCGTCGGATACAGGTAGTGCGGGCGAAGGTCCCACCAGATCTTCTTGCCGTTGTCGATCGAGTTCGTCTTGATGAGCAGCTCGACGTAGTTCTCCCATTCGTCGTGCGAGATGAACTCGATCGGGATGCCCGTGCGCGGGAACCGGGACCACACCATGCAGCGGTAGGACTTGAGACCGGTGTTGCGCCCCAGCCAGAACGGCGAGGACGTGCTGAGCGCGAGGAGGTGCGGGAGGAAGTACCGGGCCTCGTTCACCAGCTCGATGCGAAGGTCCGGGTCGGGGATCCCGACGTGCACGTGCAGCCCGAAGATCAGGAGCTCGCGGGCGACGTCCTGCATCTCCTCTTCGAGCATCTTGTAGCGGTCGTTCTCGGTGATCTTCTGGTCGTGCCAGTGCGAGATGGGGTTCGTTCCCGCGGATGCCAGCCGGAGCCCCGCCTCGTCGAGGAGCTCCGCGAGCGTCCGGCGGAGGTGGGTGACCTCGCGGCGCGCCTCGGCGACGTCGACGCAGATCTTGGTGCCGACCTCGACCTCGGATTGCAGGAACTCCGGTTTCACGAGCTCCCCGAGGCGCGGTGTGGCCGCGGCCATCAGGGTGTCGATGTGCGCGCGGAGACGCCCCTCGGCGTCGACGATCTGGTATTCCTCCTCGACGCCGAGGGTCAGCCAGTCCCCCTCCACCTGCTACGAGAAGAACTCGTCGCCGGCGTACTGGTCGCTGTCGAGCGCCCAGCACTCCTTCACCCGGTCTCCGGCGAAATGGAAGATGTCGACGGCGTTCTGCGACAGCGTCTTGCCGTCACGGCTGCCGGTGACCGTCGTCAGCACCGCTCCGTGCGCGTCGTCGGCGAGCACCGCGTGCCGCTCGATCTTGAAGGTCCCGCCGGTCAGCTCCACGAGCTTGCCGAAGAACCCGAAGACCTCGTCCTGCCCCCGGTAGTCCCCGGCGAGCGGGCTCCGCCCCGGGACGTGGAACACGATGTCCTCGGTGAACAGCTGCCGGATGGTATCGAGATCTCCCTTCTCGAAGGCGTCGTAGCCCTGGTTCAGACGATCCACGTTCGGATGCGTCATGAAGCCCCCTTTCGTGTCGGGCCGAGGGCCAATCCTCCCGCTCGGCCGCCCGCCGGTCAAAGCGAGCACGGGTGGACGGGTACCATAGAGAGGCGATGACCTACGACGAGCGCGTCGCCGAGTTCAAGGCCCGCATCGACGCCGGGGAGCGGATCGAGGCCGGCGAGTGGATGCCGGACGAGTACCGCATGGCGGCCATGAAGTTCATCGAGATGCACGCCAACTCCGAGGTCATGGGGGCGCTCCCCGAGCGCGAATGGATCCCCCGCGCGCCCACGCTGAAGCGCAAGCTGTCACTGACGGCGAAGGTCCAGGACGAGGTTGGCCATGGCCAGATCCTGTACCGCGTTGCCGAGGACCTCGGGAAGTCCCGCGAGCAGATGTTCGACGACCTCGTCAACGGCCGGACGAAGTTCCACAACGTCTTCCACTACCCGACGGAGTCGTGGGGCGATGTCGCTGTCATCGGCTGGCTCATCGACGGCGCCGCGCTGGTCACGCAGAAGGCGCTGCTCGATTCCTCGTACGCGCCGTACGTGCGCGCCATGCGCCGGATCTGCGCGGAGGAGTCGCTGCACCTGCGTCACGGCGAGGATCTCGCGCTGGAGCTCGTGAGCGGAACCGACGAGCAACGGGCGATGTTCCAGGACGCCGTGAACCGGTGGTGGCGCCCGATCATGCACTTCTACGGGCCGCCCTCGAACCCTGCGAAGGATGTCCTGCTGTACTGGGGGATCAAGACCCGCACGAATGAGGACCTGCGCCAGGAGTTCCTCTCGACCTACGTGCCGAAGTTGTGGGACGTGGGCATCAGCGTTCCGGACCCCGAGCTGCGGTGGGACGAGGATCGCGGGGAGTGGGCCTGGGGCGAGGGCTCGGCGTGGGTGGACTGGGACGAGTTCTGGCGCGTCGTTCGGGGCAACGGGCCGATGACGGGCGTGCGGCTCACCTACCGCAAGGCCATGTGGGACCGCCACGCCTGGGTCCGCGAGGTCTTCGCGGGCATCCCGGCGGCGGCTGGGGCCGTGGCGCCCGCTCCCGCGCCCGCTCCCGCGTAGCGCCATGCCGGTCTGGGACGTCCTCGGCAAGCGGACCGAGGGCGACGAGTTCTCGGTGGTCGGCGGGGTGAAGGCGCCGGATGCGGAGCTCGCGTTGTTGCTGGCGCGGGAGTCGCACTTCCGCCACAAGGAAGGCGTGGCGTACGCGGTGCGTCTGCGAGGGGATGACCGCGTTCTGGTCGGGCGTGACGATGCCGGCGTGATCGGCGGCGCGACCGACCGGTCCTACCGGCGGCAGGAGGCGTACGCCGGGGTGGGGGCGAAGCTCAAGCGCATCGCGGCGCAGCTGGCGGAGCGCGGGCTCCGGATCGACGCGCCGAGACCGCGAGTGGGCCGGGGAGCGGCGAAGCACGATCCGCACGAGGCGTCCGAGGTCGATCCGCAGGACACAGCGGCTCAGTTGTCGCCGGAGGATCTCGCAGCGCACGGCACGGCCGGCTGACGCTTCAGAACCCCACCCGGTCCGCCCTCGTCGTCGGCGCGTACCATTTCTGGCATGACCGACGAACCGCGCGTGGAGCTCGTGCTCGCATTGGCGGACGACGAGCTCGTGATCGGGCACCGGCATTCGGAATGGACCGGGTGGGCGCCGCATATCGAGGAGGACCTCGCGTTCAGCTCCATCGCGCAGGACGAGATGGCGCACGCCCGGCTGCTGTACCGACTGGCGGGGGAGCTGCTCGGGCGGTCCGAGGACGATCTGGCGCTGGGACGGCAGCCGCACGAGTATCGAAACGCCGTCATCTGCGAGCGGCCGAACGGCGACTGGGGCTACACGCTCGGCCGGCAGTACCTCTACGACACGGCCGACGCCGTCCGGCTCGAGGCACTGGCCGAGACGTCGTGGGCGGAGCTGGCGGAGCTGGTGGCGGTGATCCGCCTCGAGGAGAAATACCACCTGGACCATGCGCGAACGTGGTTCGCGCGGCTGGCGGACGGCCCTCTCGAGGCCCGGCAGCATTTCGCAGACGGCCTGGGGCGGGCGCTGGGCGAGGCCGTGGCCCTCTTCGAGCCGGTCGCCGGCGAGGACGCCCTGGTCGCCGACGGCGTGCTGCCCCGGTCATCCGAGGACCTGCTCGGCGAGTGGCTGGGGCAGCTCGGCTCGGAGCTCGAGGACGCGTTCCTCGACTTCGTCCTGCAGCGGCACGCGACGGAGGGCGGCGAGATGGTGCCGACCTCCTCCGGCGAGATCGAGGCGGGCGACGAGACATTCGCGCCGCCGGGGATCGTCCGGGTCGACGGGCGCTGGGCACATCAGGGGGGATTCGAGGGCGCCGGCGGCCGCCGCGGCCGCCACTCGGATGATTTCCCGCCGCTGTGGGACGAGATGACGAGGATGCATCGAGAGCACCCCGGAGCGAGCTGGTGAGAACCGCGGAGGGCCTCGAGCTCGATGCGTGGAGCGCGCTCGCGGACGTGCGCGATCCGGAGATCCCTCCGCTCTCGATCGTGGACCTCGGGATCGTCGAGCGCGTCGTCGTGTCCGAGGAGGCCGTCGAGGTCACGCTGCTTCCGACGTTCGTGGGGTGTCCGGCGCTGGACGTGATCCGCGAGGACGTCGAGGCCGCCCTTGGACCGGTCGCACGCGATCGGGGGGTCCGAGTGACGTTCGCGTACTCCCCGCCCTGGACCAGCGATCGGATCACGCCGGCGGGGCGGGAGGCCCTGCGGTCCTACGGGCTCACGCCGCCCGGCGAGGGGAACGCCTTCATCCCGCTGGCCTCCCTCACCCGCTCGGAGGGGACCGTTGCCTGCCCCTTCTGCGGCAGCGAGGACACGGTGCTCGAGAGCGCCTTCGGCCCCACCCTGTGCCGCACGACCCACTTCTGCCGGACCTGCCGGAACCCGTTCGAGGGGTTCAAACCGAAGCAAGCGCAGGAGTAGACTGGCCCCCTTCGACAGAAGGGGGACGCCATGGCCGTGCTGGTCCAGTTCCGCGTGAAGGTGCCGGACACCGAACGCTTCAAGAAGACCGTCGAGAACCTCGGCCCCGAGATGCGCAAGGAGCCCGGGTTCGCCAGCTTCCCCGGCGTCTACACCGCCGAGTCGGACCGTAGCGAGGTCACGGACCTCGAGGTCTGGGAGTCGCACGATCACATGCACGCCGCCTCCGAGAAGCATGGCGAGCAGTTCAACGCCGACGCCGGGACCGAGGGGCTGGACTGGGAGACGCGTATCTGGAAGCCGCTCGCCGGCGAGCAGGTGCAGCCGGTGGACGAGTCGCGCGTGCTCGTGCAGTTCCGGGTCCGCGTCCCCGACGTCGAGAAGTTCCGGTCCGCGTGGGAGGAGCTCGCCCCGCTCGCACAGCAGGACGGCGCTCGGAACAACGCGCTGTATCAGTCCGAGAGCGACCCGAACGAGCTCGCGATGTTCGCGGAGTGGGCGTCCCACGACGAGATGCACGCCTCGTCGGAGAAGCGCGGCGAGGAGTTCCAGTCCAAGGCCGGAACCGAGGGTCTCGACTGGGAGACCCGCATCTGGCACCGCCTGGTCTGAGCGGATGACGCGTGGGCCGGGGCTCGCCCCCGGCCCCCTTGCTAGCGGCCGGTGAACCGCGGCGCGCGCTTCTCCATGAACGCCGTCACGCCCTCGCGGAAGTCCTCCGAGCCGGCCTGCTCCTGCTGGAGGTCGGCCTCGAGCTCGAGCGTTTGGGCCAGGGTGAGTCCCAGCGCCTCGCTCATGATCTGCTTCGTCGCGCCGATGGCTCTCGTCGGCATCTGCGCGAGCATCTGCGCGTAGGCCTCGAGCTCCGCACCAAAGGTGTCGGTGGGCACGACCTTGTTCGCCAGGCCGATCCGATGCGCTTCCCGCGCGTCGATCTTGTCGCCGGTGATCGAGAGCTCGAGTGCCTTCGCGTAGCCGACGATGCGAGGCAGCAGCCAGTTGCCCCCGGAGTCCGGGACCAATCCGATCTTCACGAAGGCCTGCGTGAACGATGCCTTGTCCGACGCGATCCGCAGGTCACACGCCATCGCCACCGAAGCGCCCGCTCCGGCCGCGACACCGTTGACGCCGGCCACCACGGGCTTCGGCAGCGCCACGATGGCCTGGATCAGCAAGTTGTAGTTCTGGCGGAGGTGGTCCGCGACGCTCAGGTTCTCCAGGCCCTGCTGCTGGAACTCCGAGAGATCCTGGCCGGCGCAGAAGCCGCGCCCCTCGCCGGTGATCACCACGGCCCGGATCTCGGCTTCCCTGGCGCACGTCTCGAGCGCCTCGAGCGCCTCCCCCGAGAGCTGATGGGTCAACGCGTTCAGCTTCTCCGGCCGGTTCAGCCGGATCCACCCCACGTTCTCCTTGGTCTCGAACACGATCTGCTGGTACGTCATGGCCTGGCCTCCCGTCTCTGCCACGTACGCTACAGTGCGCGGCAAGCAGGGGAGTCCGGCGAACCGGGCTGAGAGGCGGGACGTGGCCCGCGACCCTTGGAACCTGATCCGGGTCATACCGGCGAAGGGAGGACCGCCGTGGCGACGGTCGGCGAACGCCTCGAGGAGGTCATCGAGCGGGAAGCGCCCGTGTGGGGGATCGACCCCGTTCCGCCGGAACACCGGCGGCTCTCGGGCCTCGACTTCGTCGTGCTGTGGGGAGATCTCGCTCTCGGCCTCCTCGTCATCATCACCGGAGCGCTGCTCGTCCCGGCGCTGGGGTTCCCGAGAGCCTTGCTGGCCATCGTGGTCGGATCCGTCATCGGCTGCATCCCGCTCGCGCTCGTGGCCCGCGCCGGCGCGCGCGAAGCCGTGCCCACGATGGTGCTGTTCCGTCCGGTCCTCGGGGTCCGCGGCTCCTACCTCCCCTCCATCCTGAACATCGTCCAGCTCGTGGGATGGACAGGCTTCGAGTTCTGGGCCATGTCGCTCGTCGCGAACCAGATGTCGGTCCGGCTGTTCGGGTTCTCGCAGCGCTGGCTGTGGCTCGGCGTCGTCGCCGCGGTGTGCACCGCGCTCGCGCTTGGTGGCCCGATCCTCGTCGTCCGGCGCTGGCTGGAGCGCTTCGGCGCGTGGGTCGTGGCCGGCGTGGCGCTCTGGATCACGATCCGCGTGCTGACCACGGCCCACCTCGGCGCTCTATGGCGGGCCCCCGGCGAGGGTGACTTCCCGTTCTGGCTCGCCGTGGACCTCGTGATCGCCATGCCCGTGTCGTGGCTTCCGCTCGTGGCGGACTACAACCGGTTCGCGAAACAGGGTGGAAGGTCGGCCACCGGGACCTACGTCGGGTACGCCATCGGCAACGTGTGGTTCTACGCGCTCGGGGCCTTGCTGGTTCTGGGCGCAGGTCTCACGGATCCCAGTCCGGCCGGTTTGGCGCAGTCGATCGCTTCCCTCGCCGGCGGAGGGATCGTCCTGCTCACGCTGCTGGTCGGCGAGACCGACGAGGCCTTCGCAGATGTGTACTCCGCCGCGGTGTCGAGTCAGAACCTCTCGCCGAGGATCCCGCAACGCATCGCGATCGTCGGCGTCGCCGCGGCGGGAGTGGGGATCAGTGCGTGGCTCTTCGGGCGGCCCGATTTCGGAACCACGACCTACTTCAACTTCCTGCTCCTTCTCGGATCGGTATTCGTGCCGCTGGTTGGTGTGTTCGTCGCCGACTACTTCGTGCTGCGTCACCGGAGATCTGCGGAGCGAGACACGAATTTTAGGGTCCTTGCGCTCGTGCCGTGGGTCCTCGGATTCCTCGTCTACCAGTGGAGTGTCCCCGCCGCTCTCGGGTGGTGGACGCGGTGGATGCGGGCGCTGTTCCACGGCGCGCTGCATCTGCCGTTCCCGCTGTGGGATTCCGCCGCGGGGGCCAGCATCCCGAGCTTCGCCGTGGCGCTGGTGCTCGGGGTCGTTCTGCTCAGACGGCGTCCGGGCCGGGCGCGGAAGGCGTCTCCGTGATCCGGGGCGGCGGCGCGGCCACAACCAGGACGACCGCAGGCTCGGCCGAGGCGTTCGTCATCGTCACGGAGCTCCCGGCCGGCGCCAGCGCGACGCCCCACTGACCGAGGCGCTTGCGGCCCTTGTCCACCTGGATCACCACCTCGCCCGCCACCACGGTGAACACCGCGTCGGATCCGGGATCGGCGATC
>JBHELK010000003.1:0-18916 GCA_046263085.1 Actinomycetota bacterium
GCTCCTGTCCGGGAACGGCACGGGCCGGGCGAAGCGTCCCGAGCTCGTGGTGCTGGTGAGCCACGAGGTGGTGAAGCGGGGGTGGAAGGACGTGACGGAAGGCGAGGTGTGCAAGATCCCCGGGGTGGGGCCGGTGGCACCAGCTGTGGCCAAGGAGATCGCCGAGGACGCCTTCCTGTCAGGGGTGTTCTACGACGGCACCGATCTCAGGCACTTCAAGCGCTACGCGCGCTCCATCCCGGTGGAGATCCGCGTGGCACTTGAGCTCGGGGAGCCGCCTGCGTTCGACGGCACGGCCTGCCTGGATTGCGGCAGGCGGTTCAGGCCTGAGTTCGACCACACCGAGCCGTACGCGGCGAGCCGGTGCACCACGCTTCCGCAGATGAAGCCGAGGTGTCACCGCGACCATCGGGAGAAGAGCGAACGCGACCGGAGGGCGGGGAAGTACAAACGGGCCGGGCCGCCCCGAAAACGCGGTCCGTAGCAGCCGGGCATCCGAAACCCCCGCAACGGCACGCCGCGCCGCGCCCGTTCAGGCTGGGTGGTCGCGGGCGCGCGGGCGGGCGCCGCCGCGCGGGCCGCTGCCGCGTCAGACCTTGGTCTTCTCGGGGTTCGGCTTCTGTGCGGAGTCGGGGATCGAGACGGCCTGGGCCTGGGGCGCGGCGGCCGGCTTCGCTGCGGCCGTCGCGGCCTGCTGATCCATGATGCTCTGGCCCTGGAAGACGGCGCCCTCCTGCACGATGAGCGTCTTCGACGTGATGTTGCCGTCGACGCGGCCCCCGCGGGCGAGCTCGGCGCTGCCCTTCACGTTGATGTTGCCCTTGAACCGGCCGGCGATCGTGACGTTCTCGGCCTTGATGTCCGCGTCGACGGTGGCCTGGGGCGACAGGATGACGTCGCCGTCGGCGTTGATCTGTCCCTTGATCTGCCCGTCGATGCGAAGCGATCCGGCGGACACGATGTTGCCCTCCAGGCTCGCTCCCTGTCCCAGGATCGTGATCTCTCGCTCCTCGGCCATGCGCTTCCTCCCCTCGTGACGGTCCTGCCGTGGGATGTCTCGTTCTCGCTCGCGTTCCTGCACGGGCTGCTCCCGATGGGAGGCCGCCGGTTCGTCCCGGTCTTCTCGTCGCCAGATCATCGCGCCTCCACCGTCTGCCGCGGGCCGACCATGGCCTCGCGGATCGCCGCCGCTTCCTCCTCCGACAGGTTGTGCATGCTCTCGGCGTGATGGACCGGTTTGGCGTACACGCGCGTGTCCTGCCGGCCGTTGATCGACGTGATCACCACGCCGTCTCCCTCATCGTTCAGCAGCGCGCACGAGAAGGACAGGCGTCCGCCCACGTCTTCGAAGGCATCGTACCGGACCAAGCCCACGCGCTGAACAGCACCTCGCAACAGATGCGCCACGCGCTGCTGGTCGGCGGCGACCTGCCGGATCGCGGCCTCGAGGCGCTGGAAGGTCTTGGCCTGGCCGTCGAGGGCGCCCCGCAGCACGTCGTCGACGGCGACCGATCTCGACCCTCCGCCTCCCTTGCGCCCGGCGGTGGCGACCATGATGAGCAGCAGCAACGCATTGACGCCGAGACTCACGAAGACCAGCAGCGTCAACGTCTTGGCGGGCAGGGTCATGGGCGCATGAAAAGGGCTATCTACCTGCCCTTTCTCCAGAGGGCGAAGTATACAATGCCCCTCTTCATGGACGAACGATCTCTGGGCCTGCACCTCGACCACCACCGTGAGCTGCGCACGGGGCAGGCCGAGGCCGTGTACGGGCCCGGCAAGACGCCGGAGCAGGTCGCGGTCGCGGCCGGCTCCCTCGCGAGCCGGGCGGGCGGCGCCGTGTTCGCCACGAGGGCCACCCCCGAGCAGTTCGCGGCCGTGCACGCCGTCGTGCCGGAGGCCACGTACGACGAGCTCTCCCGCCTGATCGTCGCCAAGCGAGCCGCGCCAGAGACCGGCCTCGCGGGGATGGCCATCGTCTCCGCCGGCACCTCCGACCTCCCGGTGGCCGAGGAGGCCGCGCAGACCGCCGAGGCCCTCGGCCTCGATGTCTCGCGCCGCTACGACGTCGGCGTCGCCGGCATCCATCGCGTGATCGATCACCGCGACGAGCTGGAGGCGGCGGGCTGTGTGGTTGTCGTGGCCGGGATGGAGGGCGCGCTGCCGTCGGTGGTCGCCGGGCTCACGTCCCGTCCCGTCATCGCGGTGCCGACGAGCGTGGGCTACGGCGCCTCGTTCGACGGTCTCGCCGCGCTCCTCGCCATGCTGTCCTCGTGCGCCCCGGGCGTGAGCGTGGTCAACATCGACAACGGGTTCGGCGCGGCGCTCGCGGCCCACCGCGTCCTCCGGGTGGCGGCGTCCTCGCGGGCCGCCGCGGACCGGTAACGGACCCACCATGCGCATCGCCTACTTCGACTGCATCGCGGGCATCTCCGGCGACATGGCGCTCGGCGCGCTCGTCGACGCCGGCGCCGATTTCGACGAGATGAAAGCCACCCTCGAGGCCCTGCCGCTCGAGGCGTTCGCCGTCGAGCGCGAGGAGGTCGAGTCCTTCGGCATGCGCGCCACGAAGATCCACGTGGAGGTGGGATCGGGCAGCGTCATCCGAACCTACGCGAGCATCCGCGCCCTGCTCGACGCCGCCGACCTCCCGCCCGATGTGCTCCGCACGGCCCAGCGGATCTTCCGCCGGCTGGCCGAGGCGGAAGCCCGGGTGCATCGCAAGGAGGTCGATCTCGTCACCTTCCACGAGGTCGGCGCCGTCGACTCGATCGTCGACATCACGGGCACCGCCCTGGCGCTGTCCATGCTCGGCGCAGAGCGCGTGTTCGCCTCGCCGGTGCCGACGGGGTTCGGCATGACCCGGTCCGAGCACGGGGCCATGCCCATCCCGGGCCCGGCCGTGGTCGAGCTGCTGCGCGGCGCTCCGGTGTACTCCCGCGGCGTGCCGTTCGAGCTCGTCACGCCGACCGGCGCGGCCATCCTCGCAGCGCTCGTCGAAGGGTACGGCGACATGCCGCTGATCCGCGTGGATGCCGTCGGGTACGGCGCCGGCGAGCAGCGGCTGGACTTCCCGAACGTCACGCGGGTGTTCGTGGGTGAGGAGCAGCACGAGGCGCCGGAACAGATCCCCGGTTCGGCGCCCGCCGGCGAGGTCGTCCTGGAGACGAACATCGACGACCTCAACCCGGAGTTCTACGAGTACGTGCTGGAACGCGTGCTCGACGCCGGCGCGCAGGACGCATGGCTCACACCCATCGTCATGAAGAAGAGCCGCCCGGCGGTCACGCTCTCGGTGCTGTGCGAGTCCTCCCGCGAGCGCGACATCCGCGAGGTCCTCTTCCACGAGACCGGGACGCTCGGCGTGCGCTCCGCGCCGGTCGCGAAGCACGCGCTGGGGCGTGAGGTCGTGGAGGTGGCCACGGAGCACGGCAAGGTGGCGGTGAAGATCGGCTACCTCGACGGGCGCGCCGTGACGATGGCGCCCGAGTTCGAGGACTGCGTCCGTGTGGCGCGCGACGCAGGCGTCCCGGCCAAGGACGTGTACCAGGAAGCCATCCGGCTGGCGCACGAGAGCCAGCTCGGCAACTCGTGAAGCGGGCCCTCGCGGCGATCCTCCTGCTGGCCTCGGTCGGCCTCGTTCCCGCCCTGACCCACTCGCAGCCCCTGGACCTCACGTGCCACGGCCGGCTGCCCACCATCATCGGGACCCCGGGTGACGACGTCGTGAAAGGCACGGCGGTGGGCGACGTCATCGTGGCCCTCGGCGGCGACGACCTCGTCCTCGGTGGCGACGGGGCCGACGTGATCTGCGGTGGAGCCGGCGACGACAGCCTCCTCGGCGGCCACGGCGCCGACCTCATCGACGGCGGCGAGGGCGACGACGGGATCCTGGGGCAGCTCGATGACGACGTGCTGTCCGGCGGGCCGGGCCGCGACGTGATGACGGCCGGCGCGCGGGACCACGGTCGCAACGAGCTCTCCGGTGGGGCGGACGACGACATCCTCAGCGGCGGGCCCGGTTCGGATGCCCTCGACGGCGGGCCGGGACGCGACGTCCTGCACGGCCTGAAGGGACGCGACGATCTCGACGGAGGATTCGACGACGACGTGGTGGTCGGCGACCAGTCCGACGACGTGCTGGTCGGCGGGACCGGCGCCGACAGGCTGTTCGGGGGGCCGGGCAACGATCGGCTCCACGGCGACGAGGGGAACGACATCCTCGACGGCGACCGCGGCAACGACACGCTGGACGGCGGAGACGGCGACAACGCCTGCATCGGCGGCGAGCGGAACGACCTTTGCCGGCCCGCACGGAACGGGCCCGGAACCGGCGCGGCCATGTGCGGCGGCCTGGCGGCCACCATCGTGGGCACGTCGGGCGACGACGTCCTGATCGGGACCGACGGGCCGGACGTGATCGCGGCCGGCGGGGGCGACGACGTGGTGGAGGCCGGCGGCGGCGCCGACGTGGTGTGCGCGGGGTCGGGGGACGACGAGGTCCGATCCGGCGGCGGAGCGGACCACGTCCTGGGCGGCTCCGGGGTCGACGGCATCTTCGGCGAGCAGGGCGCCGACGTGATCGACGGTGGATCCGGCGGCGACGTGCTCGAGGGCGGCGTGAAGGAACCCGGCGCCGACAGCCTGGCCGGCGGCAGCGGCGACGACCTCCTCATGGGCGGATTCGGGGCCGACGAGCTCGACGGCGGGCCCGGCGGCGACGCGTTCTTCGGCGGTGGCGGCGACGACGCCATCCTGGGCGGACCCGGTGACGACGGCGGATACGGCGGCGACGGCGACGACGCCATCAGCGGGGGCGACGGCGCCGACCGGTTCCTCGGCGGCAACCAGCGCGACACGTTGGACGGCGGTGCCGGCGACGACGTCCTGGACGCGACGCTTCAGCACGGGGACGACACCCTCGACGGCGGACCGGGAACCGACGTGTGTTTCAGCGGCGTCCGGAGCAACTGCGAGCGCGGGGCAACGCCGGCGGGGACGCCACCCGGGCGAAGTTCAGCCCGCGGGACGAGGAGCGTCGGGCCGGTCGCCTGAAACGAAACGCGCCAGGCCATCTGCCACCGACGGGTCGCCGAGCGCGGCGAGCCCGTCACGCCCCTCCATCTCGAGTCCCTGCTCGAGGGGCAGGCCGAACGCGGCCAGGGTCGAGGCCCGGTCGGCCCGCAGGCCGGGCTCCCCGGGATAGTCCGCGATGCGCTCGGCCAGCTCGAGCGCTCGCGGAAGCGCGGCTCCCGGCGCCACGACCTCCTGCACGAACCCCATGTCCCGCGCCCGGCGCGCGTCGATGCGCATCCCCGTCTCCAGCAGGTACAGCGCGTTGCCCGTCCCCATGATCCTCGGGAAACGCTGCGTACCGCCGTCGACGTAGTTCACGCCCCATCGCCGGCTGAGGCATCCGAACTCGGCGGTCTCGCCCGCGATGCGGAAGTCGCACCACGCCGCGAGCTCGAAGCCGCCTGCGAAGCAGTACCCCTCGATGGCGGCCACCGCCGGCTTGCCGGGGTCGAGCTTCGCGAACCCCATGGGCGCCGTGCGCTCCGCGTCGGCCCGGCCGATGAGCGACCCGGGGGCCTTGAGGTCGGCGCCGGAGCAGAACGCGAGATCGCCCGCGCCGGTGACCACCAGCACCCGTGCGTCGTCGTCGGACGCGAACGACTCGATCGCGGCGGTCATGAGGTCCGCCGTCTCGCCGTCGAAACAGTTGTGCACTTCGGGCCGGTTGATCGTCGCGATCGTCACCGGGCCGCGTCGCTCCGTCTCCACCTTCGCCATCACGATCCTCCTCGAACCGCCCGCGCCACCCGCCGTGCGACGGGGAACGCCGGGCTCGTCCGGAACGGCAGGTACCACCGGGAGAGCTTGAGCCGCAGCGCCCCCACGCCGTCGCCACGGTAGATGCCCACGCGCGGGATGGCCATGTCGCCGGCCGGCGCCGGCTCCTCCGGCAGCGACAGCGCGTACCGGAACCCGGCGCGCCGAGCGGCGCGCCGGACGTGCGCCGCGTGCCGCCCCCGCGGGTACGCCAGCACGGCGGCCGGCCCGCCGAGGATGGACTCCAACACGTCCCTGCTGGTCCGGAGGTCGCGTTCACACTCGTCCTCGCCAAGCTCGGTGAGGTCCCGGTGCGTGTGGCTGTGCGACCCGATGCTCCATCCCTCCGCGGCGAGCGAGCGCACCGTCTCCTCGCCCACCACCCCGACCGGCGTCTCGGGCCGGTCCCGCTCGTCGAGCCATCGCTCGGGCCCGGCAGACCCGTCGAAGGATCCGGTGACCACGAAGAGCGAGGCCGGGAGCCGGAGCCGCCGCAGCACCGGCACGGCGTGCTCCGCCATGCCGGCGTACCCGTCGTCGAACGTGATGGAGGCGACGCCGCGGGGAAGGCCTCCCGCCGGGGTCATCCGGGCGATGGCCCCCTCCAGCGGCACGACCTCACGGTGACCCGCGAGCCATGCCATCTGCCCCGCGAATGCCTCGGGCGTGACGGCGAGCGCCGACCGCCAGTCGCGGTCGACCGAGTGGTAACAGAGGATCCTGGTCACGGCTCGCTCAGAGACATCTGGTTCGGGTTCGGGAGGTCCCGTAAGATATCTCCCCCAGTCACCCAGGAGCTCTGTGCGCACCGCCCGACTCCTCGAGGAAACACGCGAACCGCTCCGGCTCGCTCGAGCGCGCCCGCGAGTGCTCATCGTGGGCCAGCCCTCGCCAGGGGGCATCAACACCTTCATCCGGCAGCTCCTGGAGGACCCCTGGCTCGGGGAGCACGCCGAGCTGGAGTACCTCCCGACTCCCTTGCCCCCCAACACGCAGCCCGGTGCGCTCTCGGCTCCGAACGTCCGCGGCGCGCTCGGGCACACCGCCGCCGTCTTCCGCCGCGCGAGGGGCGCGGACGTCGTGCACCTCAACATGGCCGGCGCGCCGATCCTCCCCCTCTCCCGAGCCGTGACGCTCGCGACGGCCGCCCGCTCGGCGGGAGCCCGCGTCATCCTGCACCTGCACACGGGGATGGTGGAGACGTCGCTGCGCTCCCGCGAGTACCGCACCCTCTTCCGGGTCGTGACGCGCCTCGCCGATCGGCTGATCGTCGTCTCACACCCCGCGGAGGACGCCGTGGCCGCCATCGCGGGCAACGTGCGGCGGATCGGCAACGGCATCGACGTACGCCGCTTCGCCACGGGCCCGAAGGGCGAGCCGCCCGTGTTGCTCTACGTCGGCACGGTGAGCGAGGCGAAGGGCCTGCTCGATCTCCGCGACGCCCTGGTCTCGATGCGCTGGGACGGCGAGCAGTCGATGCGGGTGGTGATCGCCGGCGACGGCACACAGGACGGACCCGGAGCATTCGAACGGATCCAGCGCGCTTTCGAGGACGCTGGGTTGTCGAACGTGTGGTTCATGGGAGAGGTCGGCCCGGAGGAGGTCGCGGGCCTGCTGGCTCGGGCCAACATCGTGTGCCTGCCGTCCCACGGCGAGGGCTTCCCGTTCACGGTGCTCGAGGCCATGGCGAGCGAGGCCGCGGTGGTGGCGACGACCGTCGGCGACATCCCGCACATCCTCGCCGAGGGGAGCGGCCTCCTCGTGGAGCCGCGCGATCCGGAGGGACTCGCCGCCGCCATCGGCAAGCTCCTGGCCAACCCGGAGGAGCGCGAGGAGATGGGCAGGCGGGCCCGGGCCCGGGTGAAGCGGGAGTTCGCGCAGATGGACGTCACGCGGGCGCTGCTCGACACGTACCGCGAGGTCGCGGCGGAGAGCTGACCCCTCAGGCCGTCGGTTCGGCGGCGGCCCGCTTCATCAATCCGATCAACCGTCTGACGAGTGGCCGGTCCGCGACGAGCAGCGCGCCGAAGCCTGCCCCACCTCCGAGCGCGATCCCCACGACGAGACGGACGACGTCGGGTCCGGGGACGAGCCACCGCCCCACTGCCGCCCCGGCGGCCGTCGCCGCGCCCGCAACCACGGCCGGCGTGAGCGCCGACACGAGCGCCGGCCCGCTGACACCGACGGCCCTGGCCGCCACCGCCTCCATCACCAGCGCCAGCGAGAATGCCACCGTGGCCTGCGCCGTCGCCACCGCGTCGATGCCGTGACCGACCGAGAGCAGGAGCACGGGCACGAGCACGGCCGCGCGCAGCAGGGCCAGGGCCACGGCCGCCATCGGCCGGCCGACCCCCTTCAGGACCTCGCCCGCCCCCAGGCCGACGGAGCGGAACGCCGTGTACAGCGCGAGCCCCTCCAGCGGGACGATCGCCGGGGACCATCGGACACCGAACACCACCCGCACCAGCATCGGGGCCACCATGGCGAGCCCGACGCCCGCGCACACCCCGTACACGCTCTGCACCCGGACGTTGCCGAGGTACGCCTCGCGAAGCTGCGCCCGGTCGGCCCGGGCGATGGTGTACACGGGGAACGCCACCTGGCCCAGGACGTACAGCACGTTGATGATCACCATCTGCGGCACGCGGAACGCGAGCGAGTAGTAGGCCAGCGGATCGGCGCCCAGGCGACGCCCCACGATCAGGTAGTCGACGTTGAACACGAGCGCGAGCAGCAGCACCTCGCCCGCAACGGGGAGCCCGTACCGCAGGAGCGGGCGGGCGACCTCGCGGTCGAGGATCCAGAACCGGGCCGAGGGCCGGTACTCCACGAGGGCCCAGGCCACGACGCTCCACACCGCGGTCCCCGCCAGATACCCGTACACGATGGCCCACGGTCCGGCCCCCGCAGCGGCCAGCGCGATCGACACCCCCGCCTGCACGACCACCTGCCCGACGTTCGCCACGAGCTTGCGCCGGAACCGCAGATCCTTGCGGAGCAGGGCGTCCGGGACCTCCGTGAGCCCCCGCAACACCAGCCCGGCGGACAGCACGCGGAAGATCGCCCCGACCTCGCCGCCTCCGAAGAAGCGAGCGACGGCGGGAGAGATGAGAAGCGCCACGGCGACCAGCACCGCCGACCACCCCACTGTGATAGCCAGCGCGGCGTCGGTGCGCCGGCGGTCCGGCGGCAGGTAGACGAGGGCCTCCGCGACGCCGAGATCGGTGATCTGTTCGACGAACAGGATGAACACCATGGCCAGCGCGACGACACCGAACTCATGCGGCGCCAGGATGCGCGCAAGCACCACGGTCGAGACCAGCAGCAGGAGCTTCCCGAGGACGTAGGACAGCCCCTCCCACGCGACGCCGGCCGCAGCCCGCCGCGCGAGCGAGGGCTCGGCACCGGGAGCGGGTGTCGGAAGCTCCATCTCCGGCGGCTGGATGCCCAACGCGTTCCTCCGGTGCTCGCCCGTTCGACCGGGTAGAACCCTCGCACATGGACGAGGTCGTGGACGCGGTCGTCGTGGGGGGCGGGCCGTCCGGGCTCGCCGCCGCCACCTGGCTGGCGCGGTATCGCAGGACCGTCGTCGTGCTCGACAGCGCGGAGTACCGCAATCGATGGGTCGAGCGGATGCATGGCTACCTCGGCCTCGACCCCGAGGATCCCGCCGAGCTCCTGCGACGAGCCCGCGCCGCGTTGGAGCGATATCCCACCGTCCGGATCGCGGCCACGCGCGCCACCGCGATCGCGGGCGAGGCGGGCCGGTTCCGGGTCGAGACGACCGACGCGACCCTCACCGCGCGACGGCTGGTGCTCGCGACCGGCGTCGAGGACGAGTTCCCCGACATCCCGGGGTTCTTCGACCACTACGGGGCCGACGTCTTCCACTGCCCGGCGTGCGATGGCTACGAGGCGAAGGAGCGAGCGGTGGCGGCGATCGGGTGGGACGAGCACGTCACCGGGTTCGCGAGGGGGCTCCTGGAGTGGGCGCGGCGGGTCACGGTGGTGACCGAGGGGCGGTCGTTCCGGGGCGACGCGGCGAACCGACGCGAGCTCGCCGGCGCCGCGATCGACATCCGGGAGGAGGCCGTCGACGGCTTCCTCGGCGAGCGGGGCGCGCTCCGGGGGCTGGTCCTCGAGGGCGGCGAGGAGCTCGAGTGCGAGCTCGCGTTCTTCTCGATCGCCCATCACCCTCGCACGGAGCTCGCTCGGGGGCTCGGGTGCGAGCTGGACGGCGAGGGCTACGTGCGGGTCGACGAGTGCGGCCGCACGTCGGTGGAGGGTGTGCTCGCCGTCGGCGACCTCACGCCGGGCGACCAGCTGGTGCAGGTCGCTGCTGCGAAGGGCGCCGTGGCCGGCGTGGCGTGCGCGAAGGCGCTCTCCGAGCGCCTCGAGGATCCCGAGTAAGCCGTCGCCTCGTCGTCGTCGATCGCTCAGGCCCCGAACACCGGGAAGTCCTGCCACACCCCGTAGAGGTCCTCGAGCGACATCCTGGAGGCGTAGATCTGGAGCTGTCCGATGATCGAGGATCCACCCGTCGTCCAGACGAGGCTGGTGATGGAGTCCGCGACCGTGGCGTCGCCGGCTCCGCACACGACGCGACCCTCACCGCCGCCCCCGCTCCAACCGAGCTCCCCGCCCTCGCCGGTCGAGCACGCGCCGGGTGTCCTGAACGAATCCGCCGTCCTGAACGACGGACGCGTAGACATCGAGAGCCTCGGACTCGGAAGCGAGCTCGTAGAAGTCGGCGCGCACGTACCTGCGCACGTACGGCGGATCGGAGATCGAGCAATCCGCGACCGCGACCGCGTTCTCGTAGTACCCGCCCGGTGGGAGCTCGGTGCAGTCCACCAGCACGTCCGGAAGCCGAGCGATGAGGTCCTGGAACTCGGGGGAGGTCGCCCCGGCCGTCGGAGAGGGCGTCGAGGAGTCGGTTCCGGGAGTGGTCGGTGGCACACTCGGCGGGACGACCAGCGTCGCACCGGGCGAGGCGGTCCGGGAGGCAGCGACCTCCTCCGGTACCCCACCGGAATCGCGGGTCACGAGGATGAGGACCACCGCCACCACGGCCACCCCGGCAGCGGCCGGCCACGCCCACCTCGGAGGCCCTGCTCGACGCGCGGGGCGGCGGGGGCTGCGGGGTGGGGGGGCGGTGGTGTGCTCATGGCTCCTCGTCTCGGGGCACGCACGCTATCGGAGAGCGATCGCCGCGTGCAAAGGTCACCGGGCGGGGACACGTCGTCGCGGCCGCCGATACACTTGGGACGCACCCGCGCGGGCGTGCTGGAACTGGTAGACAGGCGCGGCTCAGGACCGCGTGCTCGTAAGAGCGTGGAGGTTCGAGTCCTCTCGCCCGCACCGTCGAGCAACCGCGGGCGTTTCGGCGCCCCCGCCGGGGGCATGTAGCTTCGAGCGGCAAGCTATGATCGCCGCGGATCGCCCCACTACCTGCGAAAACGCGGAAACCTCGTGAGCATCCTGCGCGACTTCGAGCGGCGGTTGGAGGGCCTGGTGGAGGGATTCTTCGCCAAAGCCTTCCGCTCCGGCCTGCAACCCGTGGAGCTCGGCAAGCGAGCGCTGCGCGAGATGGAGGCGGGGCACACGACCGGCGTACGCAACGTGTGGGCCCCCAACCGCTACACGTTCCGGATCTCCCCGGACGATCACGAGCGGTTCGCGCAGGCCGAGAAGGCCCTCGCGGCCGAGCTGCGCCAGCTCGTGCGCGACGGCGCCGCGGAGCGAGAGTGGGAGCTCGTGGGTCCCGCCGATGTCGTCTTCGAGGTCGACGACACGCTCGGCCGCGGCCAGTTCCGGTGCGAGGCGGCTCTGGTCGAGGGGCCCGACCGCCCGATGACCGGTGAGATGCAGCGCGTCGCGAGAGAGAACGAGGGCCGGGCCGCGGACGCGGCGGCCGGCGACACCGGGCTCCTCTATCTGATCGAGAACGGCTCCCCCACGAAGAGCTTCGTCCTCGACAAGGACGTCGTCACGATCGGACGCACGGGCGAGTGCGACGTCGTGCTGGCGGATCCGGGAGCCTCCCGCCACCATGCGGAGGTCCGCCGCACCGCCGACGGCTACGTGGTGGTCGACGTCGGCTCCACCAACGGCACGATGGTCAACCAGACGACGGTCTCCGAACACACGCTGCAGCAGGGGGACCGCATCACGATCGGGAACACCGTCCTCGAGTTCCGGACCAGCTGATGGCAGTGCTCGCCCTCATCTCTCCGTTCGTGATCGCCGTCCTCAAGTACGCGTTCATCGCGCTCGTGTACTTTTTCGTGTATCGCGCCATCCGCGCCGTGGGCGTCGAGATCGCCGGCCGCAAGGACGGGCGGCGGGCCGTCCCGAGGTCGGAGTCCCGGACGAAGGGCAAGGGGAGAGCCCCACAGGCCGTGGTGGTCAAGGACGACGACGGGCGCAAGATCGGGTCGCACCGCCTCAGCTCCACCATCCAGATCGGGCGGGCGGAGGCGTGTCACATCCGGCTCGACGACACGTACGTCTCGAACTTTCACGCCAGGCTGTACCCGAAGGACGGGGCGTGGCACGTCGAGGATCTCGGCTCGACGAACGGCACGTACCTGAACCGCCAGCGCGTGACCGGATCGGTCGAGATCCAGGCCGGCGACGAGGTCCGGGTCGGGAAGACCACCCTGGAGCTGAAGCGATGAAGCTCCGCGTTGGCGCCTCGAGCGACGTCGGACGATCGAGGGAACGGAACGAGGATTCCTATCTCGCGAGCCATCCGCTGTACGTGGTGGCCGACGGGATGGGCGGGCATCGTGGCGGGGCCGTCGCGTCGTCGATGGCGGTCGAGGTCCTCTCCGGGATGCCGCAGCGCGACCCCGCGGGGCTGCCGGAGCGGGTCCGGGAGGCGAACCGGGCCGTGTTCGAGCGCCAGGCCTCCGACCGCGCGGTGGCCGGGATGGGCACGACCGTCACCGCGGCCGTCCTCGACGGATCCACCCTGCACCTCGCGCACGTCGGCGACTCCCGCGCGTACCTCCTGCGCGACGGCGAGCTCCGACAGCTCACCGAGGACCACACCCTGGTCCATCGCATGGTGCAGGAGGGCAAGATCTCCGAGGAGGAGGCGCACACGCACCCCCAGCGGAGCATCCTCACCCGCGCGCTCGGCGTGGATCGCGACGTCGAGGTCGACGAGCTGACCGTGGACGTGCAGGAGGGCGACCATGTGCTGCTCTGCAGCGACGGCCTCACCGGGATGATGCGCGACGAGTCGGTCCGGGAGATCCTCGAGGGCCACCGAGACCCGCAGGAAGCGGCCGAGATGCTGGTCGACGCGGCGAACCGTGCGGGCGGCCTCGACAACATCACGGTGGTGGTCATGGCCCTCGAGCCCGGCGACGGCGTCGAGACCCTCGCGCAGACGTCGGGCGGCGCCTTCGCCACCGCCGGCACCACTCCGGCCCCCTCGACGGCGGAGACCCCCAGACCCGACGTGACCGCGGCCATCCCCCGGGTGGCCCCGGGCGAGGCCGAGGGGCATCCGCCCCGCCGGCGGCGCCGGGCGCTGCTGTGGGTCGGCATCGCGCTGGTTCTCGTCATCGGAGGCCTGACCGCGTTCGGGCTGTACATCAACGGCCAGTGGTACGTGGGGCAGCAGAACGGCCACGTCACGATCTTCCGGGGCATCCCGAGCACGGTCGTCGGCATCGACCTGTCGCGGAGCGTGCGCGAGACCGGGATCGCGGCCGGTGACGTACGGCGCCTGGCGCCCTACCGGGACCTCGACAGCGGCATCACGGTCGACAGCGAATCGGACGCGAACCACGTCATCGACTCGATCTGCCGCGACCTCATCGCGCAGCAGAACTCGCAGAAGGGCCCACAGAAGCCGCAGAAGCCGCCGGGGTGCACGTGAGCGACGCCGCGCTCCCACGCCGACAGACCACCGCCGGGCCGTCCCTCGCGCTCACCATCCTGGCCGTCGTCCTGGCCATCACGGCGTTCGTGCTCGTCGGCCTGGGACGTCGCGGCACCGCGCCGTCCAACCTGCCCCTATACGCGGCGCTCTTCGCCATCGGCTACGTGACCGGCCACCTCGTCGTCCGGCGGCTCGCGCCGCACGCCGATCCGGCGTTCTTCCCGTCGGCCGCGCTGCTCACCGGCATCGGGTTCGCCATGATCTACCGGCTCGACCCCAGCAGGTCCACGGAGCAGGCCTCGTGGCTGATCGTCGCGCTCATCGTGTTCGCCGCGACGCTCCTCGCGGTCCGCGACCATCGCCGTCTCGACGTCTTCACCTACACGATCGGGTTCCTGGCGGTGGGCCTGCTCCTGCTGCCCATCGTCCCGGGCCTGGGCAAGGAGATCAACGGCTCGCGGGTGTGGGTGGGGTTCGGGCCGCTCACGTTCCAGCCGGCGGAGCTCGGCAAGGTGTTCATGGTCGTGTTCCTGGCTTCGTACCTGAACAACAAGCGCGAGCTGCTGCAGGAGGCGAGGGCGCGTCTCGGGCCGTTCCACGTCCCCGAGCTCAAGCACCTCGGACCGGTGCTCGTGGCGTGGGGCGTGTCGCTGGTGATCCTGTTCCTGGAGAAGGATCTCGGCGCGTCGCTCCTGTACTTCGGCATCTTCGTGGTCATGCTCTGGACGGCCACCGCCCGCGTCGCGTACCTCGTCGTCGGGGCGCTCCTGTTCGCGATCGGGGCGTTCATGGCGTACTCCACGTTCGGACACGTGAAGGAGCGCGTGGTGATCTGGCAGCACGCGCTCGAGCCGAAGTACCTGCACGCAAGCGGCTACCAGCTCGCCCAGTCGGAGTTCGCCATGGCCACCGGCGGCATCGGCGGGTCCGGCCTGGGGCAGGGACAACCCAACGAGATCCCGTTCGCGGAGACCGACTTCATCTTCGCCGCCATCGGGGAGGAGCTCGGCATGCTCGGCTCGACCGCCGTGCTGCTGCTCTTCCTGGTGCTCGTGGGGAAGGCCCTGAAGACCGCGATCGATCAACAGGACGGCTTCGGCAAGCTCCTCGCCGCCGGCCTCGCCGCGATCCTCGGGATCCAGACCTTCATCATCGTGGGGGGCGTGACGCGGGTGATCCCGCTCACCGGCGTCACGTTACCGTTCGTGTCCTACGGCGGGTCCAGCCTGCTGGCGAACTACATCCTCCTGGCCCTGCTCATCAGGATCTCGTCGGGAGCGACGGCGGGGACGAGCCCCGCCACACCGGAGGCGGGCGATGGATAGGCAGATCCGCCGGCTGGCGGTGGCCATGGCCGTGATGTTCGCCATCCTGTTCGCGCAGGTGAACTACCTGCAGGTGTTCGCGGCGGACGACCTGGCGGGCAACCCCGCCAACTTCCGCATCATCATCCAGGAGTACAAGATCGACCGCGGGGCGATCCTCGCGCGCGACCTGCACACCGAGCTCGCCCGCAGCGTGCCGACCAAGGGACGGCTGAAGTTCCTGCGCCTGTATCCGCAGGGACCGCTGTACGCGGACGTCACCGGCTACTACTCCCTCGTGTACGGCCGCAGCCGCATCGAGTCGAGCGAGAACACCTACCTCGGTGCGCACGCCAGCGAGCTGCTTCCCTCGACCATCGAGGACGAGATCCTGAACCGCCCGAAGCGCGGCGCGGACGTGGTCACCACGATCGACCCGCAACTGCAGCAGGCGGCATCCGCGGCCCTGTCCGGCCGGCCGGGCGCCGCCGTGGCCATGGATCCCCGCACGGGCGAGGTCCTGGCCATGGTGTCGAACCCGAGCTACGACCCGACGGAGCTGTCGAGCCACGACCCGGGGGCGATCCGGCGCGCGTGGAAGCAGCTGAACGACGACCCGTCGAAACCGCTGCTGTCGAACGCGACCGACCAGATCTATCCACCGGGGTCGACGTTCAAGTTGATCGACACGGCCGCGGCGCTCGAGAACGGGTACACCCCACAGTCGCGGTTGCCGAACCCCTCCGAGCTGACGCTGCCCCAGACCACGCACAAGTTCCACAACTTCGCCGGGGTGACGTGCCCGGGCGGGTCCTCGATCACGCTGGCGGCGGCGCTCACGGTTTCGTGCGACATCACCTTCGCCGAGCTCGGCTTGAAGCTCGGCGCCGAGGTGCTGAGCGCGGAGGCGGAGAAGTTCGGGTTCAACCAGAACATCCCGTTCGACGTGCCGCTCGCCGAGGGGCGATTCCCGCCGGCGAGCTTCTTCCCCGATCGCCTGCCGCTGCTGGCGTTCTCGGCCATCGGGCAGGCCGACGTCGCGGCCAACCCGCTGCAGATGGCGCTGGTGGCCTCGGCCATCGCCAACCACGGCGTGGAGATGCGTCCCCAGCTGGTGAAGGAGATCCGGGGGCCCGGTGGCGACGTGCTGCGCTCGTTCCACCCGCAGCCGTGGGGGCAGCCCATCCGCTCGGACACGGCGGCGACGATGACCCAGATGATGGTCGACGTTGTCCGGTCCGGCACGGGGACGCCCGCGCAGATCCCCGGGGTCGACGTGGCGGCGAAGACGGGCACGGCGCAGACGCCGTCCGGGAACCCGCACGTGTGGTTCGTGGCGTTCGCCCCGGCCCAGAACCCCGAGATCGCCGTGGCCGTCGTTCTGTTGAACGGAGGCGGCAACGGCGCCGAGGCCACCGGCGGCACCGTGGCCGGCCCGGTGGCGAAGGCCATCATCCAGGCCGCGCTGGGGATCGGAGAGTGATGGGTCGGAGGCGGGACCGATGACGTCGCCGGCGACGGGCATCGTCCTGGGAGGGCGCTACCGGCTCCAGGAGCGGATCGCCTCGGGCGGCATGGGCACGGTATGGGCGGGCCAGGACGAGACGCTGCACCGGCGCGTGGCCGTCAAGGTCCTGAACGAGGGACTCGCCGCCTCGGATCGCTTCACGGAGCGGTTCCGCCGGGAGGCGCAGGCCGCCGCGGGGCTGTCGCATCCCAACATCGCCGGTGTGTTCGATTTCGGGGAGGACGACGGCAGGCCGTACATCGTCATGGAGCTCATCGACGGCGAGACGGTCGCCGAGCGACTGGAGCGCCTGGGCAGACTCGGCGCCGGCGAGGTCGTGCGGGTCGGCGCGGCCGTGGCCGACGCGCTCGCCCACGCGCACGCCGCCGGCATCGTCCATCGCGACGTGAAGCCCGCGAACATCATGCTCACACCGCAGGGTGCGGTGAAGGTCATGGACTTCGGGATCGCCGCACCGCTCGAGGGCGCGACCGGGCTGACGGCCACCGGCGCGGTCATGGGGACGTCGCGCTACATCTCGCCGGAGCAGGCCGAGGGCGAGCGCGCCACGCCGGCCTCGGACGTGTACTCGCTCGGCGTCGTGCTGTACGAGGCCCTCGTAGGGGAGGCGCCGTTCCTGCGGGAGACGCCGGTCGCCACCGCGCTCGCCCACATGCACGAGCGCCCCCGGCCCATCGGGGAGCTGCGTCCCGGCACGCCGCCGCAGCTCGCCGAAGCCGTGCACGCGTGCCTGGCCAAGGACCCCGCGCTCCGGCCCTCGCCCGACGCGCTCGCCGCCGGGCTCCGTACCGCGAACCTCGGGCGTGACGGGGGTGGCGCTACGGCGGCGAGCACGGTGGACGGAGCCGTGGCGACGGCGCCCATCGCCGCGGCGGGATCCGACACCGCGGTGCTCCCGGTGGCGGAGGCTTCGCCCGCTCGGAACGGCGGCCGGACGAAGGTCCTCGGACTGAACGTGCCGCCCGGGTCGATCGCACCCGGACGGCCGCGGCGCCAGCGAAGGCTGCGATGGCTGGCCGGCGCCGCGATCGTGGCGTTGGCGCTCGTCGGGGCAGGCGTGGCGACCTCCGGATCGAACGTCGTGAGCGTCCCCCGCTTCGTGGGGTCCGCGGGTCACGATGCCAAGGTGAAGGCGCTCGGGCTTGGGCTCGTCCCCCACTTCAGCTCGGAGATCTCCGACCTACCTGCCGGAACCGTCATCCGGCAGAAGCCGCACGCCGGCGCCTCCCTTCCGAACGGCGGGGACGTGGCCCTCGTGGTGTCCCTCGGGCCGGAGGAGGTCGTCCCTCCGCCGGGGGGCGATCAGGGCGATGAGGAGCACGGCAAGGATCACGGCAAGGGCCATGCCAAGGGTCACGCCAAGGGGCACGACAAGCACGGAGATGAAGGTTGAGCGACGAGGGGCCGGTTCTCGGCGGGCGATACCAGCTCGAGGAGACGCTCGGTGAGGGCGGGATGGCAAAGGTCTACCGCGGGACCGACCGCGTGTTGGGACGCACCGTGGCGATCAAGGTGCTGTCGCCGAACTACGCACGCGATCAGAACTTCGTCCAACGCTTCCGGCGCGAGGCGCAGGCCGCCGCGCGGATGAACCACCCGGGGGTCGTTTCCGTCTACGACACGGGCTCCGACGACGGCACGCACTACATCGTCATGGAGCACGTACAGGGCCGCACGCTCGCGCAGATCCTGCGAGCCGAGGGCCATCTCCTCCCGGAGCGCGCGGCGGAGATCGCGGAGGCGGTCGCGGCTGCGCTGTCGTTCGCGCACGCACAGGGCATCGTGCACCGCGACATCAAGCCCGCGAACATCATGATCACGCCGGCCGGCGAGGTGAAGGTCATGGACTTCGGCATCGCCCGGGCCACGGCCTCGGGCGACACGCTGACCCAGACCGCGACCGTGCTGGGGACCGCCACCTACCTGTCGCCGGAGCAGGCGCAGGGCGAGCCGGTCGACGGCCGGTCGGACATCTACTCACTCGGCGTGGTGCTCTACGAGATGCTGGCCGGGCAGCCGCCGTTCGCCGGCGATTCCCCGGTGGCCGTGGCGTACAAGCACGTTCGCGAGGATCCGGCGCTGCCCACGCGCGTGAACCCGTCGGTGCCGAAGGGCCTCGAGGCCGTCGCCATGAAGGCCCTGGCGAAGAACCCGGCCAACCGCTACCAGAGCGCTGAGGAGATGCGAGCCGACCTGGCCAGGGTCCGCCACGGCGAGGCGCCGCTGGCGACGCCGTTGTTGGCGCCCGAGCAGACCCAGGCCATCCGGCAGCAGGCCGGGTCCACCGCGGTCATGGCCGAGGTGCCGCCGGACGAGGACGGCGGTCGCGTCCGGCGCGTGATCGCGTGGACCGTG
>JBHELK010000004.1:0-12626 GCA_046263085.1 Actinomycetota bacterium
GGGGCGGGCGTCGGGGGCGGGGTCGTCTCCTCGGTCGTGCCGCTGGGGGACGGCGATGGCTGGGCGGCGGCGCTGCCGGGCACCGGACCGGACGGCGTGGGCGATGGGCCGGGGGCGGATCCCTTGAGGAACTCCTGCAGCGGGCCCTGGTCGGTCGGGGCGCGTTGGGGCAGCGCGAACGGATCGCGAACCGGTCGCCCTGGGTTGGACCCGCCGAGGGTGACAACCGTTACGAGGATGGCGAGGGCCACCAGGCCGGCCGTCGCTCCCACGTAGAACGCCACCCTGGTTCCGATCCGATCACGGAGCCACTCCGTGCGGGCCCGCTCCTCGAGCGGTCCCGACAGCCGCGTGTGCAGGTTGAGCCACGACATGAACGGCGCCGAGGCGTAGACCATCCCCTGCCAGGCGAAGAGCGCCAGCAGGAACCAGTTGCCGCGCCCCTTGACCGCCACGAGGGCCCCCGCGGCCCACAGCATGCCGGCGATGAGCAGCTCGGTCCGCGCCGCCCACAGCGCCGAGGCCAACCGGTTGCGCTCGGCAGTCTTCGGCGTGCGCATGAACACGCCCTCCCGCCGCACGAGGCCCTGGACGCAGGCGACCGCCACGGTCCACGACATCGACAGCCAGTTGAGGAACGCGAGGATGGCCCGGCGAAGGCCGATCCCGGTTCGGTGGCGGAGGCTCCACAGCGCTCGAAGCACTCCGGAGGCGATCAGCGCGGCCGGCAGCAGCACCGCGACGCCGAACAGCGGGCGGAGGCCGATCTGCCCCTTCGTGTACAGCAGGGCCCCGGTCACGAGCAGCACCGAGGTGAAGCCCAGGTACACGAGGTCGTTCAGCCACTGCAACCCCCCCAGCAGGTAGTCCACGCGCTGCGGGAGCGTCAGCTTGTTCTCGGGGTCGCGGTTCCAGGGCATGAGGTCGCGCCGGTGCTTGCGGAGGATCTGCATGCCCCCGAAGCACCACCGGAACCGCTGGCTCTTCAGCGCGGCGAAGCTGAGCGGCATGATGCCGCGCCCGAAGGACTCCGCCACGTAGACGCCCGAATAGCCCTTCATCAGCATGCGGAGCGACGTCTCCGCATCCTCGGTGATGCACCATTCGTCCCAGCCGCCGAGCTCCTCGATGGCGGATCGCCGGAGCAGGCCCATGGTCCCGGCGAAGATGATCGAGTTGCGGTCGTTGCGCGAGGGCATCGTGGTGGCGAAGAAGTACTTGTAGGCGTCGTAGCACGCGGTCAGGTACGTGTCGTTCTCGTACTCGCGGTAGTCCTGCGGGCTCTGCACGAACGCCACGTTGGGATCGGCGAAGTACCCGACGAGGCTCCGCAGGTACGCCGGGTCGAGGATGTAGTCGGCGTCGATCACCCCGACGATCTCGGCCCTCGGATCCGTGTACTTCTCGAGCACGAGATTCAGGGCCCCGGACTTGTAGCCGGGCCAGTCGTCGACGTGGACGAACTTCACCCGCTCGGCCTCGCGGCAGAAGTCGTACACGGGCTGCCACACCGACCGGTCCTTCGTGTTGTTGTCGACGACGACGATCTCGAAGTCGGGGTAGTCGAGGGCCTGGACGGACCGGATGGTCTCGATGAGCATGTCGGCCGGCTCGTTGTACGCCGCGATGTGCAGCGACACGAAGGGCAGGTGGCTCGGGTCGGGCGGCGCGATCGGACGCTGCCAACGCGACCGGCACAACACGTCGATGCCCTCGAACGCGAAGGAGCACGAGAGCACCAGCGCGAAGACCTCCATCAGGAGCAGGAGCGCTGAGGCCGCCTCCCCGATGGGGGACAGCCCACTCGCGAACGTGATGAACCCCGCGAACGAGAGGTACATCACGACCGAGGCGAGCAGGCACCCGTAGAACACCTGCGCGATGGGGTTCCACACCGGGCGCAGCGCCACGATCAGGATCGCGAACGCCACCACCAGGACCTCGCCCGCCTGCACGTAGCTCGACGGGAGGCTCCACAGGTCGGCGGCGGCCTCGCCCGCGCCCACGGCCACCGCCGCCGCCAGGATGACCCCCACGATCCGGGAGGAGAAGTGCAGGCGGTGACCGAGCAGCAGCAACAGGGCCGTGGTGATGGCCACCGCGATGAGGCACGTGAGGAAGATGCTCAGCAGCACCGGTCAGCCGATCTCGCGCTCGAGGAGGTCCACGTACTGCATGAGGTGGCGGGGCGCGAGGAACTCTTCGCGGACGCGTTCCCTCGCTCTGCGCCCCATCTCCTTCGCGCTGTCCGGATCGCGAAGGAGTGAGGAGATCGCCCGGCCGAATGACTCGAGGTCGGCCGGATCGTCGACGAGCAGACCGTCGCGTTCGTGCTCGATCTGATCCTGGATGCCGCCCACGCGGCTGGCCACCATCGGGCGGGCCTTCCACATCGCCTCGGCCACCGTCAGCCCGAATCCCTCCGCCAGGCTCTTCTGCACCACGATCGAGGACAGCCGCTGGAGGGCGTTCACGATCGCGGCGTTCTCCTCGGTGTCGGCGGCCGGGAGGCACGCCAGGTGCACGCGGCCCCGGACGTCGCCGGGCAGCGCAGATCTCGCCTCCTGGACCTCCCGAAGGGCCTCCGTTCCCTCGGGATCGTCGGCGATGGAACTCGCCTCCGGGCCCGCCAGGACCAGGTGCGCGCCGGCGTCGGTCACGTGCTCCGCGAAGCCGCGGAGGACCCCCACCGGATCCTTCAGCCGGTCCCACCGCGAGACCTGCGTCACGGCGGAGGCGTCGATTGGAAGGGCCTCGTCCTCGATCATCTCGGCGCGGGACGTCACCGCGGCCTCGCTGCCGTCGCCGCGAACGAACGCGGGCTCGGCACCGCTCTCGCCGGGCTCGCCGCGGACGCCCGCGGCGGCCAGGATGGCGGCGGCGGTTCGGCCGTCGAGGTCCTGGTTCTTCGGCGAGAATGCGTCGATCGACGGCGGGATCACGGCAACGCGGTCGTCGTCGATCCCCGCCCATACGTGCTCGCGTCGGGAGAAGACGCAGGCCGTCGCGCGATCGACGTACGGACGCAGGAAGTCCCAGGCGCTCCGTGCCAGGTCGTCGGGCTCGTCGATGCCGACGTGGCATCGCCACACGACGGTCGCCCCCGCATCGCGGAGCGCTCCAGCCAGCCCAACGGTCTGGGGGTCGTGCAGGATCACGACGTCGCGTTCTCCCACCTGCCGAAGGAGCCCCGCTGCGTTCTCCTCGAGCACGGCCTCGTAGCAGCGGCGCTCCGCGTCGTCGAGGGGTCCGTCGTCGCCCCGGCTGCCGTGGAGCCGGTTGTGGATCCGCTTCGTGACCTCGAAGAAGTCGTCGTCGCCGGCGATGACCAGCCATCGGGCGTCCACGCCGGCTCCGCGGGCGTAGCGGATGAGCGACGTCAGCATCTCGGCCACGCCGCCGCCCTTGCTCGTGGAGTTCACGTTCCACAGCACCCGGCCATCGAGCAGCGCGCGACCGGTCTCGGAGCGCGCCACGAACTCGTCGTACTGCCCGTCCCCGAGCACGGACCGGAAGCGCTCGAACGGGATCGAGCCGACCTCGACCTGTTCGAGCTCGGCGTGGAGCCGGCCCGCCACGGTGGACGCCACGCGGCCGGCTATCGAGCGCCCGCGATCAGCGCCCTGTTCATCCTTCGAAGCTGTCGCAGCTCGGCCAGCCGGATCGCGAGCCACAGGCCGCCGACGCCGATCGCGACGTTCTTCGCCTGGCCGTTCTCGAGCGCGGAAGAGACCCGCTTCGACCACTCCTCGGGCAGCACCTGGATGACGGCGTTCACCGGAGCGGCCTGCTTCTTCTTCCGCTTCGCGGCCTTCCGGCTCCCGCGGACACGCCGCACGCCGAACCAGAACAGCGTGCCGCCGATGCCGCCGCCCACGGCCACGCCGATCAGGCGCTTCGTCCACACCGCCGGCTGCGGGAGACGATCCTCGAGCTCGCGGATCTCGGACTCCAGGCGATCCCTGGTGTCCTCGATCTCCCTCACCGTTTCAGTTGCGCTCTTGCCCATTCGACGTCCTCCTTCACGGTGCGCACGGTTTCGGTCGGTGCCATCGAAGGCTTCTTCATCCGCAGGAGCCCCGTCATCGCGGCGAGGCCGGCGATCGCGAACAGCGATCCCGTGACGATGAGAGCGGCGAGCCACGTCGCCACGACGAGCGAGAGGCCGGCGACGGCCGCGACGCAGCCGAACAGCAGGCCGAGGAACCCGAACGCGCCGGCCGCGCCGAGCGCACCCGCGGCCTTCAGCCGGGCCGATACGGCCTCCAGGATCTCCTGCTTCGCGAGCTCGACCTCCTTGCGCACGAGCGTGCCGGTGTCGCTCGCGATCGACTTCACCAGCTGCAACGTCGACTGATCGCCGGGACGTTGTGCCGGTACGGGTTCGGTCGTTCGTTGTTCCATGGCGCCACCTCCGATGGGCTTGAGGTCCTCGGGAGGGTCGTCCTCCTTCGGACGGAACCGGACGTCGACGGTCTCGCGGTCGACCCGCTCTTCCTGTTTCGCCTTGCGCCTCAGCGCGATCTCGTCCGCCTCGGTTCGCGGCTGGTCCCGCAGGGCTCGCGGCCACAGGCGCCTCGCGCGAACGACGTTGATCTCCGCGCCGTACAGGGTCACCTGCGCGCCGAGGTAGATCCACGACAGCAACGCGATGACGAACGCGAACGTCCCGTAGGTCTGGCTGGCGTTCTTGATCTGATGTCCGACGATGTACGCGCCGCCGAGCTGCAGCGCCTCCCACGCGACGGCCGCGAAGATCGCGCCGGGCACCACGTCGCGCCAGGAGATCCTGGCCACGGTGAGGACCCGGAAGGCCAGCGCGAACACGAGGAAGTTCAGCGCCAGGGCGCCGAGGATGCCGCCGACCTTCGCCACCGCTCCGAAGCTCGCGCCCGTGGTGGCCAGGCCGGCCAGCCCCGTCGTCAGCAGGATGAACACGCCGAACACGCCGAGCATGGCGAGGGACCGGAACAGCCGCCTCAGGAAGGTCGGCTGCTCCTTCCGCGGCACGTCCCACACGGTGTCCATCGCCGCCTGCCCGGCCCTGATCGCGCCGAGCCCGGCCCACAGCGTGGCCAGGATGCTGAACACGAGCGCCACGCCGCCACCGGAGAGCGAGTGGATGTTGTGCTTGATCTGGGTCCCGATCACCGGGAACTGCGCGAGCACCGACTGCTCCAGGCTGTGCTGGAGGTGCGGGTTGTCGCGCAGCAGGATCCCCAGCACCGTGATGAACACGATGAGCAGCGGGAACATGGAGAAGAACGCGTAGTAGGCCGTCAGCGCGGCGAGCCGTCCGGCCTGGTCGTCGGAGAACTTCCGCACGACCGCGAAGGGGAACGCGAGGACCGCCCGCCGTCGCTGGATCCGGTCGACTCGATCGATGGCGTCGTCGATGAGCCTCACCCGTCGGACCTTCCCGGAAGCATTCCGAGCCAAACGCCTCCGCCCGTGGCCGGCCTACTCGCCGAGACGAGGGCGGGCCCGGGCTCGGCGAACGATCCACCAGCCAAGTGCGACGAGCAGGAGGGCGGCGATGGCGATGGAGATGGGGCGGACGTAGCTCTCGACGGTGTGCCATCTGGTGCCGAGGGCGTAGCCGGCGGCGGTGAGGCCGAGGCACCAGGGGATGACGCCGAGGGCGGTGTAGAGGGTGAAGCGCCAGAAGGGCATGCGGGCGACGCCGGCAGGGAGGCTGACGAAGGCGCGGACGAGGGGGATCACCCTGGTCCAGAAGACGGCGGCTTCGCCGTGGCGTTCGAACCAGCGCTCGGCCCGGTCGACCTCGTGGGGACGGATGAGCACGTAGCGCCCCCAGCGCTCGACGAGTGGACGCCCGCCCGCGTAGCCGGCCCAGTACGCGATCCACGATCCGGCGACGCTCCCGGCGACGCCGACGAGCGCCACCACCAGGAAGCTCAGCCGGGGGACCTCCTGCGACGACGCGAAGGCCTCGGTCGCCAGGGCGCCGCCGAACACGAGGACGATCTCCGACGGGATCGGGATGCACGCGCAGCTGATCGCCATGAGCACGAACACGGCAAGGTATCCGTGCGACGCGACCGGGTGGGTGATGAGGTGTTCCAAGGCCGGCCCAGGCTACCGGCCCGCCCGAGCTTCCGGGGCCGTCTTGCCGGGGGCTGCTACCCTGGCCCGGTCGAGGCCGGTCCTCGACACGGCAGAGATCCCCTCTCGGATAGGCGAATCCCCCATGGCAACCCCAAAGGCGACGGCAAAGACAACTCCAAAGAAACTCGTCGTGGTCGAGTCCCCGACAAAGGCCAAGACCCTCGAGCGCTATCTGGGCTCCGGCTACTCGGTCAAGGCCTCCTACGGCCACATCCGCGACCTCCCGAAGAACAAGATCGGGGTCGACACCGAGAGCAACTTCGAGCCGCAGTACGTCGTGCCGGAGGCCTCGAAGAAGGCCGTCACGGCGTTGAAGACGGCGTACAAGAAGGCCGGCGACCTCATCCTCGCCACCGACTACGACCGCGAGGGCGAGGCCATCGCGTTCCACGTCGCGGAGATCCTCGGCGTCGAGCCGTCCGACGCCAAGCGGGTCACGTTCACCGAGATCACGAAGGACGCGATCCTCGAGGCGTTCGCCGAGCCCCGGAACCTCGACCTGCGGCTCGTCGAGGCCCAGCAGGCGCGGAGGATCCTCGACCGGCTCGTCGGCTACCGCATCTCCCCGATCCTGTGGAAGAAGGTGCGCACCGGGCTGTCGGCGGGCCGCGTGCAGTCGGTCGCGCTGCGGCTGATCGTCGACCGGGAGCGCGAGATCCGGGCCTTCCAGGCGAAGGAGTACTGGACGGTCGACGCGCGCCTCGCGCCCGACGGGGAGTCGGGGACAAGCCCCGACCCAGAAGCGGCGTTCCTGGCGAGGCTCATCCAGGTCGGCGAGGACAAGCTCGCTGCGTCCCCCGACAAGACCGGCCTGGTGCTCGGCGCCGAGGCCGACGCGCAGCAGCACGTGGAGCGTCTCCGCGAGGCCGCCTACCGGGTCAAGGAGGTGCGGGAGCGCGAGGTCAAGCGGTCGCCCTCGCCGCCGTTCACCACGTCCACGTTGCAGCAGGAGGCCGCGCGCAAGCTCAGCTTCTCCTCGCGGAAGACCATGGTCGTGGCCCAGCAGCTCTATGAAGGAGTGACCATCCCCGGCGAGGGCCAGGTCGGGCTCATCACGTACATGCGAACCGACTCCGTGAACATCGCCGAGCAGGCGCTGCAGGAGATCGCGCAGGTCGTGCGGGAGCAGTACGGCGACCAGTACGCGCTCGACAAGCCGCGCCGGTACAAGAAGAAGCAGCGCGGGGCGCAGGAGGCGCACGAGGCCATCCGTCCCACCGGCGCGCACCGCCTCCCCGAGACGCTCGAGGCGCACCTCGAACGCGACCAGGCCCGGCTGTACCGGCTCATCTGGCAGCGCGCCGTCGCGTCACAGATGACCGAGGCCCGGTTCGACCAGGTGAGCGTGGACATCGAGGCCACCCCGCCCGAAATAGCTGCGGCCGGACCGTCGGCGTATCTCCTGCGGGCCACGGGACAGACGTTGAAGTTCGACGGCTTCCGACGCGTGTACTTCGAGGGGCGCGAGGAGGAGGAGGTCGACCAGGACGCCGAGGCGCGGCTCCCGAGGCTCACCGCGGAGCTGGTCCTTCGCCTGCTGGAGGTCCTGCCAGAGCAGCACTTCACGCAGCCGCCGCCCCGGTTCAGCGAGGCGTCGCTGGTCAAGGCGCTCGAGGAGCTCGGCATCGGCCGGCCCTCCACCTACGCCTCGATCATCTCCACCTTGGTCGCGCGCGAGTACGTGCTCCTGGAGAGTCGCCGGTTCTTCCCGCAGGACGTGGGCGAGGTGGTCACCGACCTCCTTGTCGAGCACTTCCCGGAGATCGTCGACGTGAACTTCACGGCCCACTTCGAGGAG
The DNA here is from genome assembly GCA_046263085.1 of Actinomycetota bacterium. Lineage (GTDB taxonomy): Bacteria > Actinomycetota > UBA4738 > UBA4738 > JACQTL01 > JBHELK01. Next base: position 7,928 of record JBHELK010000004.1, read on the forward strand.
GAGCTGGACGACATCGCCGAGGGCAAGCTCGGCTGGACCCAGGTCCTCGACGAGTTCTACGGCCCGTTCGAACGGCTGCTCGAGAAGAAGCAGGACGAGATCGAGCGATTCGAGGAGGACCTCGACGAGACGTGCCCGCGCTGCCCGGAGGAGGGGCGCGAGCCCGGCAAGCTCACCGTGAAGCTCGGCCGAGCCGGCAAGTTCGTGGGCTGCTCCAACTACCCAGAATGCCGCTACACGCGGAACCTCGACGGCGAGGTGAAGCAGGAGCCCCAGGAGACCGGCGAGGACTGCCCCGAGTGTGGCAAGCCGCTCATCCGCCGCTCCGGACGCTACGGGCCGTTCACCGGATGCTCCGGGTACCCCGAGTGCAAGTACATCAAGAAGGAGCAGAAGAGCACCGGCGTGGCGTGTCCCCAGTGCGGCGAGGGCGAGCTCGTGGTGAAGCGCACCCGCCGAGGCAAGACGTTCTACGGATGCGGCAGGTACCCGGAGTGCGACTTCGCGGTATGGCAGCGTCCGGTCCCGGATCCCTGCCCCGAGTGCGGCAAGCTCATGACCTACCAGCCCAAGGGCGATATGAAGTGCACCGAGTGCGGCCACGTCGTCAAGGGCGAGCCCGCCCCGGCGGACGCGTAGGAACTCGTGGGCCGGGGCTTGTCCCCGGCCACATCCGGCCACCGGTCACTCTCACGCGCTAGGCTCAGGGCCGAGCCGTGGCCACCGTCGCCGAAGACATCGCCGTCCTTCGCGGGACGAAGCCCGCGACCCTCAAGGATCTCTTCCGGCATCCCACCTTCTCCAAGCTGATGGCGGCGATGACCGTCTCGTCCCTCGGCGACTGGGTGGGGTTCGTTGCGGTCGCCGCCCTCGTCTCGAGCCTCGTTCACGGGCCGTCGGCGAAGGCCTTCGCCGTGGCGGGGATGATGATGTCGCGGCTGCTCCCGTCGATCGTCTTCGGTCCCTTCGCGGGCGTGCTCGTGGACCGCGTCGACCGCAAGCGGCTGATGATGACGGCGGACATCGCCCGCGGACTCATGTATGCGTCGATGCCCCTGTTGCACTCCCTTGTCGCGATCTTCGCCTTGTCGTTCGTCATCGAATGCCTGTCGCTTCTTTGGGGCCCGGCCAAGGACTCGTCGATCCCGAACATCGTTCCGCGCCGCCAGCTCGAGAACGCGAACACGATCGGGCTCGCATCGACGTACGGCACGCTTCCCCTCGGCGGCCTGCTCTTCTCCGTGTTGGCGGGCCTCTCGGCCCTGATCGGCAATCACGTGCACTTCTTCGCGGACAACGACTTCTTCCTGCCGCTGTGGCTCGACGCCGCGACGTTCGGGTTCTCCGCGTACATGGTGAGCAAGCTGACTTTGCGAGGCAGTTTGCGGACCGGGGAGAAGTTCGAGATCTCTCGCGTCGGGAGGGACATCGCCGAGGGGTTCCGGTTCCTGAAGGGCCATTCGCTGGCTCGCGCGATGACCATCGGGATCGTCATGGGCTTCGCCGGCGTGGGGTCCGTCATGGGGCTCGGGCCGATCTTCGCGACGGAGTCCCTGCACGCCGGGCCGACCGGCTTCGGCGTGCTGGTCACGGCGGTGGGCATCGGGATGGGCCTGGGGATGGCGTCGCTCGGGCAGATCACGAAGTTCATCGAACGCGAGAAGCTCTTCCCACTCGCCATGCTCGGCGCCGCCGCCGGGCTGTTCCTCGTGGCGGCCATGCCGAGCATCCTGTTGGCTGCGGTGGGGACCGTCGTGATGGGGGTCTTCGTCGGCGTGACGTGGGTGACCGGATACGCCCTGCTTCAGGAGAACATCGCGGACGAGTTCCGCGGGCGCACGTTCGGGGCGCTGACCGTGATGTCGCGGCTCGGCCTCTTCGCCTCCCTCGTCGGCTTCCCATCGGTGGCCGGCGCGCTCGGCGGGCTCGGACTCCTCATCTACGGAAGGCCCGCCGGCCCTCGCTTCGCGCTCTGGCTCGGCAGTCTCGTCGTCGTTCTGGCGGGGTTCACCGCCCGCGGAGGGCTCAAGCGCCACCGGTTCACGAAGCCACATCCGCTGTCGTTGCTGCCCCGGCTCAAGCAGAAGCCCGACGCCGGGGCGTTCGTCTCGTTCGAGGGGGTGGAGGGCTCGGGCAAGGGCACGCAGATCGAGCGGGCGCGCGAGTTCCTGGAGAAGGAGGGATTCGAGGTGGAGGTGTGCCGGGAGCCCGGCGGGACGCGCGTGGGGGAACGGCTTCGGGACCTGCTGCTCGACCGTGCGACCGGGAGCGTCGAGCCCAGGACGGAGGCGCTGCTGTTCGCGGCGGCGCGCTCGCAGCTCGTGTCGACGGTGATCCGCCCCGCCCTGGCGCAGGGCAAGGTGGTGCTCTGCGACCGATACGTGGACTCCTCGCTCGCGTACCAGGGCGTGGCGCGCGGCCTCGGCGAGCAGGATGTTCTGACGCTCAACGTGTGGGCCACGCAGGGCCTGTTCCCCGACCTGGTCATCCTGCTCCACCTCGACGCCGAGGAGGGCAAGGCGCGGGCGGCCGGCGACCCCGACCGCATCGAGTCCGAGGACGTCGCCTTCCACGCGAAGGTATCCGACGCGTATCTTCGGATCGCCGAGGAACACCCCGAGCGGTTCGTCGTGGTCGATGCGAGCAAGCCGGAGGACGAGGTGCACGAGGAGGTCCAGCAAGCGCTCATGCAGAAGCTGCGCCCGGAGCCGGAGGAGGAGCCGTCGTGACGGCCGTGCTCGAGCGCATCCCGGGGCAGGACCAGGCCATGACGTTCCTGCGCCAGGCCGCGTCGCGGCCCCATCACGCGTATCTGCTCGCGGGGCCGGAGGGGGGCGGCAAGCAGCTCGCCGCCCGCGCGTTCGCGGCGGCGCTGCTGTGCCCGGACGGCGGGTGCGGGGAGTGCCGCAGCTGCACGATGGCGCTTGCCGACAAACATCCCAACGTGTTCGTCGTGGAGCCGGAGGGGCGCGACATCCGCGTCGACACGGTCCGCGACGAGGTGTGGCATCCGGCGTACCGCACGGCTCCCGAGCCTGGCCGCAAGGTCTTCCTGATCCGCGAGGCGGACCGGCTGAACCCGGCCGCGGCCGATGTCCTGCTGAAGGTGCTGGAGGAGCCCCCGGCCGATGCGGTGATCGTCCTGCTGTCGGCGCGGCCCGGCGAGCTCCCCGAAACCGTGCTCTCGCGCTGCCACGTCGTCACCTTTTCGCCGCTGGCCGAGTCCTTCGTGGCGGAGACCCTCCAGGCGGAGGGGGCTCCGCGTCAGCGTGCCCTGCTCTCGGCGCGGCTCTCGGGCGGCAACCTGGGACGGGCCAGGCGGCTCTCGGCCGAGGGAGGGCTGGCCTTCCGCGAGGCCGCGGTGGAGGCGCTGCGGCTCGCGTCACGGGGCGCGGGAGGTGCGATCGACGCCGCCGAGGTCGTCCTCGGGGCGAGCGCCGCCTATCGCAAGGGCCTCAAGGAATCCTTCGACGAGGAGCTCGCGCAGTTCTCCGACGCAAGGGGGCGGGTGGAGGACGCCTACCGCGGCGTGGTTCGGCGTCTCAAGGAGCGCCATCACCGCCAGGAGCGCCGGGCGGAGCGCGACTTCATCGACTGGGTGCTGCTCGCCGCGTCCTCGATCCTGCGCGACCGGGTGCTCGCCGGTAGCGGTGGCGATCCCGGGCTCAGGATCAACCTCGACCTCGAGACCGAGGGCAACCCGGTCACCGCAGCCCGGGGCCTGGGATCCATCGAGGTGGCGCGGGCGGCGCTGGCCGACGAGACCAACCTCAACCCCAGGCTGGTGCTCGAGGAGGCCTTCCTCGAGGTGGCGAGGACGCAGCAGACGTGAAGCGCCGCAGGCGGTTCGCGAGGCTCTTCGAGCGGGTGGTTCTCGGCGGCGCGATGAGCATGATCGCGTTCGTCATCGAGCGCCGGGTCCTGAAGGCCATCAGAGCCAAGGGCGACGCGCCGGCCCCGGCCGCCGAGCATCACGGCGAGGTCACCCGAGCGCCCCACCGCTCGTAGCTTCGTTCAGCGGCGGCGTCGAAGGAGGTCGATCCCCACGCCGAGCGTCAACACGCCCGCGAGCCCGGCCAGCGACGGGGGGATCCACCCCGCCGTCGAGTCGGAGGCAGCCGTCATCGCGCTCCCGATCCATGCGCCGCCCGCGATGAGGGCGAGGGACAGCCGGCGTCCGGCCCGGCGGATCTGCGCCTCCAGCCCCTCGATCCCGCGGAAGTGCACCTGGAGCTTCTGCCCCGGCCGTGACCCCGACAGCCGTTCGACGGACTCGACGAACCGGACCAGGCGCATGCGCATCTTCTGTCCCTCGTAGAAGAGTTTCTGGGGATCCATGCGCCCCCGGATCTCGTCGCGGAACTTCCGGACCAGGAACTGTCCGGCGACCGCGAAGGGATCGAGCGTGGGATCGAGCTCGGCCGTCGCGAGCTGCATCTGCGCCAGCGCCTTGCCGGTGAGGGCGAGCGACGCGGGCAGCGGCACGTCGTGGCGGATCGAGATCTCGGTGATCTCCTGCAGGATCGGGCCGAGCTGGATCTCCTTCAGCGAAAGGTGGCGGTAGCGGGCCAGCAATGCGCCGAGCTCCGCCTGGAACGCGGCGACGTCGATGTCGGGGCGCTGGTCGGAGCCCGCGATCATGAGCACCACGTCGGCCAGGAACGGCACGTCCTCCTGCCAGAACGCCATCAGCATCAGG
>JBHELK010000005.1:0-17847 GCA_046263085.1 Actinomycetota bacterium
TGTTGCGCAGCACCTCCGCCGTTCCCCCGCCCACGGTGAGGGCCGGGGCGAAGAGGAACCCCTGGGCCCACCACCCCGGGCCGGTCCCCAGCGGCCCGGCGTCGTTCAGCATGCCGGCCGCGCCGGCAAGGTCCTTCGCCATGTAGAAGACGTGCTGGCCGTGCGCGTCGGCGAGCATCTTGCGGACCGACGAGACGGGACCGGGCTGCCCGGAGATGGCCGCGGCCACCGTGCGGAGGCCGAACACACGGAGGATCTCGCCCTCGGTGTACAGGCGAGCCAGGCTGTCGCGGGCGATGGCGTCCGGGGCTCCCCCGTTGTCGCGTACCAGCTCCACGAGATCCTTCGCCGTCGGCCCCCAGCCCCACTGCGCCCCCTGCCGGGACAGCGTCACGCGCTCGTTGTCGAGGGTCTCGCGGGCCATCCCCCACCCGGCGTTCTCCTCGCCGATCAGCGAGTCCGCCGGGATCCGGACATCGGTGAAGAAGACCTCGTTGAAGTTGTGCCAACCGCTGGCGTCCACGATGGGGCGGATCTCGATGCCCTCGGCGTTCATGGGGACGATGAAGTAGGACAGCCCGTCGTGCTTCGGCGCATCCGGCTTCGTCCGTGCCAGCAGGATGCCGAACTGGGCCTGGTGGGCGAGCGACGTCCAGATCTTCTGGCCGTTGACGACGTAGTCGTCGCCGTCGCGTAGCGCCCTGGTTCCGACGTTGGCCAGGTCGGAACCGGCCTCGGGCTCGCTGAACAGCTGGCACCAGATCTCGTCGCCGGAGAGCATCGGCGGGATGTACCGCTGCTTCTGCTCCTCGGTCCCGTGCATCACGAGGATCGGACCGCAGTGGCCGGTGCCGATGGGATTGATGGGGCGTTGCACCCCGGCACGCTTCAGCTCGTCGTCGATGATCAGCTGGTGCAGGGGGTCGGCGTCGAGGCCCCACGGCCTCGGCCAGTGAGGGACGACGTAGCCCGCATCGGCCAGGGTCCGGCCGGAGGGGTTGGCGTTCTCGTCGAGCCACGCGCGGATCTCGAGCCGCCTCGGGTCGTCCTCTGGGGGAAGCTCGAAGTCCATGAAGGGGGGATGCTAGCCCCGGTTTCCGAGAAATTGCAACACGTTCTAGCGGCGCGGTACCCTGCCGGACGCGCCCGCCAGCCGGGCCGAGGAGTCCGCCCGTGAAGACGCAGCTCACCGATCGTCAGGCAGCTCGTCGCGACGCCGTGATCGAGGCGGCGATGGAGCTGGCCGCCGACGGCGGCTACGACACGGTGCAGATGCGCGAGGTGGCGGCCAAGGCGAACGTCGCCCTCGGCACGCTCTACCGGTACTTCTCGTCGAAGGACCAGCTGCTGGTGGCGGTGCTCGCGTACTGGGCGAAGGAGCTCCAGCAGCAGATCGCGGCGCGGCCTCCCCGGGGCGACGCGCCGGCCGACCGGGTGACCGACGTCCTCCGCCGCGCGGCTCGGGCGCTGGATCAGGCCCCACAGCTGACCTCCGCCCTCGTCACGGCGCTGTCGACGCTCTCCGCCGACGACCCGCCGGCCCTGGAGACGACACGCGAGGTCTACGTCACGGTGACCGAGATCATCCGGGGCGCCATGAACCACGGCGAGGAGCTCCGGGGCGAGGTCATCCGGGTCCTGGCGATGGTGTGGTTCGCCGCGCTGTTCGCCCGGGTCCGAGGGTGGGAGGACCCCCGGCAGATGGGCGATGACCTGGAGAACGCCGTCCGGCTGCTGCTCCCCGGACCGAACGGATCGAGGTAGCTCCGTGGGCTCGCTCGACGGCAGGGTCGCGGTCGTGACCGGCGCCGGCCGGGGCCTGGGCCGTGCGCACGCCCTCGAGCTGGCCCGCCAGGGGGCACGGGTCGTGGTGAACGACATCGGCGCCGCCCTCGACGGATCCTCCACCGAGGACCAGCCGGCACAGCAGGTGGTGGAGGAGATCTCGGCCGCCGGCGGCGAGGCCGCGGCGCACTACGGCGATGCATCGTCCTGGGAGGACGCCAAGGGACTGCTCGATTTCGCCGTCGGGACGTTCGGGGACCTGCACGTGGTCGTGAACAACGCCGGGATCCTGCGCGACCGGATGATCTTCAACATGACCGAGGAGGACTGGGACGCGGTCGTGAAGGTGCACCTGAAGGGCCACTTCTGCATGACGCGGCACGCGACGGCGTACTGGCGGGAACGGTCGAAGGCGTCCGGTGAGCCCGTGTACGGGCGCATCATCAACACGTCGTCGGAGGCATTCCTGTTCGGCTCGGCGGGGCAACCCAACTACGCGGCGGCCAAAGCGGGCATCACGGCGCTGACCCTGGCCACGGCGCAGTCGTGCTGGCGGTACGGCATCACCGCCAACGCGATCTGCCCCCGCGCGCTGACGCGCATGACGGAGAGCATGCAGCTCGATCCGGAGCTCTTCGCGCCCGAGCACACGGCCGCGCTGGTGGCGTTCCTGGCGTCGCCGGAGGCATCGAAGGTCTCCGGACAGGTGTTCGTGGTGTGGGGCGGCACGCTGCGCGTGATGGGCGAGCCGTCGGTCGACGAGGAGTTCGTCTCCGGCGGCGCGTGGAGCGCCGAGGAGATCAGAGTGCGGCTCGTCCCGTTCTACGAGAAGCGCGAGCCGGTGATGGACGGCTTCGTGGTGAGGCCGTGACGCCCTCCTCGTACTGATGCCGGGGTGGGGGTTGGGGAGGGGCAGCCCCTCCCCAAGATGAAGGAGGACGACATGACCGAATCGCGGATGCTCATCGACGGGAAGCTCGAGGACGCCGCGTCGAGCTACGACAACGTGAACCCGGCCACCGAGGAGGTCATCGGTCAGGTCTCCGACGGCTCGGCCGACGACGTGCGCCGTGCGGTCGAGGCCGCCCGCCGGGCGTTCGACGAGACGACGTGGTCGAGCGACCACAAGCTCCGCGCGCGCTGCATCGAGCAGCTCGCGGCCGCCATGGAGGAGGCCAAGGAGGAGCTGCGCGTCGCGACGGTCCAGGAGTCGGGCTCCCCCATCCTCCTCTCGTACAGCGTGCAGCTCGAGTTCCCCATCCAGTGGCTTTCGTACTGGTCGGACGTCGCGGTGAACTACGAGTACGAGCAGACGCTCTCCGACATCGACTTCATGGGCCAGATCCACAAGGGCGTGAAGCTCCGCGAGCCGATCGGCGTGGTCGGGATGATCACGCCGTTCAACTTCCCCGTGTACCTCAACCTCACGAAGATCGGCCCCGCGCTGGCGAGCGGCTGCACGATGGTGTTGAAGCCGGCGCCCGATACGCCATGGGCCGCAACGATCATGGGACGTCTGATCGCGGAGAAGACGGACATCCCGCCGGGTGTCATTAACGTCGTGCCCTCGAGGGGCGTCGAGGCCGGCGAAGCCATGACCACCGATGCGCGCGTCGACATGGTGTCGTTCACCGGATCGACCGCCACCGGCTCGAAGATCATGGAGGCCTGCGCGGGCACCGTGAAGAAGTGCTTCCTCGAGCTCGGGGGGAAGTCCGCCAACATCCTTCTCGACGACGGGGACTTCGCCATGGGGGTCGGACTCGGAACGGCGTACGTGTGCACGCACTCGGGGCAGGGATGCGCGCTCTACACGCGGATGCTGCTGCCGCGATCGCGATACGACGAGGGCGTGGAACTGGCGCGAGCTGCATTCGAGACCTTCGCGTACGGCGATCCCATGAACCCGGCCCACCTCCAGGGACCGCAGATCAACGAGCGCCAGCGGGCCAAGGTGCTGTCGATGATCGAGACCGGCGTGCAGGAAGGCGGGAAGGTCATCGTGGGCGGCGGCAAGCCGGCCGGGTTGGAGAAGGGCTTCTATGTCGAGCCCACGGTGTTGGTCGACGTCGACCCTGGCGCCACCCTCGCCCAGGAGGAGATCTTCGGCCCGGTTCTCGTGATCATCCCGTACGAGAACGACGACGACGCGGTGCGCATCGCCAACGACTCGAAGTACGGGCTGAGTGGCTCGGTGTGGAGCGCATCCACGGACCGGGCCATGGACGTTGCGCGCAGGATCCGCACCGGCACGGTCGGCATCAACGGCGGCCAGTGGCTGCACGTGTCGCGGCCCTTCGGAGGCTACCGTCAGAGCGGCGTCGGTCGAGAGAACGGCATCGAGGGCTTCGAGGAGTACCTCGAGACCAAGGTCGTGGCCTTCCCCGGCTGAACCAGTCGCCTACGATGGCGGTGTGAGTCCGAACGAGTCGTACTGGGTCGCGTCGACCCCGGTCACGGCGTTCCCCACACTGCAGGCCGAGATCGCGGTCGACGTTGCCGTACTCGGCGCCGGCATCGTCGGCACGACGGCGGCGCTTCTCCTTCGCCGGCATGGACTCGACGTCGCGCTGCTGGAACGCGACCGGGTCGGGCTCGGGACGACGGGCCATACCACGGCGAAGCTCACCGCCGGCCACAACCTCATCTACGAGAGCCTCGAGCGGAAGCACGGTGCCGGCGCCGCCAAGCTGTATGCGGCGGCCAACGAGGACGGCATCGAGTTCGTGTCGCGCATGGTCGACAAGGAGGGCGTCGACTGCGACTTCGAGCGCAAGGCGAACTACGTGTATGTCGAGGACGCGGATGAGGTCGACGCCGTCCAGGCCGAGGTCGAGGCGTGCCGACGGGCGGGACTCGACGCCGGGTTCGTGACCGAGACGACGCTGCCCTACGCGATCGCCGGCGCGGTGCGATTGCCGGGCGAGGCGCAGTTCCATCCGAGGAAGTACCTCCTGGAGCTGGTCGAGCGGTTCACCGGTGAGGGCGGAACGGTCTTCGAGGACACGAGGGCCACCGGTCTTCGGGAGGGCGGGCGGAACCTCGTGAGGACGCCCGGCGGATCGGTGCGCGCCGACCACGTCGTCGTCGCGACGCACTATCCGTTCATCGATCGGTCTCTCATCTTCGCCCGGGTGCACCCCAAGCGGTCCTACGCGATCGCCGGCCCTGTGGAAGGGGCCCTGCCCGACGGGATGTTCATCTCCGCGGACCAGCCGACCCGCTCCATCCGGACGATCCCCGATGGCGATCGGACCCTGCTGCTGGTCGGCGGCGAGGGACACGCCGTGGGGCAGGAACGCGAGACCACGCAGCACTACGGACGGCTGGAGGAGTGGGCGCGGGCGCGATTCGGGATACAGAGCGTCGAGTACCGGTGGTCGGCGCAAGACGGCGTTCCGGTCGATCAGCTGCCCTTCGTCGGTCCGTACCGGGTGGGGGCCAGCGTGTACGTCGCCGCCGGATTCCAGAAGTGGGGCCTGGCCATGGGGACCACGGCGGCGCGGATCATCGTGGACCGGATCACGTCTCAGGACAACCCCTACGCCAAGCTGTTCGATCCGGTCCGGCTGGCTCCACGGGCGTCGCTGGGGCGTCTGGTGAAGGAGAACGCGAAGATCCCCCGGTACCTCGCGGTCGATCGGCTGACGCACCCGCAACGGCGATCCGTCGAGGAGCTCCAGCCGGGTGAGGGCGGCATCGTGAGCGGCGGCCTCCGGCCGGTCGCCGCCTACCGCGACGAGACCGGCGAGCTCCATCGCGTCTCGGCCGTCTGCACGCACCTGGGATGCGTGGTGTCGTGGAACGGCGCGGAACGATCGTGGGACTGTCCGTGCCACGGATCGCGGTACGGCGTCGACGGCAGGGTCATCGAGGGCCCCGCGACGCGCGACCTGGGTCAGCTGAACTAGGTCTCGTTCACGCTGTCGAGCAGGCCGGGGTAATCACCGACGGAGTGGCCGCGCAAGTCTCGCTGGCAGGCGATCACGCCGACGTGGAAGTAATGGTGCGATGCGATGCGCAGGAGCGTGTACCGGACGGTCACGGCGCCGAGCTGCTTCGTGATCGAGCCGGGTGGCTCGTACCGGCGGTCGAGCTCCTCCTCGGTGATCCCCTCGAGGTACGAGCGGGCTCCATCTCTCACTTCGTGCGTCGCGTTGCGGATCGCGTCCCACTCGTCGGCCACACCCTCGCTCCCCATGCGGAACCGGTCCACCCCGAGGAGCGAGTGGCGCTCTCGGCCCAGGAGCGAGTGGTTGATCATGCGGTCGAGGTGCTCGGTGACGTGCCCGAGGGTCCAGGCGATCGAGCTCTGACCGTCCACGTTCGCGACCGCGTCCTCCGGAGCGAGGCCGTCGGTCACCCGGTCGACGTCGTTCCAGGCCTCGACGACGAGCCCGGCGACGGGATTCATCCCCGCCCCAGCACCAGGCCGCTCGTCGGCACCCCGGTGCCGGCCGTAACCAGCACGTGCTCCACCTGGTCCAACTGGTTGGCAGCGGTGCCGCGGAGCTGACGCACGCCCTCGGTCACCCCGTTCATGCCGTGGATGTACGCCTCGCCGAGCTGTCCCCCGTTCGTGTTGATCGGCAGGCCGCCACCGGGACCCACCCCGACGTCGCGCACGAAGTCCTTCGACTCCCCCCTCCCGCAGAATCCGAACTCCTCGAGCTGCAGCAGCACGAACGGCGTGAACGGGTCGTAGATCACCGCGGTCTGGACGTCGCGCGGCGTCAATCCGGATTCCCGCCACAGGCGCTCCCCCACGAGACGGGACTCCGGGAGCCCGGCGATGTCGTCCCGGTAGAAGCTGGTCATCTCCTCCTGGTCGGCGGCGGCCCCTTGGCTCGCGGCCTCGATGACCACGGGCGGCTGGCGCAGGTCGCGGGCCCGCTCAGCGGTTGTGACCACGACCGCCACGCCGCCGTCGCTCTCCTGGCAGCAGTCGAGGAGCCGCAGCGGCTCGACGATCCACCGGGAGTCCTGATGGTCCTGCAGCGTGATCGGTTGATCGTGGAAGTACGCGGCCGGGTTGGTCGCGGCGAACGCTCGGCAGGCCACCGTGACCCGACCGAGGTCCTCGCTCGTGACACCGTATTCGTGCATGTAGCGCTGGGCGAACATCGCCACCCATCCCGCAGGTGTGGTGAGCCCGAACGGGAAGAGCCAGCCGTAGTGGATCGACAACGCGGTGGCCTTGGCGTGGGCGCTCGCGCCGAACCGCCGCGTGGATCGCCCGTTCAGGGCCCGATAGCACACGACCGTAGAGGCGGCGCCCGTTGCGACAGCCATCGCCGCCTGATGCACGACCGCGCACGCGGCTCCCCCGCCGTAGTGGATCCGGCTGAAGAACGTCACGTCGCCCATCCCGAGGGCCCGGGCCAGCTCGATCTCCTCGTTGGCGTCCATGGTGAACGTCACGAGGCCGTCGACCTCCTCCGGCGAGATGCCCGTGTCGGCGAGCGCGGCGCTCGTGGCCTCCACCGCCAGACGGAGCTCGGAGCGCCCGGAGTCCTTGGAGAACTCGGTGGCCCCGATGCCGGCGATCGCGGTCTTGCCCGACAGGTTCATGTGGGGATCTCCAGGGTGACCGTCCCGACCACGTGATCACCCATCGAGTTTGCGCCGCGGACCTCGACCTCCACCTCGCGCCCGGAGACACTCGTCACGCTGCCGGCCAGGCGCATCGTGTCGTCCGGGTAGTTCGGCACGCCGAGACGGATCGACACCTTCTTCAGGACGGCCTGCGGGCCGGCCCAGTCGGTGACGAACCGTCCGACGAAGCCGTTCGTCGTGAGGATGTTCATGAAGACGTCCTTCGCGCCGTTGGCCCGGGCCACGTCCGGGTCGTGGTGCACGTCCTGGTAGTCGCGGCTGGCCAGCGCGGTGCTCACGATGAGGGTGCGGGTCAACGGCACCTCGAGCACGGGGAGCTCGTCGCCGACCCGGGCCTTCACGCCGGACCTCCGCCGGCCGCGAGCGCGGCGCCGAGCGTCGACAGCTGCCGGGTGGCCGAGCCGAGCAGAAGCTCGTTCTGCTTCGACCACAGCGTGTAGCGGTACAGCGGGTATTCGACGTCGACGCCGATTCCGCCGTGCAGGTGCTGCGCGGCCGCGCTGACGCGTGCGCCGGCGTCGGAAGCCCAGAACTTGGCGATCGCCACCTCCTCGGAGGCCGGCAGGCCCTCGCCGAGCTTCCACCCCGCCTGCCACATCGTCCACCGCATGGCCTGGACGTCGATGTACGCGTCGGCGAGGCGTTGCTGCACCGCCTGGAACGACCCGAGCGGCCGGTCGAACTGCTCCCGCTCTCCGACGTAGGCGGCGGTGATCTCGATCTGCCGCTGCGCCACGCCGACCTGGAGCGCGCAGAGCGCAAGCGTGGCCCGCTGCAGCAACCACGATGCGTCGTGCTCGAGCGGCTCGCCCTGGAGATCGCCGAGGATCCGGAGCCGTGCCACCGGATCACCCGACGTCAGGGTCCCTCGCTCGAGCGGCGCGGCGGACGCGTCCACGAGCACCAGCCCGTCGTCCTTCGGCGCGACGATGAAGCTCGACACGAACGCCGCGGGAACCAGGGCCGTGGACGGATCCTCCGACGGGAGAGCCACCGACAGGACGGCGTCGGCGGGCAGGTCCCGACCGTCGGCGGCGAGCCTGGCGACGAGGGTCGGCCAAAGCGGGACCGGCGCGACCGCCCTGCCCTGCTCCTCGAGGAGGACGCAGATGTCCAGGAGGTCGTCGAGCTCGAGGAAGCCGCCGCGGGCGAGCTCCGCCCAGAGCACGCGGTCGATGCGATCGGGCTCGGCCTCGATCTCCTTGAGGCGCTCGGTCGTTGCCATGCCGGTGAACACCTGCCTGGCCAGGTCGCGCAGCGCCACCTGCTCCTCCGTGAAGGACAGATCCACCGTCAGTGCTCCACTTCCCGGAACAGCGGCAGGGTCAGTTCGTCGTCGATGCGCTCGAACGTGACCTCGACGGGCATCCCGATGCTGACCTCGCCGGGATCGACGCCGACGAGATTCGACACGAGCCGCGTTCCCTCCTCGAGCTCCACCAACACCACCACGTACGGTGGCTCGAACCCCGGCACGGGGGGATGGTGATGGACGACGTAGCTGTGGACGGTTCCCCTGCCGGACGCGCGCTGGGTGTCCCACTCGAGCGACCGGCACGATGGGCACGCCGGCCTGGGCGGATGCCGGAGCGTGCCGCACGACGAACATCGCTGGATCAGCAGCTCGCCGCGCTGCGCGCCCTCCCAGAAGAAGGCGGTGTCCTGGTTCATCGCCGGGCGGGGGCGAGCACCGGCCTGGGGCTTCGGCGGGTTCGGGCGGTACACGAGCATCCGGAACCTCTGGGTCGATACCGGCTCACCGTGCTGGTCGGTGAACGTGACCTTCGTGGTGACGAAGTGGCCCGCGCCGAGCGCCGTCTGCTTCTCTTCCGACACGCGATCCACCACGGTGGTTGCGGTCACGCGATCCCCGACGCGGAGATACCGTGCGTACTCCTGGTCGCAATTCGTGGCCACGATGGCGGGGAACCCCTCGTCGGCGAGCGCCTGCAGGAGCTCGGGCATCGGCGATCCCGGACCCCTCGGTCCGGGAGTCGGTGGCGCGAGGCCGCGCATCACCCAGCTCTGGAGCATGGTGGGCGGTGCGACGATCCCGTCGTGGCCGACGGCTCGCGCGGCATCGGCATCCGTGTAGATGGGGTTCCCGTCGCCGATCGCATCGCACCAGTGACGGATCATGGCCTCGTTCACGACGTCGCGGGCCACGATGGGCTCCCCGGCGAGCTTCCCCTCGAACTCGCGCAGCCGGTCGAGCAGCGTCTGCTGGGCCTCCACGGCGCTCATCGTGATCTCGGCAGGCCGAGGCCGGCGGTGGCGATGATCTCTCGCTGCACCTCGTTCACCCCGCCGCCGAAGGTCATCACCGGCGCGTGCCGGTACATGTGCTCCAGCCGTCCGCGGAGGACGGCCCCCGGCGACCCGGCCTTCAACGCGCCGGCCGAGCCCACGACTTCGAGGAGCTGCTGGTACACCTCGACGAACAGCTCGGTGCTGTACACCTTCACCGCGGACGCCTCCGCCGGGCCGAGATCGCCCTCGGTGAGGTCCCACGCCATCTTCCAGTTGAGGAGCTTCAGCGCGTCGAGCTTCGCGTGCAGGCGAGCCAGGAGGAGCTGCACCCATGGCTGCTCGATCGCGCGCGACTCACGGGCCCACGCCAGCGTCTCCTCGAAGAGCTCCGCCGCCTTCCCCGGACACGACAGGGCGAGCCGCTCGTGGTTGAGCTGCGTGGTCATGAGCTTCCAGCCCTCGTTCTCCCGGCCGATCCGCATCGACTCGGGCACCCAGACGTCCTCGTAGTACGTGGCGTTCGTACGGCCGTCGTCCATGTTCTCGATCGGCGTGCTCTTGAAGCCGGGCGCCGTGGTGTCGACGATCAGCACCGTGATCCCCCCGTGCTTCGGTGCGTCGGGGTCGGTGCGCGCGGCGAGCCAGATGAAATCGGCGTCGTGGCCGCCGGTGGTGAAGATCTTCTGGCCGTTCACGACGTAGCCGTCACCGTCGCGCACGGCTCGGGTCTGCAGAGACGCCAGATCCGTACCGGCGTTCGGCTCGCTGTAGCCGATGGCGAAGTGACACTCCCCGCGCAGGATCGCCGGCAGGAACCGCTGCTTCTGCTCATCGGATCCGAACCGCATCAAGGTGGGGCCGACCGTGTTCAGCGTGACGACCGGCAGCGGCGCGTGGGCCCGGCGGGCCTCGTCGAAGAAGATGTACTGCTCGATCGGCGTGCGGCCCTGGCCGCCGTACTCCTTCGGCCAGCCGATCCCCAGCCAGCCGTCCGCGCCGAGCTGTCGGACGATCTCCCGGAACCGCGGCCCCTGGTGCTCGCCGATGTTCGGTCCGAGCTCCTCGCGGACCTCCGGAGGCAGGAGCGTGCGGAAGTAGGTCCGGACCTCGTCGCGCAGCGCCTGTTGCTCAGGCGTGTAGGCGACGCGCATCTACCGGTCCCGCGATGGCGGGCTCGTGTAGTTCGCCGAAGCGGTGGCCCCGCCGTCGACGACGAACTCCGCGCCGGTGCAGTACGAGCTGTCGTCGGACGCGAGGAACGCCACGACCTGCGCGACGTCCTCCGGCACGCCGGCCCGGCCGAGCGGGATGCCGCGGAAGATCTTGTCCAGGTTGACCCCCTCCAGGCCCTGCGCCCTGACCATCGGCGTATCGATGCCGCCGGGGTGGACCGAGTTGGCACGGATGCCGAACTGCCCGAGCTCCACCGCCGCCACCTTGGTCATGCCGTGCACCGCGTACTTGCTCGCCGCGTACGCCACGAGCATCGGCGCGCCGCGGATGCCCTCGACCGAGGAGATGTTCACGATGGATCCGCCGCGCCCGGAGTCCTTCATCGCAGGCACGACCGTCTTCATCCCGAGGAACACCCCGACCTGGTTCACGTTGATGACCAGCATGTAGTCGGCGAGGGACATCTCGTCGAGGGCCGCGAAGCGAAGGACGCCGGCGTTGTTGACCAGCACGTCGACGTGGCCGAACCGCTCGACGGTCTGCTGCACTGCGGCGGCCCACTCGTCTTCGCTCGTCACGTCGAGGTGCGTGTAGAGGGCCGCTTCGCCGAGCTCCGTGGCCATCGCCTCGCCCTCGTCGTCGAGGACGTCGGCGATCGCGACCTGCGCGCCCTCCTTGGCGAAGAGCCTGGCCTCGGTCGCGCCCATGCCCCGCGCGGCGCCGGTGATCAGCGCTGTCTTGCCCTCCAGGCGGCCCATCGCAGGGATGGTAGCCGAAAATTGCAACACGTTCTAACTCTGGAGTACCGTCCGGTCGTCATGGCGGACGACCTGCGCCTCGGCCTCGTCCTGGGGTACTGGGGCGCGGAGCCCCAGGATCCGGTGGCGCCGGCCGTGGAGGCGGAGCGGCTCGGTTTCGACTCCGTCTGGGCCTCCGAGGCGTACGGGTCCGACGCCTTCTCCCCGCTCTGCTGGGCCGGAGCGCACACCTCGCGCATCAAGCTGGGGACCGGGATCGTGCAGCTCTCGGCGCGTTCCCCGGCGGCCGTGGCGATGACCGCCGCCACGATCGATCACCTCTCCGGCGGCCGCCTCGTCCTCGGGCTCGGCGTGAGTGGGCCGCAGGTCGTGGAGGGCTGGTACGGCCAGCCCTTCCCCAAGCCGCTGGCGCGTACCCGCGAGTACGTTCGGGTGATCAGAGACGTACTGCGCCGCGAGGGACCGGTGACGAACGACGGCGAGCACTAACCGCTCCCCTACCCCGGTGGCGCCGGGCTCGGGAAGCCGCTGAAGATCACCGTGCATCCGCTGCGGGCCGATCTGCCGATCTACCTCGGCGCCGAGGGCCCGAAGAACGTCGCGCTCGCAACCGAGATCGCCGACGGCTGGCTCCCGATCTTCTACTCGCCGTATCGGCCGGAGGTCTACGAGGAGGCCCTGGCGAACGCACCCCATGGCTTCGAGGTGGCGTGCCCGGTGACGGTGGCGCTGAACGACGACGTCGGTGAGGCGCTCACGATGGTCCGCTGGTACCTGGCCTTCTACATCGGGGGCATGGGCGCGGCGTCGGAGAACTTCCACCTGAACCTGATCGCGCGGCTCGGGTTCGAGGAGGAGGCGAGCCACGTCCAGAAGCTCTTCCTCGAGGGGCGGCGCGACGAGGCTGCCGCCGCGGTTCCCGAGGAGCTCGCCGACGAGATCTCCCTGTGCGGCCCGGCGGGACGCATCCGCGAACGGCTCGAGGCCTGGGTGAAGAGCCCGGTGACGCAGCTGCTCGTCGGCACGACCGACCCCGCAGCGATGAGACTGCTGGCGGACTGTCTGACATGACGCTCACCGTCGGCTCCTCCGGGACGATCATGCCGCCGGTCGACGGCCTGATCCGCAACGCACAGCGTCTCGAGGAGAAGGGCTACGACGCCATCTGGTGGCCCGACCATCTGATGGGCTGGTTCCCGCAGGCCATCTGGACGCCCGACGTCACGCCGCTCGCGGCATTCCAGCAGAACCCCGACGTCTACCTCGATCCGGTCGCGTGCATCTCGGCGGTCGGGGTGCACACCCAACGCGTCCGGCTGGGCACGAGCGTGACGGAGCCGATCCGCCGCCACCCGGCGATGCTCGCGAACGAGTGGCTGTCGCTGTCGCACCTGTCGAAGGGACGGGCCATCCTCGGCATCGGGTGCGGCGAGGCCGAGAACATCGTGCCCTACGGACTCGACTACTCGAACGCGGTGTCGAAGTTCGAGGAGGCACTGGCGATCATCCGCTTGCTCTGGGAGAACGACGAGCCCGTGGACTTCGACGGCACCTACTGGCCGCTGCGCGACGCCGTCGTCGGGCTCGGCGCATACGACGGGCGGTTCCCGCCGATCTGGGTCGGGGCGCACGGGCCGCGGATGCTCGACATCACGGGCCGCTTCGCCGATGGGTGGCTGCCCACGCACACGGCCGAGCCCGCGGACTACGCCGAGCGGCTCGGGCGGATCCGCGACGCCGCGAAGAACGCCGGACGTGACCCGGACGCCATCGAAGCGGGCCTGTGGGACTACACGATCGTCGCCGCGGACCACGAGGAGGCGCACAGGATCGCGGCCCAACCGCTGCCGAAAGTGAACCTGCTCGTGCTGCCATCCTCCGCGTACGAGAGGCTCGGCCACCGGCATCCGCTCGGCGACGGGTTCTACGGGATCCGCGATTTCATCCCGGCGCGGTACACGAAGGACGAGGTGCTGAAGGCTCTGGACGCCATCCCCGAGGACGTCGTACACGCCTACACGGTGCACGGGACGCCCGACGAGCTCACCGCGCGGCTGCGCCAGTACGAGTCGGCTGGCCTGCAGCACGCGGTCCTCTGGAACCAGACGTTCCTCGGCGATCCGACGAAGGTGAGCGAGAGCTTCCATCTCCTCGACGACGTGCTGGCCGCCGTCACCGGCTAGCCTTCGGGCGATGGATCTGTCGTTCACGCCCGAGCAGGAGGCGTTCCGCTCCGAGGTCCGGGAGTGGCTCGACGAGCACGTGCCCACCTCGCTGCCCTCGGCGGGCACCCGGGAGGGATTCGAGGCCCACCGCGCGTGGGAGCAGCACATGTTCCGAGCCGGCTACGGCGCGATCCGATGGCCGGTGGACTACGGGGGCCGCGGCGCCGACATCGTCGAGCAGGCAATCTTCGAGGAGGAGTACTTCCTGGCGCGTGCGCCCGAGCGGATCACCGTCCTCGGCAGGAACCTCATGGGACCGACGCTCATGACGCACGGGAACGAGGAGCAGAAGCGAGTCTGGCTCCCCGGCATCCTCTCCGCCGACACGATCTGGTCGCAGGGGTTCAGCGAGCCCGGCGCCGGGAGCGATCTCGCGTCGCTCACCACCCGAGCGGTCCGGGAGGGCGACGAGCTCATCGTGACCGGCCAGAAGATATGGACCTCCTACGGCGCGTTCGCCGATTGGATCTTCGCGCTCGTGCGCACCGACCCCGAGGCGCCGAAGCACGGGGGCATCACGTTCCTGGCGATCGACATGACCTCCCCCGGGGTCGAGGCGCGGCCGATCGTGCAGCTCGACGGGCAGGCAGGGTTCGCCGAGGTGTTCTTCGATGGGGTGCGCGTGCCCGCGGCGAACGTCGTCGGAGAGCTGAACGGCGGGTGGGGCGTGGCCATGACCACCCTGGGGTTCGAACGCGACGCGCCGGCGGCTCCCGCGGCCCGGTTCCTGCGCCAGGTGCGGGATCTGGTGGCGATCGCCCGCGCTCGCGGGCTGGCAGGTGATCCCGTCGTGCGCGATCGTGTGGCATCCCTGTTCGTCCGGGCCGAGACGTACCGGCTGCAGACACTGCGGAAGCTGTCGCGGGTGGCGCACGGGGAGTCGGTCGGAGCCGAGGCCAGCGCGATGAAGCTGCAGTGGTCCGAGCTCGGGCGCGACGCGTACGAGACGGGGCTCGAGCTGCTCGATGCGTACGGCGAGGTGAGCTCGGAGGACTCCCCATTGCCGGATCCGGAACAGTGGCGTCACGGGTACTGGCTGTCGCGAGCGGCGACCATCTACGCGGGGACCAGCGAGATCCAGCGCAACATCATCGCCGAGCGCGTGTTGGGTCTTCCGAAGGGCTGATCGGCGTGGACTTCGAGTTCTCCGACGAGCAACTTGCGTTGCGGGACCTGTCGCGCGATCTCTTCGAACGCGAATCGCCGGCGTCGCGTCTGCGAGGGCTCTGGACATCCGATGAGCCGCGGGACGACAAGGTCTGGCGGACCATGGCCGAGGCCGGCCTCCTCGGCGTCACGGTCCCGGAGAAGTTCGGCGGGCTCGCGGGCACCGAGGTGGACCTCGTGCTTCTCCTCGAGGAGGCCGGAAGGGCCTGCCTGCCGGAACCGGTCGTCGACACGGCGATCGGGGCCTCGTTGCTGGCCGAAGCGGGCACCGACGAACAGCAGCGGGCGTGGCTCCCGAGGATCGTGGGCGGCGATGCGATGGTGGCCGTACAGCTGGCCGGCTCACCGTTCGTGGTGGATGCCGACATCGCCGATCTCCTGCTCCTCGAACGCGAGAGCGAGCTCCACGCGGTCCCCGGGCCGGGATTCGTCGTTCGGCCGGTGCCGTCGGAGGATCGTGCCCGGCGCCTGTTCGAGGTCGATGCGGATACCTCACCCGCGACCCGCATGGCCGGTGGAGCCGCGGAGGGCGCCGAAGCCGGCCGACGCGGGGCGTGGGCGACCGCGGCGATGCTGAACGGCCTCGCCGTGCGGATGCTGGAGATGACGCTGGAGCACGTGAGGTCGCGCGAGCAGTTCCGCCGACCCGTCGGATCGTTCCAGGCGGTGAAGCACCGGCTGGCCGACGCGCACGTGCTCATCGACGCCGCTCGCGCGGCCGCCTGGTACGCGGCCAACGCGCTCGCCACCAACGACCCCGACCGTGAGATCGCGGTTCGTGTGGCGAAGGCGGCAGCCGCGGACGCGGAGTCGTTCATGAACAACGCCGCCCTGCAGCTGCACGGCGGCATCGGGTTCACCTGGGAGCACGACCTCCACTTCTGGCTGAAGCGTGGCAACGCCCTGCGTCCGGCGTATGGCTCGGCCCGTCATCATCGCGCGGCGCTCTCGGAGCACGTGTTCGATGCCTGAGTGCGCCCGTCACGGAATTCACTCAGCGGCTTGGTCGACATAATCCGGGTCACCGAAGAGCGTGACGCAGGCGTCATACATGAAGGCGCGCCGGGGACCGGACCCCCGGGGTGGCCCGATCGTGAGGAACGAGTCGGTGTCGGGATCCGTGGCGGGATCGAGCCGAAGACGAAGGCGCACCGCGCCATCGCGGGCGTCCGCGACCTTGCCATAGGCTCGATCGATGTGGGCCGGCGTGACCTCCACGCTCGCCGGGATGTCGACGAACGGTGGCGGGTCGCCTGCGAGGACGTCGAGCCAGTGCTCGGTCAACGCGAGTCCGGCGCCCGTCATCACCCAGCACCACGGCTGGACAACCTCTCCGTGCACCCGGAGGGTCTGCAGCTCCGGCAATCCCCACTCGCCGAGGCCCTTTGTGGTCATCCAGTACCCACCGGCCCCGGGCGAGACGAAGACGACGACGGCGGTCGCCAGGGGAACCGTGGTGTCCGGCACGACCGGCGAGATCGGAACGGGAAGGAGGATGGTCGGGCCCGACGAGATCGCCATGCCGCGGACCGTACAACCCCCCTATGACATTTTTGCTCGAGCGGAGCTACAACGCGGCTCTATGATTGCATATGGGCATGGAGGTCGCCGTCGATGCCTGAACCGCCGGAGTACCCGGCTAGCCATCACCTGCTCGAGGGGAAAGCGGTGCTCGTCACGGCCGCCGCCGGCGCCGGGATCGGGTTCGCCACGGCCCGGCGCTGCGCCGAGGAGGGCGCGACGGTCGTCATCAGCGACAAGCACGAGCAGCGGCTGAAGGACGCCGCGGCGCAGATCGCGGAGCTCTCGGAGAACTATCCGGTGACGATGCCGTGCGACGTCACGAAGGAGGACGAGGTTCAGCGCCTCTTCGACACGGCAGAGCGAGAGTTGGCTCGGCCGCTCGACGTGGTGGTGAACAACGCTGGGCTCGGGCTGACGAAGGACATCGTCGACATGACCGACGAGGAGTGGCAGGCCGTGCTGGACGTCACGCTCACTGCCACGATGCGGTGCACGCGTCAGGCGATGCGCCGGATGATCGCGCGCGGCTCCGGCGTCATCGTGAACAACGCCTCGATCATCGGGTGGCGAGCGCAGGCCGGCCAGGCCGCGTACGCCGCCGCGAAGGCGGGCGTGATGGCGCTCACTAGAACCGCGGCCATCGAGGGCGCACCCCACGGCGTGCGGGTGAACGCGGTGTCGCCGAGCCTCGCCATCCACCCGTTCCTGTCGAAGGTCATGCCGGAAGAGACGCTCCGCGAGCTGATCGACCTGGAGGCGTTCAAGCGCTCGGCGGAGACGTGGGAGGTGGCGAACGTCATCGTGTTCCTGGCCAGCCACTACTCCTCCTACATGACCGGCGAGGTCGTGAGCGTCTCAAGCCAGCACCCGTGAGGCTCGGGTCCCGTCTCCGATCCATCGCGCGACGATCCCCGCCACTGACCTTCGTCGGATGGACGCTCCGCCATCCAGCGTGGGCCACCAGGGACGCGCTGGACACCGTGGCACGGAGACGCCCGCCGCTCACGCCGTCCCGTCGGCTCACGTTCGTCGGCGAGGGCGACTTCCGTGGGGTCGGTGAGGAGTTCCTCGGGCACTTCCACCGCCTGGGCCACCTACAACCCGATGAGGACGTGCTCGACGTGGGCTCGGGCATCGGCCGGATGGCTGTGCCGCTCACCGGCTATCTCTCCTCAAAGGGGTCGTACGAGGGATTCGATGTCGTGCCGCGGGGCGTGCGTTGGTGCCGCAAGCACATCTCCTCCCGGTTCCCGAACTTCCATTTCACGTTGCTGGACGTGCGGAACGAGCTGTACAACCCGCGCGGCACGCGGCCGGCGACGGAGGTGGCCTTTCCGTACGAGGACGCG
>JBHELK010000006.1:0-33060 GCA_046263085.1 Actinomycetota bacterium
TCCACCTGGATCCTGCCCGGCTGGGTGGTGCCGTCGGGCAGGCTGAAGTCGTGCCACTTCAGGTCGGTGGGCGAGAAGAACGTGCCGTCGCTGATGGCCTTGCCGTTTCCGAGCGGGGTGAAGGCCGGGAACAGCCCGTCGATGTTGGCCTGCGTGTAGTCGTTCGACGGATCCGCCTTGGCGTCGAGCCACTGGGACACCGGCGTCGTCTGACCGGTGTCCGTGCTCTGGCTGGAGACGTTGATGTAGTTGAGCCCATCGGTGCTGTAGTACCAGGGATCGTGCGGCAGGCCGTCGATGAAGCTGATGTAGGGCACCGTACCGAGCGGCGTGGTGAACGGCCCCGGCACGATGTGCAGCCCCGGGCGATCCCAGAACGGCGTGTGGATCGGGTTGTAGGCGTAGTACCACTTGGCCTCGGCGGCGCTGTACTTGAACGTGAACAGTCGGTCACCGGAGTAGGGGTCCCACGTCACGCCGAGCACGTCGCCGTTCGGCGCCATGAGGACGCACCCCTCGGCGTTGACCTGGGTGTCCTGGTTCTGCACCGACTTCCACGTCCTCCCCTGGTCGTCCGAGTAGTTGACGTAGCGGCCCCCGAGGTCGAGCAGTCGTCCGCTCGGCGTGGCGGTGAGCCACAGCTCCGCCGCGTTGCCGGTGCCCATCACCACTCGCCAGTCCGTCGTGCCCTGGCGGATCCCGATCTTCGGGTCGTCCTGGAACTCGTAGTCCGTGGTGGCGTAGGTGCGCATGTTGATCGAGTTCGGAGTGAAGTCCACGACCTTGGCGGGAAGGCCGATCTCCGTGGCCGCGGTACCGGGGTCGACGACCCGGGCGGTGGCCCGGCCGGTCCACATCGGGACCGTCGCGAGCAGCAGGATGAGCGTAGCCAGCAACGACGTGCGCCTGTTCATTCGAAGACCCTCCTCGGGGCGCGCCGGGACGCACGCCGACACAGGGATTTCGCGATGGTTGCCCTCATTCCTGCCCCCGGGCAGAAATCCCGCCGGGGGGCCGGCTACTCCAGGATCTCGACCCGCTCCAGGACCACGGGGTCGCGAGGGCCGTCCATGGCATCGGTGTCGACGCGCGAGATCGCCTCCACCACGTCGTAGCCCTCGGTGACCTCGCCGAAGATCGTGTGCTTGCCGGTGAGCCACGCCGTGGCCGCCACCGTGACGAAGAACTGCGACCCGTTCGTGTTCGGCCCGGCGTTGGCCATCGCCAGGAGGCCGGGGCGGTCGAACGAGGGGCCTCCCGGAGGGGTCTCGTCCTCGAAGGTGTAGCCGGGACCGCCGCGGCCCGTCCCCTCCGGATCGCCGCCCTGGATCATGAAGTCCGGGATGACGCGGTGGAACACGGTGCCGTCGAACAGGGGCGCGGCCTTCTTCTCACCGCTGCCGGGGTCGCGCCACTCGCGCTCGCCCCTGGCGAGCTCGACGAAGTTGGCCACCGTCTTCGGGGCATGCTCCGGCATCAGCCGCACGGTGAACGTGCCCTTGGTGGTGGTGAAGCGGGCGGTTGTCATGCTCCGGGGGAGAGACTCGAACTCTCAACCTACGGATTAACAGTCCGCCGCTCTGCCAATTGAGCTACCCCGGATGGAACGGGCAGTCTAGCAGTCACTCCAGTGCCATCCCCTTGGCCGACGCCTGGGTGGTCATCATGACCTCTGCGTAGCGAACCGCCAGTTGCGGGTCGCCCATCATCTGCTGGCTCCAGTACTGAGCCACCATGGCGTATTGCTGGGCGGTCATGCCGTGCTTCGCCGTCACCGCCTGGATGTCGAGGCCGCCGGAGATGGCGCCGGTCATCTCGGCGTAGGTGTCGAGCGAGACGTCGGGGCGCTGTACCCCGGCCCGAACCAGTGCCGCCTGGTACGCGTCGCTGTACTGGGTGACCAGGCCGGGTTGCGTCTGCATCTGCTGGGTCCACGCCGCGATCACGGTCTCGAGGCGATCCGGCGACACCCCGTGCGCGGTGGCGACGGCGTCACGCTCCGGCCCGTCCTTGTCGAAGAGCGCCACGGTGAGCTCGGCGTACTGCGTGAGCGTGATCCCCTCCACGACCGGCTCCGCCATGGCCGCGGAGTGTAGGCCGTTTGCGCCGGGCCCAGAACGGCAAAGAGGATGAGGAGAGGAGGGAGCGCACATGAAGACGAGGATGACGCTCCTCATCGGATTCGGAGCTGGATACGTGCTCGGTACGCGCGCCGGCCGTGAGCGCTACGAGCAGCTGAAGCGGTGGTGGCACTCGGTCACGGCGAGCCCGCAGGTCCAGGGGCTCACCGGACGGGGCAAGGAGATGGCTGAGGAGGCAGGCCGCAAGGGCATCGGCGCGGTACAGAGCGGTGTGTCGAAGATCGGTTCCAACGTGAAGAACCGCCTGGGCAACGGCGATGGTCAGACCGTGGACATCGCCACGCAGGGGATCGGGATCTAGCTCGATCGGTGGCGCGCCGGGGACAAGCCCCGGCCTACTCGAGGTAGTCGCGGAGCTTCTGCGAGCGCGAGGGGTGGCGCAGCTTCGACAGGGTCTTCGATTCGATCTGCCGGATGCGCTCGCGGGTGACACCGAATTCGCGCCCCACCTCCTCGAGCGTGCGCGGGTGGCCGTCGAGGAGCCCGAAGCGGAGCTGGATGACCTTCTTCTCGCGCTCGGACAGCGTGTGCAGCACCGACTCGAGCTGCTCCTGCAACAGGATGAAGCTCGCGGCATCGATGGGGACGACGGCGTCGGAGTCCTCGATGAAGTCGCCGAGGTGGGAGTCCTCCTCCTCGCCGATCGGCGTCTCGAGTGACACCGGCTCCTGCGACACCTTGAGGATCTCGCGGACCTTGTCGGCGGGGATGCCCATCTGCCGGCCGATCTCCTCCGGCAGCGGCTCGCGGCCGAGGTCCTGCAGCAGCTGGCGCTGAACCCGGACCAGCTTGTTGATGGTCTCCACCATGTGGACCGGGATGCGGATGGTGCGGGCCTGGTCGGCGATGGCCCGGGTGATGGCCTGGCGGATCCACCACGTGGCGTACGTCGAGAACTTGTAGCCCTTCGAGTAGTCGAACTTCTCGACGGCCCGGATGAGGCCGAGGTTCCCCTCCTGGATGAGATCCAGGAAGAGCATCCCCCGCCCCACGTAGCGCTTCGCGATCGACACCACGAGACGGAGGTTGGCCTCGATGAGCTTCTTCTTCGCGAGCTGTCCGTCGCGCTCGACCCGGCGGAGGAAGTCGGCGTAGTCGTCGCGGTTCCGGGGCTTGTAGGACTTCGAGATGCGCTCGCGGCCGATGCCCTCGACCTTGCCGAACTTGTCCTCCTGGTGGTCGCGGATGGCGATGACCGAATCGACGACCCGGCGGAAGCGCTTCTGGTCGATGCGGTTCTCACCGTCGGTGAGGTACGTGAGCTCGGTGGAGAACTCTCCCGCCTCGATGCGCCTCGCGAGGTCCACCTCCTGCGCCGCGGTGAGCAGCGGGACCTTGCCGATCTCCTTGAGGTACATCCGGACCGGGTCGTTGGTGGGGGCCTTGAGGACCTCGTCCTCGCGGGCTGCGAGGCGCTGGGCTTCCTCGGCGAGCTCCTCGCCCGGGACCTCGATGACCTCGATCCCCTCGTCGCGCAGGTGCTGCTCGACCTGCGACAGGAAGTCCTCGACCTGCTCCGGCGTGAGGTCCTCGACCGGAAGGCTCTCCAGGAGATCCTCTGATGTGACGAAGCCGCGCTCGCGGCCCTTTGCCGTGATGGTCTCTTTGGCTTCTTCCAGACCGAGATCGATGGTCGCTTCCGTCATCAAACTCCCTACATGCGGCCTGGCCGGGGACGGCGCTCAGTGTACGAGACCGATCGGCGCGGTGACCCGCGCCGGAACCCGACCGTTACCGATGCTCGGCTTGCTCGCGAACCTTTCGACGCGCCCCCTCCAGCTTCGACAGCTCGATGAAGCGCTCCTCGTAGCTCGGATCCTTCATGGGGTTGAGCCGTTCCAGATCCCTCTTCAGGGAGTCGATTCGCCGCTGGAGCTCGAATTCCTCCAAACGGAGCGCGAGATGCTGCGCGTAGCCCTGCGTGGGCTCGCCGTCGATGGGCTCGGTCACGAGCGAGGCGAGTTGCCCCACCAGGCGCTCGTCGTCGGCTTCGGCCACGATCGAGCGGACGTCGCCGCCCCCGGCGACGAGGATCTCGAACAGCTTCCGGTGCTGTGCCCGGTCGAAGTGGAGCGCCGAGAACCTCGGCGCGAAGTGCGTGTAGAGGGGACTCGAGCGGGCCATCAGCCGGAGCATCTCGCGCTCCACCTGGTGCTGGGGTGGGAGCTTTCGCAGGCCCGGGTCTTGCTCCACGGCCGCCGCGCCGTTCCCCGCCGGGAGTGCCCCCAGCTTCGCCGTGAGGGCGGCGTCGCTCACGCTCAGCCGGTCGGCCACGTAGTGCACGTACTGCTCCTGCGTCACGACGTCGTGGATGGCATCGAGGAGCGGAACGCAGGCGTTCGCGGCCTGCGTCCGGGATTCCACGGAACCGGGGTCGAACTGCACGAGCGTTCGGTCGAGCATGAACTGCACGAGCGGCACGGCCTGCTTCGCCAGGTCGTGGAACGCCTCCGCCCCGTGCTGGCGCACGAAGTCGGCGGGGTCGAGGCCGTCGGGCATGAGGAGCACGCGCACCTCGAGCGGATGGGCCTGGTGGAGCTCGTAGGCGCGTTGCGCCGCTCGCGCGCCGGCCTCGTCGGAATCGAAGGCCAGGATGGCCCGCTTCGCGAAGCGGGACAGGAGCCGGAAGTGGGCGTCGCCGAGCGCCGTGCCGCACGTGGCGACCCCCGTCTCGACGCCCGCCTGGTACAGCGCGATGACGTCGGTGTAGCCCTCGACGACGTAGGCATCGCCGGTACGGGTGAGCGCCGCCTTCGCCCGGTGCAGGTTGTAGAGGACGTGCCCCTTCTTGTAGACCTCGGACTCCGAGGAGTTCAGGTACTTCGGCTGGCCGGGTGCGTCCTTCAACTGCCGGGCCCCGAACGCCACCGCCCGTCCAGAGAGGTCGTGGATGGGGAACGTGATGCGATCGCGGAACCGGTCGCGGACCCCGCCGGAGGCGTCTCGGGAGGCGAGCCCCGCTTCCAGCAGCAGCTCCGTAGACACCTTGCGGCCGAGGGATCGGAGCAGGAAGTCGGCGGAAGGCGGCGAGTAGCCGACGCCGAAACGCTCCGCCGTCTCCCGGTCGATGCCCCGCTTCGAGAGGTACTCGCGGGCCTCGGTCGCCTCCGGTGCCTCCATCAGCGTGCGGTGGAAGATGGAGCCGGCTTCGTCGTTCGCGCGGTGCAGCGCGTCGCGCTTCGACGCCGCCCTGCGCTCCCCTGGCGATTCCGCCTCGTAGCGGAGCTGGACGCCGGTGTCCTGGGCGAGCCGTTCGATGGCCTCGGGGAACGACAGGTGCTCGACGGCCTGGAGGAACTTCACGGCGTCTCCGCCCGCGCCGCATCCGTGGCAGTAGTACAGGCCCTTGGAGGGCGAGACGTTGAAGGACGGCGTCTTCTCAGTGTGGAAGGGACAGATGCCGACGAGGGAGTCGTGCCCGGCCTTGCGGAGCGTGAGGTAGCCGGCGACGATCTTGGCCAGGTCCGTGCGCTCGCGGACGGCCTCGATGTCGTCCTGCCGGATCCTCCCCGCCATCTCGCTCCTTCGATCAGTCGATGACCGGGGACGAGCCCCGGCCAGCGGGTGTGCCGGGGAAGGCTGGGCCGATCGTGCCCTGCGCGCCGGCCAAGGCTACAGGAGCCACCCCTCCGGAAGGAAGAGCCGCTCGTAGGTCCGCAGCGCGAAGCGGTCGGTCATGCCGGAGATGTAGTCGGCGACCCTCGTCGGGAGATCGCCGGGGGCGCGCTCGTACTCGGCGGGGATCTCGTCGGGATGGTCGAGGTAGTAGGAGAAGAGCGCCCGGACCATGCCCACGGCCTTCTCCTGTTCGGCGCGCGACTCCTCGCGGAGGTAGACCCGCTCGAACATGAAGTCGCGGAACCGGTCGAGCGCCGCGGCGACGGGTTCCGACAGGGCGATCTCCGGGCGGTCGGCGCTGGTGTCGACGAGGTCGGCCACCAGGGTGTCCACCCGCTCGGCGTGGGTGCGGCCGAGGGTCGCGAGGACCTCGCCGGGGAGCTCGGTGGCCTCGAGGATGCCCGCGCGGATGGCGTCGTCGACGTCGTGATTGACGTAGGCGATGCGATCGGCGAACCGCACCACCTGTGCCTCGAGCGTCGAGGGCTGGGGCATGGTCCACGTGTGGTTGACGATGCCGTCGCGGACCTCCCACGTGAGGTTGAGCCCGTCGCCGTCGTTCTCGAGGTAATCGACGATGCGCAGGCTCTGCTCGTTGTGACGGAACGCCCGGCCCAGGAAGGGGCTCAGCGCCTGCTCGCCGAGATGGCCGAACGGGGTGTGGCCGAGATCGTGGCCGAGCGCGATGGCCTCGGCGAGATCCTCGTTCAGCCCGAGAGCCCGGGCTGCGGTTCTCGCGATCTGGGAGACCTCGAGGGTGTGGGTGAGCCGCACCCGGTAGTGGTCGCCCTCGGGGGCGATGAAGACCTGCGTCTTGTGCTTGAGGCGGCGGAAGGCCTTGGCGTGCACGATGCGGTCGCGGTCGCGCTGGAAGGACGTGCGGAGTGGATGCGCCGGCTCCTCGCGCTCGCGCCCCTTCGTCTCCGACGACAGGACGGCGCGCTCCGAGAGCGTGCGACGCTCGTTCTCCTCGATCCGTTCCCGTGCTGTGCTCATCGCCTCCGCAGGCACGCTAGCACGGGGTAATGACAGGGAATCCGGTCCGGGCTCAATGCCCGCCGAACACGCGGTAGTAGAGGTAAGCGAACGTCTCCCGCACGTAGCCGGACATCCTGGTGCCCTCGCTCGTGGCGGCCGAGTGCCACGTGGCCGAGGCGTACGCGCGGATCCCGAGGTCGCTGGCCATCTTCTTGATGCGCAGGTTGTGCCATGGATCCGAGACCAGGAACGCCGAGTGGAGGTCGCGGCCCCTCATGTAGCGGGCCGCCGCCTGCAGGCTCTCGTACGTGTCGCTCCCCCTCGGCTCGGCCGAGACCGAGGCCGGCGGGAGCCCTCGCCCGATGAGGTAGTTGCGGCCCGCCGCGGCCTCCGTGGTGACGTCGCCGGGCTTGCTGCCGCCGAGCACCACCACCTCGTCCCCGCGGTCCTGGCGGAACAGCAGCTCGGCCTGGCGCAACCGCCCGACGAACACCGGCGAGGGCCGTCCGTTGTACTCGGCGGCGCCCAGCACGAGGATGACGTCGGCGTGGTCGATGCGGCTGGCGTCGTCGGTGTGGGCCGCCCGCCACACGGCGACGGCCGTCGCCAGCAGGATCCCCAGCGCCACCAGCACCGCCAGCGAAAGGACGGACACGAGGGGGTGACGGCGGACCACGCCCACGCCGCAAATCTAGCACCGGCGCCACCTCGTTCCTCTCATCGGGGTCGCCGCAGGATCGTCACGCCGTGGGCGTCCACCTCCATGAGGTAGAGCGCATCGCCCGGCCCGACGGTGACGTGACGAGCGACGAGCTCGTCGTCGAACGCCGGCTGCGGCAATCGCTCCCAGATCATCGGTGAGCCGTCGTCGAAGAGCGCGAGGAGCCACCGCCCGCCCCCGTACCGTCGAGCGTCCGAGGGCCCCGACGGCGCGAGCTGGATGAACGATGCGAACCCGTGCCGGAGGGCCGTGGCGGTGCTCGCGGCGAGCTCGGCCGCGATCCTCCGCCCGTTCGCTGACACCTCGATGCGGAGTGGGAGCACGGAGCGCTCCTCCTTCGCGACGAACCACGCTTCGAAATCGCCGTCGTCCTTCGGATCGAGCCGCGCGTGGACCCCGTCGCCGAGCGGCATCCCATCGAGCAGGCGCGCTTCGCCCGTGCCGGGGACATCGAGCTCCGCGTATCCGGAGGGGAACCGGCGGGGCTCGCCGGCCTCGCCCAGGGCTCGTCCGCTCAGCCATCCGACAGGTTCGTCTGCCGACGGAACGAGCGCCACCATCCGCAGGGCCTCTCCGTCCGCGCTGATGGCGGTCCGGACGAATCGCCCGTGCGCCGGCACGTCCACCACGCCGGCCAGCGTGGACGGCCGAAGCTCCAGCACCATCGGGCGGTCCGCCACCAGCGCCACGTCGTCCGGGTGCGCGTGGAAGCGGTCGAACCGCAGGGCGCGGACGTCTCCGAGGAACCGGCCGGTATGGTCGAAGTGGGCCAGTCGCCGCTTGACGACGTCGAGGATCCACACCGAGCGATCCGCGGCCACGGCGAACGACACCGGCACGTACGGCACGGGGGTGCGCTCACCCGCCGGCACGAGGCCGAGGCGGCCGCGACCCGATCCGAACCCGATGCTCGTGACGGGGCGCCACCGAACGGGCCTCGCCCCCAGGTCCGCCCGGAGCACGACCCGGGGGGCCCGGGTCAACGTGCGGGGATCCCGTGACGGCGGGCCTGCCTCCCCCGGACGGTGAGAGGCCGGACCCGCCGTGCACGCCGCCGACAGGAGCAGGAGCGCGAGCCCTCCCGCGACGGCCTTCAGTCGCTTCACCGGACGATGACCGGCTCGGCGGGGGTCGCGGCGGCGCAGCTCGGATAGCAGTCGGCCGTCCAGCCCCGGCGCCGGATGGCCCGATAGTCCGAGTCGCTCATCCAGTTCTCGCCCCAGATGTTCGTGCCGTAGGAGTCGCCCTTCGCCTGGATGAAGTTGTAGGTCCCGTCGGAGTTGCGGTAGCTGCTGTACAGCAACCCCACGTGGCCGTCGCGGGCGAACGCGTCCATGTACAGGGCGTTCGACTTCGCGACCTGGAAGAAGGGCAGCCCGCCCCCCGTCCCGGCGTTGTGGAACGAGGTGGAGCTGTACGGGCCGTGGATGTCCTGGATGCGGTCCCACCACTGTCCCCCGGGTGCGCCCCACGCGTTCTTGAGCTCCCAGGCCTTGAACACCAGCCCGGAGCAGTCGGGGCCCTCGCCACCGCTGTCCGGCTGGTTCGGTGTGTCGTCGATGTTGTTGTCGTTCCAGCACCCTCCTGCGTACTCGTAGCCCTCCCCCTTCGCGACGTAGGCGTAGGCGCGGGCGTCGGCCCGCTTGAACTGCGGGTCGTTGGAGTTGTTGCCGTGACAGACGATGCTCGACCAGCTCGCCGAGGCGTGCGGGACCGGAGCCGCCAGCACGCCCGCGAGCACCCCCAGACAGATCAACACGCGCTTCATCGGATCCCTCCCAGGTCGTAGCGGACGATCCGCAGGCCGTCGGGCGCGGATGTCAGCTGGTAGAGGAAGCCATCGCCTCCCAGGCGGAACGTCGACAGCGGGCTCGTCTCGGCGAAGGCCTCGGCGGCCACGGCGAAGACCTTCACGTCATGGCCGGCGTCGACATGGATCACGTCGTACTGATCCGCAGCGGTCGGGATCTCGCGCCACACGTGCACCACCGCGAGGTACCCCCCGGCGCCGTCGGGCTCCGCGAGGGCGATCTCGCCGACGTTCTGCCCGAACAGCAGCTCGACCGGGTCCGTCACCTCTCCCTCGACCAGCCGCGCAAGTCGCACGCTGTGCTCGCCCACCACCTTCAGCAGCTGCGAGCCGTCGTCCAGCGGCCTGCCGGTGGACGAGCCGGTCGTTCCCGGTTCGGCGACGGGCAGCCACGCATCCAACGGGAGCACGCGGAGGTAGGCCTGATCGCCGGCGCTTCTGATCTCCGTGGGGATGTCCCCGAGCGCCCCGATGGGCGACGGCGGCGACGCACCGTTCGAGTCGAGCCGCATCACCGTGGCCAGCGGCTGGTCGTCGAGCGGCGAGGACGCCACGAAGGCGCTGCCGTCCGATGCGAGCGCCACGTCGCTGCGCACGCCGAGATGCAGATCGTTCCATGCGCCGAGCAGCCCGGCGCCGTCGAAGCGTGCAACGCGGTTCTGGAGCTGGTCCACGAGCACGATGTGCCCCTGCGCATCCACATCGAAGGCCGAGGGACCGATCGTCGAGGCCTCGACGCCCGGAGCCAGTCCGGCCTGATCCGGGCCGGTCCCCCACGGGAGGTACAGGGCAACCTCGCCGTCCCGCACGTCACCGAAGTCGACGACCGGCACCGGCAGGGAGGGGATGTCCTCGGCGACGAAGTACCCGGACGACCCTCCCTCACGGCGGGCCGGGAGGAGAGCGCGCGCGGCGCCGGGCCCCACCGCGGTGACGCGGAACGACACGCGCTCGCTGCCGCCCGACAGGAGCGACGACGGGCCACGCCTGCTGAACGTGGAGAGATCGAAGACCAGATCGGGGCGGCCAGCTGCGGTGACCGCCGACCAGTCGCCTCCCGGGCGACGCACCCGCAGGGTGACGACGGGGCGACAGGACGAGCCGCGGGCGGTCGAGCATGCGGCGTCCACCGGTATCCGCACGCGTTCCCCGGCCCGCACCAGCACCGGTGAGGGCGCGAAGATCCTGAGTGCCGCGACCCGGGCGCCGGACGCGCCGCCACGGGTGGACGCGCCGCCTGACGCGGCCACGACGAGGGGAAGGACGAGGGAGAGGAGCCCGGCGACGGCCATGAGCCGTCGACGGTGCCGGCCGGGCGGCCGGCGGAACGAGAGAGCCATGCGGCCCACCTCCTCGGTCCAGGGGGGAGGTGGGAAGGGAAGGCGACGATAGCCCCGGGATGCCGCCCGAGACATCCCCAAAACGGGTGAAACGTGACGAAACGCGGCCGATGTTGCCGCGCCACGAGCGGCGAGCCGGCGCTTACTTCGAGGCGGACTCCGACTCGCCCACGACCGCCTGCCCTGCCGCCAGGCGAGCCGTCTCCACCCGGAACGGCGAGCAGCTCACGTAGTCGAGGCCCAGCTCGTGGCAGAACGTCACGCTCGCGGGGTCCCCGCCGTGCTCCCCGCAGATCCCGATGTGCAGCGCGCCGTTGGACGCCCGCCCCTCCCTGCTGGCCACCTCCATGAGGCGCCCGACACCCGGGCGGTCGATCGTGACGAACGGGTTGGCCGGCACGAGCTTGCGCTCCTCGTACATCCCGAGGAACTTGCCGATGTCGTCGCGGCTGAAGCCGAACGCGGTCTGCGTGAGGTCGTTGGTGCCGAACGAGAAGAACTCCGCCACCTCGGCGATCTCCCCGGCCGTCTCGCACGCCCGCGGCAGCTCGATCATGGTCCCCCACTCCAGGTGCGAGAGCTCGACGCCCTCACGCTGCAGCACGTCCTGCGCCACCGGCTCCAGCTCCTCCCGCATCTGGCGGAGCTCCTCCCGCGTCGCCACGAGCGGGATCATGATCTCGACCCTCGGGTCGCCGCCCTCCTTGCGGACGGCGCAGGCGGCCTCGAGGATCGCGCGCACCTGCATGGCGTACAGACCGGGCTTCACGATCCCCAACCGCACGCCGCGCAGCCCAAGCATCGGGTTGTCCTCGTGCATCTCGTTGACCTTCTGCAGGAGCGCCCTGGCCTCGTCGAGCTCGGGGCCCGACTGGCCGAGCGCGTCGAGACGGGCCACACGCGTCGCCAGCTCGACCTGGTTCGGCAGGAACTCGTGCAGCGGCGGGTCCAGGAGCCGCACCGTCACCGGCAGGCCGTCCATCGCGCGGAAGATGCCCACGAAGTCGTTGCGCTGCAGGGGAAGCAGCGCGTCGTAGGCGGCCTGCTCCTGCTCGTCGGTCTCGGCGAAGATCATCGTGCGCACCGCCTGGACACGCTCCTCGCCGAGGAACATGTGCTCGGTGCGGCAGAGTCCGATGCCCTCTGCTCCCCGCTCCCGGGCGTTCGTCGACTGATCCGGCGTGTCGGCGTTGGCTCGCACCCGCATCCGCCGGCGGGCGTCCGCGTGGCGCATGAGGCGGTCGAATGCCTGCCAGATCCTCTCGGATCGCGCGCTCTCGTCTCCCGAACGGGCCCGCTCCAGACGACTCTCCTCCAGGGGCAGCTCGCCGACGTAGACCGCGCCGCTGAAGCCGTCGATCGTGACGACGTCGCCCTCCGCGACCTTCTTACCGTTCGCCGAGAACGCCCTCGATGCGAGATCGATGCGGATGGCGTCCGCTCCGCACACCGCCGGGATGCCCTCGCCGCGCGCGACGACGGCGGCGTGGGAGTTGGTCCCGCCCGCGCTGGTGAGGATGCCCTGGGACCGGATCATGCCGTGGTAGTCGTCCGGGGTCGTCTCCCGCCGCACCAGGATCACCCGCTCCCCCCGCTCGGCCCACGCCTGCGCGTCGTCGGCGGTGAAGACGACCCGGCCCGTCGCTGCGCCCGGTGACGCGTTCAGCCCCCGCGCCACAGGCTGCGCCTCGCGTGCCGCCTGCTCCGAGATGACGCGCTTGAAGAGCTCCTCGAGCCGGTCGGCCGTCACCCGGAGCAGCGCTTCATCCTCGGTGATGAGCCCCTCCTCGAGCATGTCGTGGGCCATGATCCACTCGGCGAACGCCGTCCTCTTGCCCACGCGCGTCTGCAGGATCCACAGCACGCCCTTCTCGATCGTGAACTCGATGTCGCACATGTCGCGGTAGTGGCGCTCGAGCGTGTCCATGGCTTGCCGCAGCTCGTCGTAGGACTTCTTGTCGAGCTCCTCGAGCTCCTGGAGGCGGAGCGTGTTGCGGATGCCGGCCACGACGTCCTCGCCCTGCGCGTTGGACAGATAGTCGCCGTACGGCACCCGCTCGCCGGTCGCCGGGTCGCGAGTGAACGCGACCCCGGTGCCGGAGTCCATCCCCCGGTTGCCGAACACCATGGCCTGCACGTTGACCGCGGTGCCGAGGTCGTCGGAGATCTTGTTCTGGCGCCGGTAGTCGCGGGCCCGCTTGCCGTTCCACGACTTGAAGACGGCCTCGATGGCCAGGTGCAACTGCTCCCGCGGATCCTGCGGGAACTCCGAACCGACGTGGCGCTTGTAGATGTCGCGGAACTCGCCGAGCAGCGAGCGAAGGTCGTCGGCGTCGAGGTCGGTGTCGCTCGCGCCCTCGCCCTTGCGCGACTTGAACTCGTCGAGCTTCTCCTCGAACTCCTCACCGGGGATGTCCATCACGATCTTGCCGAACATCTGCACGAACCTGCGGTAGGAATCCCATGCGAAGCGCCAGTCGCCGTCAGACTGCTTCGCGAGTCCCTGCACCGAGTCGTCGTTCAGGCCCAGGTTCAGGACCGTGTCCATCATCCCGGGCATCGAGAACTTCGCCCCCGACCGCACGCTGACGAGCAGCGGGTCGTCGGGGTCGCCGAGGCGCTTGCCCATGGCGCCCTCGAGGGTGGCGACGTGCTGATGGACCTCGGCGTCCAGCCCCTCCGGCCACGCGCCCTTCGCCAGGTAGGTCAGGCACGCCTCGGTGGTGAGCGTGAACCCGGGCGGAACGTGCAGGCCCATGTTCGTCATCTCGGCGAGATTGGCCCCCTTGCCGCCGAGGAGGTCCTTCATGTCCCGGTTGCCTTCGTGGAAGTCGTAGACGTACTTGCTCATGGATGCCTCCGGCCTCGCCTCGAGTCGGTGCCTCAGTCTACCGACGCCCGCTATCCAGCTTCGAGCGCGGCCTTCGTAAGGGTGCGGTAGGTCGTCGCGTCCGATGCGAACAGAACGGTCACCGTCTCCCCTGCTTGATCCTGCCGCACCACCGCCGTGGGGCGCCCGCTCAGCCAGTCGGACATGGCCCGGGCGAACTCCTGCGCGTCGGACTGCGTGTCCCACGCGGTCTTCATGACGACAACCGACCGCGCGCCGTGGCGCCACGCCCGGTACAGGCCGCCGTCCCACCCGGCGGCCGCCGGCTCGGCCTGGAGCGGATCGAGCTGCAGGCCGAGCATGTCGGAGAGCCACTGCTCCCCGATGGCCTCCACGTCGAGGTCGTGCCATCCATCCCCCAGCTTCGGCCCCAGGTCGGGGATGTCGAGCGGGACCGGCACATCTCCGGGGTACTTGCCCGGGTGGATGACCTGCTCGGTCGAGACCGGCAGATCGCGCAGGGCCCGGTTGACTGCCTCGACGCCTCCCCGACGGACCAGCGCGTTGATGAACGAGGTGCCGTCCCCGTACGGCCACTGCAGCAGGTTGATCAGGAACTGCGGCACGCCGGTGAGGAGCACCGGCCGGTTCGTCGACACGGCGTTCTGGTCTCTCGACGTGAAGAACCGGGTCAGCACCTGCGACGAGAAGTACACGGCGCTTCCCTCGACCGCACCCGTGGCGGCCTCGAGCTCCTCGTCCTGACACCCGTTCTCGATGTCGTTGAGCCGTCGCAGGCCGAAGTGCTGATCGTCGAGCGCGTGGGTGAGCTCGTGCGCCAGCACGAACCGCTGGATCGGGGTGGGGTTCTCGGTGCCGATGTAGCGCAGCCCCTTGGTCGCCGGGTCGTAGTACCCGATGACCTGGCTGCTGAGGTACTGGTGCACCACGCCCTCCAGATCCGTCTGCTTCGGGATGACGCCGATGGTCTGCCACGCGATGTTGCGGCGGTCGGTCTGTCCCACGGGGAAGGAGTGCGCGAACTCCTGATCGATCCCGGCGATCAGACCCTTGCGCGTGACCGCCTCCACCGCCACCGGATGGCGGTACTGCAGCTGCCGGACCGCTTCCACCTGATGCTCGGTCTCCACGATCACGTCCGGGACGTGCTTCGCGGGCTGTGCGCTCGGGAGGTTGACCGGCGGCCGGCGGCACAGGCGCGCCATGGCCTCCGCTGCGGAGCCGACGATCGCTGGGCCGGGGGGTGAGGCGGTCGGTGACTCGTGCGGCGGGCCCCCTCCCCCGGTGCACGCCGCGAGCACCACGAGCGCGAGCGCGAGCGCGGGCGCAGCCGCCGCGGGCCGGCCCCTCATCGCCGGGGGAACAGCACGCTCGCCACCGCCGTCAGCATCGCCACGGCCGACAGCGCGATGGACCAGGAGACGTACCGGAGCTCCGCCCCCTTCGTGTTGCCCAGGAGCAACAGGTAGGCGGACAGCAGGAGGAGGGCGAAGGCGGCCGCGTAGACGAGCGTGGAGCCCCGCCACCCCCGGGCGCGGTAGTGCTTCACAGGCGCTCGCCGAGGTAGCCGACCAGGGCGTCGATCGGGATGCGTTCCTGTTGCATGGAATCGCGGTCGCGGACCGTAACCGCGTGGTCGTCCAGCGAGTCGAAGTCGATGGTGACGCAGAAGGGCGTCCCCACTTCGTCCTGCCTGCGGTACCGCCGCCCGATGGAGCCGGCGTCGTCGTAGTCGGCCATCCACTCCGTCTTCACGAGATCGAACACCCGCCGGGCTTCGGGCACGAGCCGCTCGTTGCGAGACAGCGGCAGGAGCGCCACCTTCGTCGGGGCGAGGTCCTTGTGCAGCCGGAGCAGGGTGCGCTTCTCGGTGTCGCCCTTGGCGGTCGGCGCCTCCTCCACCGTGTACGCATCGATGAGGAACGCCAGGGCGGCGCGATCCACCCCTGCGGCCGGCTCGATCACGAACGGCGTGTAGCGCTCCTCCTTCTCCTGGTCGAAGTACGTGAGGTCCTCGCCCGACTTCGCGGCGTGCGCCTTGAGGTCGAAGTCGGTTCGGTTGGCGATGCCCTCGAGCTCGCCCCAGTCGGTGAACGGGAAGCGGTACTCCACGTCGACGGTGCGCTTCGAGTAGTGCGACAGCTCGTCGGCCTCGTGCTCCCGCAGGCGCAGGTTGTCCTTCTTCATCCCGAGGTCGACGTACCACTGCAGACGCTCGTTGATCCAGTAGTCGTGCCACTCCTCGTCGGTACCGGGCACGACGAAGAACTCCATCTCCATCTGCTCGAACTCGCGGGTCCGGTAGATGAAGTTGCCGGGGGTGATCTCGTTGCGGAAGGACTTGCCGATCTGCGCGATGCCGAAGGGCA
This sequence comes from Actinomycetota bacterium, assembly GCA_046263085.1. GTDB lineage: Bacteria > Actinomycetota > UBA4738 > UBA4738 > JACQTL01 > JBHELK01. Next base: position 15,829 of record JBHELK010000006.1, read on the forward strand.
GCTTCTTGCGCATGGCCTGCTGCACGGTGACGAAATCGACGAACATCCCCTGGGCCGTCTCGGGGCGCAGGAAAACCTCGGCGCCCTCCTCCTCCACCGGCCCCATGAACGTCTTGAACATGAGGTTGAAGTTGCGCGCGTCGGTCCAGCGCTTCTCGCCGCAGTTGGGACAGGCCCCGGACTTCGGCAGGTGGTCCTCGCGGAACCGCTGGTGGCAGTTCAGGCACTCGACCAGCGGATCGGTGAACGACGCGAGGTGCCCGGAGGCCTCCCAGACCTTGGGCGACATGATGATGGAGCTGTCGAGGCCGACGACGTCGTCACGGAGCTGGACCATGCGACGCCACCAGGCGTTCTTGACGTTGCGCTTGAGCTCCACCCCGAGCGGGCCGTAATCCCAGAACGAGCGCAGCCCGCCGTAGATCTCGGATGACTGGAAGACGATCCCCCGGCGCTTGGCCAGGGACGTGATGGTGTCCATGAGGTCGGCCATCGCGGGCTCCTTTCTCCCGGCCGCTGGCTGCAGCCGCTGGCGTGGAGCCCAGTCTACGCCGCTCGGATCGCCGACCACCTTGCCTTGCTTGCTCGGATTGTCCGAGTCGGGTTCAATCTCGTCATTCGGAAGGGGTTCGGGGGGGCCCGCGCAATGCTTCGCAGATCCGCGTTCCTCGGTGCGTGCGCCGTCCTGCTGGCCACGCTCCTTCCAGGGATCGTCTCAGCCGCACCCGGGACGGTCCTTCCGTTCTCCGAGTTCGGCGACATGGTCGTTGACCAGGCGCACGAGCATGTGTTCGTCTCCGAGCGGACGGGCCTATCGGACCTCGCCGTCCTCGATCTCCAGGGGAACCCCGTGACCACGATCGCCGGCGTGTCCGCGATGAGGATGGTGTTGGAGGGGAACACGCTGTATGTGGCCATGGGCTTCGACTCGATCCACCGGATCGACACGGAGTCCCTCCAGGACACCGGAGAGTTCGGGATCGACCCGCTCAACACGGGGGTCTTGCGTTCGGTCCGCGACGTGGCCATATCGGGGAACCGGCTGTGGTTCGCCTACGGGAACTGCGACTCGTACCCGAGGGACGGTGGCGTGGCCTCGATGGATCTCGTGGCGGGCGTCGTTCGCACGTACGAGCCCGGCACGTTCCCCACGACCTGTCCGATGATCACGACGGGCCCGCCCGGCACGAACGTTCTGCTGGCCTGGAACCGGTCGGAGTCACCGCCCACGCTGCAGTCATATCGAACGCTCGATCCTCCACAGCTGCTGTCCGGGCGAACGCTCACGGAGCTGACGGCCCCGATCACCGATGTCGCCGTTACTCCGGACGGCAGCGCGCTCCAGGTTGCGTCGAACGGCACGGATGCCCTCGTGGGGTTCACCACCTCCGACCTCGAGCCGAGCGGTGTGAACTACGAAACCAAGCGTGCGCCGGTGGCCGTCGACATCACGGGCACCGGCTGGATCGCCGCCGGCGAAGCGTCCTCGGGGCCCACCGACCCCCTCGTCGACGTCTACCCCGTCGGAACGACGACCCCCATGGCCGCGCTACCCCTGTTCCAGGACTGGGTGACCGACACGATCGTTCCGGGTGCCATCGCCTTCAGCGGGGATGCCGGAGCGCTGTTCGTTGTGGTCCAGCGCGGACGAACGCTCGTCCTGCGAGTGGTGGATCGCCCGGTCGCCGGAGCATCCTCGCTCACCCTCTCGGCGGAGTCCAAGACCTCGACGATCGGCGAGCCGGCCACCTTCTCCGGCTTCCTCGATCTGGCCGCCCCGGGGGATCCGGGTGGAGCGACGATCCACGTGTTCAGGCGTTCGGCGGTGGAGCCTGAGGTGCAGCTTCCGGATGTCCAGGCCGACGACACGGGGACGTTCTCGTTCCAGGACAGCCCGTCCGACGGGACGTGGGTGTATCGCGTCACGTGGGACGGCAGCGACGACTTCCGGGGAGCGGAGGCTCGCCTGGAGCATGTCGTCGAGAAGATCGACACGTCGATCACCATCAAGGCGTCGAAGACCTTCGTCAACTACAAGCATCCCTTGACGCTGGCCGTTCACCTGGCAGGATTGCAGCAGGTCGATGGCATTCGATCGATCTCCCTCTACCGCAGCCCGACCGGCACCGACGATCACTATCTCGTTGCCGAGAAGAAGGTCGACGATCGGGGGAACGCGTCCTTCCTGCTGTATCCGAAGGCAAAGGCCGAGTACGTCGTTACGTACGAGGGCGACGGCTTCCACCAAGCGTCGGGCGCATCGCTATGGATCAGGGTCGGCTCGATCATGGTCGTGCACTTCCGAGGCGGGTACGCCCAGGCCGGGAAGTACCGCCTGTTCCGCGACATGGCCCACGGCTGCTACCGAGGGCATCGCGACGGGTGTCCGACCCTCGATATGTGGATCATCCCCAACCAGCCCGGGGACCTGGTCAGCTTCGGCGTCCAGGTGCGCTCGACCGGGCACTGGAGGTGGCTCGGGATCACGAGGTTCGCCCTGCCACAGGGGAGCAGGGCATCCATCGCCATGTTCGGGGCGCGAGCCGATCGGGACTATCGATTCGGAGCGTGCTTCCTCGGAAGCTTGACGAACGAGGGCGTCTGCACCCCGTGGTACTACTTCCGGGTGACGGGGTGACCGTGTTCCGTGCCCACCGATCGCAGAGCGTGCTCCTGGCGCTGTGCGTGGCGATCCTCGGATCTCCCCTGATCCAAGCCACGGGTGCGGCCGCGGCAACGGCGATGCCGTTCTCGAAGTTCTTCGACATGGTGGTCGACGACGCCCACCAGCACGTCTTCGTCACCGGTGGCGAGCCCAACGATCAGATCGCCGTGTTCGACTTCAGCGGCGCGCTCGTCGGGACGATCTCGAACGAGCCCGGTGCCTCCGGGCTGGCCCTGAGCGGTGACACGCTGTACGTGGCTCTCTCCACGGGCAATGCCATCCACAAGATCGACACGGGCACGCTCACCGACGTGGGGACGTTCGGCATCGGGTCCATCACGCACCCTCTGCGGCTCGCCATCGCGGGTGGGCGTCTGTGGTTCACGTATGGAGGGTGCTCGATATCGTCGGACGGTGCCACCGGGATCGGTTCAGCCGATCTGACGGTGGGCCTCCTGCACACCTATCCGCCGGGACTCCTCCCGGATGCGTGTCCCATACTCGCCGCATCCCCGAGCCTCCCGGACGTTCTGTTCGCGTGGGACCTCATGACCCATCAGACCGAGCTGCGGAAGTATCAGGCAACGGATCCTCCCGTGCTGGCGGCATCACATGTCGTCTCCGAACTGCCCTCACCGGTTGTCGATGTGGCCGTCGCCCCGGACGGCCAACACCTCCTCGCTGTGGGCGAGTTCACCGTCACGGCATGGAGCTTCGAACTCAGCGATCTCAGCCGGGGTGGGGTGGACTATCCGACGACCGGCGGCGCCAACGCCGTTGAGACCACGTCGGTCGGGGGCGGCTGGGTCGCGGTCGGCGAGAGTACGAGCGCAGGCGCCAAGGCTCACAGCCTCCTCTTCCCCGTCGGCAGTACCGCTCCGGTGACACACGATCTCGTGGACGCCTTTACCTTCCTGCCCCGGGGACTGGCGTTGAGCGCCGATCTGGGCAAGGCATTCGGGGTCATGCTCGGCTCCGGCACGACCTTATTCCTGGCCATCGACAGACCAACGGCTCCGCCTTCCTCGCTGACGCTCGCCACCCAAGGGACCGGCACCGCCGGAGTGATGCACACGTTCTCGGGGACCCTGAAGCTCGGCGACGGAGCATCGGCCGCCGGACAGACCATCCGCGTCTTCCGGATGCCTCGCGGAGGAACGGAGGCGGAGCTCGCGTCCGTCTCGACCGACGACACCGGGGGATTCACGTTCGAGGACGCCCCCAGCACCCAGGGCACCTGGACGTACCGAGCGCTGTGGGCCGGGGACGATGGGCACTCGGGCTCGCAAGCCACCGTCTCTCTGCTGGTCTCGGCTGCGCCTCCTCCGCCCCCTGCCCGCATCACGGTGACGGTGGACAAAGGAGTGGTGAAGGCCGGAGCCCATGTCCAGGTCGTCGCGCACGTGTCGCTGCCCAGCGACGCATCCAACAACACCGTGAACATCTACATGCAGCCGAACCATCGTCCGCAGCAGCTCCTGGCATCCGAGACCGTCGCCCAGAGCGGCGACGTGAGCGCCACCCTCTCCCCCACGAAGAACACCGAAGTGTGGGCGACGTGGGACGGAGACGATCAGCACGGGCCGGCGCAGAGCGACCACGTCACCGTGAACGTCCGGAGCAAGACGTACCTGTTCGCCTACCACGACTACAAGCGATCCGGACGGTACCTGCTGTTCCACTCCGTGAAGCACTGCACTCGCAAAACTCCCTGCCCGACCTTCTTCGGCCTGGTCGTGCCGAACGACGGTGTCGAGTGCGTCACGATCCTGGGGCAGGAGCGGGTCCGTGGGAGGTGGTCCACGGGCCTGTCCGAGAACTGCGCGCACGTTCACAAGGTCCGCGGGTATCGCTACCGCGTGGCGGGGATCTACATCGTGGGCCTCCGGAAGGGCCACACCTACCGGATCCGGGCCGGTTTCGAGGGCGGTCCCTACCTGCCGAGCGTCTCCCGCTGGATCTACTACAGGATCACGGCCTGAGGCGGGCTCCTTCTAGAATGCGGCGATGCGTCGCGTCCTCTCCGCCGTCGCGCTGACGCTCGGTGTCGGGCTGCTCGCCGCCCAGCCGGCGAACGCCACCCTCTACGCCATCTCCCTCGTGGGCCCGCAGGCCCAGGGGGGGAGCGCCACCGTCTCGGGCACGGCGACCGTGGAGATCGCCCCCACTGGCCCGACGAAGCCGGCCGGCGCCGCGTACGTCGTGGCCCCCCAGGGCTCCGGCTGGGACGAGACCTCCAAGGTCGGGATGTCGAAGTCCTCGAACGGGCACTTCTATGCGCCGCTCGCCACGGGCTCGATCATCAACGGCACCTACTCCCTCTATGCGCGCGCGTGGGGTGGGGAGCTGAAGCAGTACGACCCGGGCGATCCATCGACCTACGCCTCGGACTCGCTCACGCTGCTCGTCGACAACGCGCCCGGGACACCCCAGCAGCTCCAGGGTCTGCCGGCACCCGGCGCCGCCATCCTGGACTGGGGGGCCGTGACCGACTCCGACCGGGGCGACTTCGTCGGCTACCGCGTGTACGTGGCGGCCCCCTCCGGGGACACCTGCCCCGACTTCGGGGACGCGTACCGCGCCCTCCAGGCCACCGATACCACGCGGGTCATGGTGACCGGGCTCGACACCGGCGGGCAGTGCTTCCGGGTGACGGCGGTCCGCACGAGCCCGGTTTCCGGCACGATCGAGTCGGGACCGAGCGACGCCACGCGCGTGACGATCTCCTCCGCCTCCCCCACCCAGACGCCGGGCGGCGGCGCCACGACGGGCCCGGGATCGGGGTCCTCGGCGTCGACGGGGCACCACACGCACACCGTGAAGCGGGACGGGCTCACGATCGTCTACGGCTCCGCGCCCGCGGCCCGGGCGCCGGTTCTCCCGGTCGCGCCGCTCGCGCCGGTTTTCGCCGGCGCCGATCCCATGTCGCCCGACGGCCCGTTCAGCCGGCATCTCCCCTACCGGTCGCCGCGCTCGGCCGGCGGCGCCATCCCCGGAGCCGCGGCAGTCGACGTCGCCAGAGAGGCGGGCGCGGCGGGCGCCAGCCCGTACCTCTTCGCGCTCGGCGGGGTCCTGGTCCTGTTCTCGATGGCGCTGTTCCGCACCACCTCGTCGGGCGTCCGGGGGCGGCATTTCGGATCGATTCGGGCGCAAACGTGGGGTCTGTTAGCATCCGCGCGTCCCTACCGGCCGCGGCATTGAACTCGAGGGAGCACCCGATCTGAGGACCCGAACCTCGTTGATCCGAGTCCTGGTTCTGGCGTCCGTGTTCGCCGCGACGATCGGCTTCTTCGCGGTCATCCCCGCCTCCGGATCGGCTCAGGCGACGTACGCAGCGACCGCCGACGCCGGAGGCATCACGATCTCCATCGCCGGCAACGGCGGCAGCCTCGGGGAGGCGCACGCCCGGATCGACTCCGGGCCCAAGGCCTCCGGATCGGGGGCCGGCATCGCCCAGGCCGCCGTGGCCGAGAGCTCGGCGCCGCCGAACTCGGCGCCGAAGACCGCCGGGCCCGTCGATCAGAGCTTCGGGGACCCCCAGGTCGGGACGATCACTGTCACGGGCCTGAAGGGCACCTCCGCTTCGGCCGTCACCGACGGCGATCCCAGCACGCAGAACCACGGAGAGGCGGGGGGGATCGGCGTCACCCTGACGCCCGGCGGGACGTCACTCGCCGGCATCTCCACGTTCGCCATGTCGGTCGACGCGAACGCGTCGGTCACCCGTGCCGCCGACGGCAGCCCGGTCGTGACGTCGACCGCGCACTCCTCCGGCATCGACATCACGTTGACGATCGGCGACACGGTCCTCAGTCCCGTGTGCGACCTGCTTCCCGAGCCGCTGAAGACGCTCTGTAACAACGCGGTCGGTCAGACCGGCCCGCTGGCACCGGTGGTGGAGGTGCTCGTCGGGCCCGCCGACGTGACCTGCGGCTTCGACGGATCCACGGACACTGCGGCCGTCCAGCACGCTTCGGCCGCCGTCGTCACGGTGCGGGTCCTCGGTCAGGACGCCGTCTCGGTGGCACCCGGGCAGACCGTCGACCTCCTGGCCGGCACGCCGGGCCACATCCACGTGGTGGCGGGCGACGCGGCCACCTCGGAGCAGGCCGGTTCCGCCGCCGCCACCGCGGACGCCATGCGGCTCGATCTCTTCGACGATCCACTGCCCGCCGTGACCATCGCGGGCATCGAGGCGTCCTGCGGCGTGTCGGGCGCGGAGCCGGCGGGTCCGGGGAGGCCCACGCCGGGCCCAACGGAACGCCCGCCGACACCGACACCGCCCATCCCGCGAACGGGTGCCCCCCTCATCCCGATCTATGGCTTCGGGGCGTTCCTGCTCGCGCTGGGGCTCTCGCTCCGCCTGATGGTGATCAGGCGGCGCTGATGCTCCGCTCGGCCTGGGCTCGGCTGCGTGGGGCCCGCGAGTTCCTCCGCGAGCGGCCGGTTCCCCGGCGGATCACCAAGGTCCTCTCAGCCTTCATGCTGCTCGGGGGCCTGGCCCTGGTGCTGTTCCCGTTGTTCACGAACCTGTTCGCCAATCACCTGCAGGGGAAGCTGCGGGTCGAGCTGGAGTCGACCGGCCTGCGGCGGGCGTACGTGTTGCGCAAGGTCCCGGTGGGGCACGCGCTCACGAGGCTCGTGATCCCGAAGCTCGGTGTGGACACGGTGGTCGTGCAGGGGACGACGCTCTCGGCGCTGCGCGCGGGGTCCGGGCACTACGTGCGGAGCGCGCTTCCGTGCGAGGACGGCAACGCCGCGATCGCCGGCCACCGCACCACGTACTCGCAGCCGTTCGCCGAGCTCGACGAGCTCCGCCCGGGAGACCGGATCGATCTGCAGACCCCGATCGGGCGGTGCGTCTATCAGGTGGTGCGCCGGCCGTGGGCCATCGGGCCGTACGACTGGGGGGCTGTGATGCCGCACACATCCGGGGCTCTGCTCACGCTCACCACGTGCAACCCGCCGGGGTGGGCCACGCAGCGGCTGGTGGTGCGGGCCAGGCTGGTGCAGCGCGGTGTCGCGGCGGACTTCGACTAGGTTCGCCGGCGCGACGACCCGCTAGGCGACATCCTCCGGCAGGTCCGATCCCACCGTGAAGTCCTGCCCGAACGCCGTGACATCCGCGGTCCAGACGCTCACGTTGGAGTCGGCGCGCGGGGACGTGAACACCGCGCCGGGCGCCGTCTCGGCCAGCTGCAGCTCCGTCAGGGAGCTGAACGGATATGTCACCGTCGCCGACGTTCCGGACGGATCGACCGCGACCGTCCAGGCCGGACTCGGGACGCCGGCGCTGTCGTCGGCGCAGAAGCCGGGGGCGCCGGCGTCGAAGTACGGCTGGTACTTCGGGCCGGAGGACGTGGTCGCCGTCCCGCGGATGCCGAGCGCGAACCCGATCCGACACGCCCCGGCGCCGTCGTCGAAGACGGAGTCGGTGTTCACGATCAGCGTCTCGCTCGCCGCGGGGTCGGTCATCGACGCGGTGGTGGTGAAGGTCACGCTGAGACCCGTCGGCTCGTAGTGCACGCCGCCCGCCGGGGTGGGGACGGCCACATAGGTGGTGGCGAACCGCACGGAGGTGATGTCGGCCGCGCCGAGGGACGCCGGCCCGCTCTGGACGCCCGGCGCCCACGGGTCCTCGTTGGCCCCGAACGCGGATTCCCTGGCCTGGTCCATCAGGAGGCCGAGCTGGCCGCCGTTCCACAGTTGGGTGTTCGCGCCGTTCGCGTCGCCGGCAGGATCGGTGATCTGGGGCGCGGAAGCCGCGGAGGGCGCGGCCGATGCGCCGGACCCGGGGACGAGCAGGACTGCCGCTACCATCGGAACCAGGAACCGCAGCCGCTGCCTCATCTCAGGTCTCCCTCCGCCGGTCGCTCGTTCTGCTCGGGGAGGCTTCGCTGCGTGCCGACGAGAGCCCTTCGTGCACCTGCACAGACGGGCCGGGTCCTGGGGACGGCGAAGTGGGAAAACGTGTGGATTCGATTTCCCCAGGCGACGGTGGAGGATTTCCTGTCACACCCGCCCTGACCTGCGGCGTTGGGGTGGGGACAACCTGTTGAGAACCCCCCTGTGCACCTGCACAGAGGGGCTCTCTCGAGGTGGCTTTTCCGCCCCTACCGGGCGGCGTCGTCCGTGTGGATGACGGCGAACGTCGCGCCCTGCGGATCGGCCAGCACGGCGAAGGTCCCGATGGTCGGGATGGGCGTGGCCGGCATCTCCACGCGGCCGCCGGCCTCCTCGACGGCCTTCGTGATGGCGTTGGCGTCGGTGACCTCGAAGTACACCATCCACACCGGCGGGATCCCCTCGCGGGGCGGGTTCATCATGCCGGCGACGTCCTCGCCGTTCCGCTTGAGGAGCGTGTAGTTGCCGAACTCCTCGCCCTGCTCCTCGGTGGTCCATCCGAACAGGTCGCTGTAGAACGAGCCGGCCTTGTCCTTGTCGGGGGTGAGGAGCTCGGTCCAGGCGTAGCTCCCGTGCTCGCGCCACACCGAGAAGCCGGGCATCTCGTCGGACTGCCACAGTGAGATGACGGCGCCGGTGGGATCGGAGATGACGCCCATCCGGCCGAACGGCAGGTCCATGCCGGCCACGATGGCGTTGCCGCCGAGCTCGGTTGCCCGGGCCACGGTCTTGTCGACCTCGTCGGTGTACACGTAGATGTTCCAGTGCGGCGGGATGTTCTGCTCGCGCTCCGGCTCGGGCTGTACGTAGCCGCCGGCCACCGCGCGGTCGCCCGACAGGCTGAACGTCGTGTAGTCGCCGCCGGCCTCGCTGGCCTCGGTATTGCCCTGCCAGCCGAACAGCTTCGAGTAGAAGTCGCCGGCCGCCTCGAGGTCCGTGGTGGCGAGCTCCACCCAGCAGAACGTTCCCGTCTCGTGCTTGTCGATCGTCGGCATGTCATTCCCCTTCCGTCGGCGGTCATCCAGAACCTACTGCTTCTCGGGAGGCAGCGCGGAGCCCCAGGTCGGGCGGCGGCCCTCGGTGGCCCGGCGGCGCTAGGCTCATGCCGGCCAGCGAGGGGGTTGCCGGTGAAGAAGTGTCCGTACTGCGCGGAGCTGATCCAGGACGAGGCCATCAAGTGCCACTTCTGCGGGGAGTGGCTGACCGCGTATCCGCCGACCAGGCCCGGCGCGGTTCCGGGGACGGGTGGGGTGCAGGACGCCGGGGCGCTGCTGCCCACGACGCTCGTCGATCTCGTCCTCGACGATCCGGGCGACAAGAAGATCAACGTCATCAAGATCATCCGGGAGGTCACCAACCTCGGCCTGAAGGAGGCGAAGGACCTCGCCGACAATGCGCCGTCGACGATCCTGCACGGCGTGCCCGCCGATCAGGCCGAGAGCGCCAGGCTCGAGTTGGAGCGGGCCGGGGCCCGGGCCCGGGTCGGCCTCTGACCGAGGGGTCCGGGGCAGGCTTCAAGCACACCGCGAGCTCGATCCGTGACGGCAGCCCTCCCTTCTGTGCGAGTGCACAGAGGTCCAGCCTCGGGATGCCCGAATCAACTGGATCGAAGGTGACTTGATCTCGGAGGACGCCGGATGCCGAAGAAGACCTCGATCGTCGTGCTGTTCCTGGTCGCGCTCATCGCGGGACTCACCTCGCCTGCTGCGGCCGTACCCGCGGGTCCCCCGGCCATCACGGGCCTGCAATGGCACGATCGCACGGGTCCGGACGCTGGGCCGATGCTGCACTTCACCCTCGACGTCGACGCCCCTGCGGGACTCTCCTCTGGCGAGGTTCGGCTCGGCAGCGTATTCCACGAGTACCTCGCGTCGGTTCCCCTGGAAGCCCAAGCGCCCGGTGCCCACGCGATCGATCTCGAGCTGTCCCCGCCGGGTGACAAGCCGCGGCCGTGGGAGGTCATCGGGCTCACGCTGAACGGCGCCGACGGCCAAACCACCTCGTATGGGTTCTGCGACCTGACCAAGGTCGTCGAGACCCGCGAGAAGGTGGCCCTGCCGAGGCTCGACACCGAGTGCTTCGACGGCCCTGGGTGGGTGGTGTACACGTTCCGCGCCGGCGCCGACCCGCACGGGATCCTCTGGTCGCAGGGCGTCGCAACACATGACAACACGCTCGCCGGGAGCGGCACCGTGCTCGAGGACTCAACGGGCGCGATCGTGTCCTGGGGCACCTCGACGTCGGTCGCGTATCCCCAGACGCACGACGGCACGGTGATCAAGCCGGCCGGACAGACGGTGATAGATCAGCCGGCGCCCGATCCGTCGAGCGGGCCGGGCTCGCACCGCATCGTGATCGGCGTGGGCGGCAACACGCCGGCCTCCCTGACGCCCGGCGCGACGTACCGCTGGGGTGGCTACTTCGCCATCCGGCCGGGCCACTTCGACATGCCGTTCATCTCGCTCGAGGGGACCGACATCGAGGTGTTGTCGGTGGAGCGCGGCACGAGCGCCGGCATCGCGTGGGGCGACGATTTCGACTCCCCCATCGTCGTGCAGCGCGGTGCCACCGACACGGCCGTCGTGCAGGGTGGCGAGGTCGATCGCTCGTTCACGAACAGCGTGACGTGCATGTTCATATTCCAGGGCGGCCGGATGGCCCAGAACCGAGTCGGCTCCGTCGGGGCCCAGAGGATCGAAGGTCCGAGCGCGCCGCAGACCGGCGGCGTGATCAAGGCCGGCCAGCCCGGCGCGTACCGCTTCGAGGGCCTGGCCGGCGTCGGGCAGTCGTGGGGCCAGTTCGTGGTCGGCTACGCCGACATGCCCCTCACGCCGAACTAACGCGCGCCGCTCTTCTTCTTGGGTTGCTTCGGCGGGAGGGAGGCCGTCCAGTCGAGGCCGCGCTCGACCCAGGACTCGGCCTTCTTCCGTTGCTTGCGCCACGCCTCGGGGAGCACGACGTATTCCTTCATCGGGCGCCCGGGCATCGGCGCGAACGGCTGGGCGCCCTTCTGGTTCAGGAGCTCCTCGCGGTCGGCCTCGTCGAGGCGCACGGCGACTTGCGGGCCGAGGAGCGCCAGGAACATGTTCCCGTTCACGAACGCGGCGACGTTGCCGAACATCGGTCGCACGGTGACCCCGGGCGCGTCCGGCACGAGTGACTCGAACCACGCCCGGTCCTCGTCGGTCGGCTTGGGCACCTTCACGTCCAGGAGTATGCCTCGCGACCCGGTAGCCTGGGGGCATGACGCTTCGCTCGCGGGATGACCTGCGCAACGTGGCCATCGTCGCGCACGTCGACCACGGCAAGACCACCCTGGTCGACGCCATGCTGTGGCAGACGGGGGCGTTCCGCGAGGGCTCCGAGGTCACCGACCGGGTCATGGACTCCATGGACCTCGAGCGCGAGAAGGGCATCACGATCCTGGCCAAGAACACGGGGATCCACTACGGCGGGGTGAAGATCAACATCGTCGACACGCCCGGCCACGCCGACTTCGGCGGCGAGGTGGAGCGCGGGCTGACCATGGTCGATGGCGTGCTGCTCCTGGTCGACGCCTCCGAGGGCCCGCTGCCGCAGACCAGGTTCGTGCTGCGGAAAGCGCTGGAGTCGAAGCTGCCGGTGATCCTCGTGATCAACAAGGTCGATCGCCCGGACGCGCGGATCCGCGAGGTGGTCGACGAGGTCTACGAGCTGTTCCTCGACCTCGACGCCGACGAGAAGCAGATCGAGTTCCCCATCCTGTACGCGAACGCGAGGGCCGGCTGGGCGGTAACCGATCCAGAGGTTGCGGGGTCTGATCTGAAGCCTCTCTTCGAGGCCCTGCTCGAACACATCCCGGCGCCGACCTTCGATGAGGACCACCCGCTGCAAGCATTGGTCACCAACCTCGACGCGTCGCCCTACGTCGGCCGTCTGGCCCTGTGCAGGGTCATGCATGGGACCATCAAGAAGGCGCAGCCGGTGGCATGGTGCAAGGCGGACGGAAGCATCGAGAACGCGAAGATCACCGAGCTTTACGTGACCGAGACCCTGGACCGTGTCGAGGCCGACGAAGCGGGCCCCGGCGAGATCATCGCGGTTGCCGGTTTGGCCGAGGTCACGATCGGCGAGACCCTGGCGGATCCGGCGGATCCCAGACCGCTGCCGGTGAGCCACTTCGACGATCCCGCTTTGTCGATGACCATCGGCATCAACACGAGTCCACTGAGCGGCCAAGACGGCGACAAGGTCACAGCAAGGCTGGTCAAGAACCGCCTCGACCAGGAGGTGGTAGGCAACGTGTCGATCCGGGTCCTCGACACCGAGCGCCCCGAGACCTGGGAGGTCCAGGGCCGCGGAGAGCTCCAGCTGGCCGTGCTCGTCGAGATGATGCGAAGAGAGGGCTACGAGCTCACCGTGGGCAAGCCCAGAGTGGTCACGCGCGACGTCAACGGCAAGCTCCACGAACCGATCGAGCGCATGAGCGTCGACGCGCCGGAGGAGTATCTGGGCGTGGTGACGCAGCTGTTGGCCCTGCGCAAGGGTCGCCTGGAGCACATGGTCAACCACGGGACGGGCTGGGTGAGGATGGAGTACCTGGTGCCGGCCAGAGGCCTGATCGGCTTCCGAACAGAGTTCCTCACGGAGACGAGAGGCACCGGCATCATGCACAGCGTCTTCGAAGGCTACGAGCCTTGGCACGGCGAGCTCAGAACGCGGCCGACAGGATCACTCGTGGCCGACCGAAGAGGCATGACGACGAGCTTCGCGCTGTTGAACCTCCAGGAACGAGGCTCGATGTTCGTTGGCCCGGGAGTCGAGGTCTACGAAGGAATGATCGTCGGCGAGAACAGCCGCAGCGAAGACATGGACGTGAACCCCACCAAGGAGAAGAAGCTCACCAACATGCGCAGCTCAACCAGCGAAGAGCTCGTTCGGTTGATCCCCCCAAGAGAGCTGAGCCTGGAGCAAGCCCTGGAGTTCATCCGAGAAGACGAATGCGCCGAGGTCACCCCCAAGAACGTCCGCCTGCGGAAGGTGGCCCTCGACCAGCAGCAGCGCGCCCGCTCCTCGCGCCGCTCGTCTCAGTCCTGAGATCAAGCGACCACGCTGACTTACCCCTTCACCTGGTGATGGTCCGCATTCCCGTCTTGAAGGGTTTGCCTCGTGGAACGACCGCAAGAGGGGGTCGCGGCGCCAGTTCTCCGTGGAGAACGCGTACACCGTCAGCCACTTCAGCCCGATGTCGAGGCCGCAGGTTGATCTCATAAGGGCGAGGTGGGCTGCGAATGGCCCTGACGGGCGGATTGTGCCGTCGCTCCGTCGCTTGTGAACCCGGACGCTCGTCGGCAGACTGGCTCCCATGGCACGGCGCAGAGGGGGGTCGGGCGCCGCGCAGCGGTTCCTGGCCACGGTTCTGTTCACGGATGTCGTGGGATCGACCGAGCGGGCGGTGCAGCTGGGCGACCGCGCGTGGCGCGAGCTCCTGGACAGCCATCACGCCGTCGTCCGCCGGGAGCTGCGGCGCTTCGGCGGTCGGGAGGTCGACACCGCCGGCGACGGGTTCTTCGCCGTGTTCGCCCTTCCCGCGCAGGCCATCGCGTGCGCCCAAGCCTGCGTCGATGCCGTCCGCCCACTCGGGCTCGAGATCCGCGCCGGTCTCCATATGGGCGAGTGCGAGGTCTCGGGCGGAGCCGTCCGCGGGATCGCCGTGCACACCGGTGCCCGCGTCGCCGCGACGGCCGGCCACAGCGAGGTCCTCGTCACCTCCACGCTCCACGACCTCGTCCAGGGCGCCGGGATCGAGTTCGAGGACCGCGGCAGCACCGCGCTGAAGGGGGTCCCCGGCGAGTGGCACCTCTACGCCGTGCGCGACGCGTCCTCCGTCAAGTCCGATCCCGCCGACGCCGAACGAGGCCCTCGTGCCCTCGCCGCCCTGCCACTCCCCCACCTGAAGCCGACCGGCCGGGGGCCAACGCGAACTCGATGGATCGCGGCAGCGCTCGCCGTTGCGCTCATCGCCGCGACGGGAATCGTCGTGCTCACGCGCGGCGGTTCCACCGAGACCGTCACGGCCCTCGACGCGAACTCGCTCGGTCGGATCGACTCGTCCTCCGCCAAGCTCGTCGCGCAGACCGAGGTCGGTGATCGGCCGGGGGGCGTCGCCTACGGCAGCGGTGCCCTCTGGGTCACGAACGAGACCGCCGGAACCGTCTCGCGCGTCGACCCGAAGAGCGGCTCCGTCACGCAGACCATCCAGGTCGAGGAAGACCCCCTCGCCGTCGCCGCCGACGACAAGGGTGTGTGGGTCGCGAACGCGGATTCCAACTCCGTCTGGTGGATCAGTCCCGTCGAGCCCTACTCGACCCTGAAGAAGTTCACGGGGATCGGGACATCACCGTCGGCGATCGCCATCGGCGGCGGGTACGTGTGGGTCGCGAATACAGGGTCGTCGGACATCGTTCGGATCGATCCGAGCACCCGGACGACCAGCCGTTTCGACGGACCGCCGCATCCGGGCGGCATCCTCTACGTCGACGGCTCCCTCTGGGTGACGAGCCAGGCCGACGCCACGATCTCCCGCCTCGATCCAACGAGCGGCGAGGTCACCCAAGCGATCTACGTCGGCAACGGCGCGTCGGCGGTTGCCGCGAGCCCAAACGGGATCTGGGTGGCGAACTCCCTGGACGGAACCGTCTCGCGGATCGATCCCGCCACGAGCTCCGTGACCAACGTCGTGCCGGTGCAGGCTGGCCCGGACCACCTCGTGTTCGCCGGCGGTTCGATCTGGGTGAGTAACCGGTTCGCCGGGACGATCTCGCAGATCGACCCGGGAACCGCCCGTGTCACGAGGTCGATCCCTATCGAGAACTCGCCGCGCGGACTGGCGGCGGTCGGTGACTCGGTCTGGGTCGCCGCGGCAGGCCTGTCCTCCGGCCAGCACCGCGGCGGCACGGTCACCGTCGGAATGACGGACGAGGTCGATTCCATCGACCCCGCGCGCGCGTACCAGGACAAGAGCGAGAGCCTGCTGTCGATCACGAATGACGGACTGCTCACGTTCGAACGCGTCGCCGGCACGCAGGGAGGCACGATCGTCCCGGACCTCGCGGTTTCGGTGCCGGCGCCCAGTCACGACGGCCTCACGTACACGTTCCACCTTCGTCCCGGCATCAAGTACTCGAACGGGCAGCAAGTTCGGGCGGGCGACGTGCGGGCGTCACTGGAGCGGGTGCTCGAGACCAGCAACCCATCGACGCCTCGGCCCGACTTCTACGCGGGCATCGTCGGAGCCGGGTCGTGCGGGAGTCGGGCCCAGGGCCAGAATTCGGGCGAGGGGACGCCCGCGCCGCTCCCCCCATGTGACCTGTCGAAGGGCATCGTCACGGACGACGCCACGGGCACGGTCACGTTCCACCTCACCGCGCCCGATCCGGAGTTCGTCTACAAGCTCGCCGTTCCGTTCGCGTCGATCCTCCCGAGCGGGACACCGCCCGGCGATGCCAACTCGACGAGGCCGCTCCCGGCGACCGGCCCGTACATGATCACGAGCTACGACCGGCACAAGGTCGTGGAGCTCGCCCGGAATCCATCGTTCCACGAGTGGTCGGGCGCGGCGCAGCCCGACGGTTTCCCCGACCACATCACGTTCCTCATGAACCTGAGCCCCGATGACCTGGTCGATCGAATCCTGAACGGCTCGCTCGATGCGTCGTTCGACACGCCGCCGGCGAACCGGATCGAGGACATCCGGGCGGTCGACCCGGGATTGCTGCACCCGGCGACGGGCATCGCGACGTCGTACTTCCTCTTGAACACGCGCAAGGCGCCGTTCTCCAACGTCGACGCGAGGCGTGCCGTCAACCTCGCGGCGAACCGGGGAGCATGGAGCGATCCCTTCGGGAATCCCGCGACGACGACGTGCCAGGTGCTCCCGCCCGGCGTCCCCGGATATCACCCCTACTGTCCCTACACGGTCTCGCCGAACCCGAAAACGGGGGCATGGTCGGGACCGGATCTCGCCACCGCTCGCCGCCTCGTCCGGCGATCCGGCACGGCCGGCACGCACGTCACGATCTACATCATGGGGGTCGGCGAAGGGACCGCGGACCGAGCGGCCGCGACACTACGGTCGATCGGCTATCCGGCCTCCGTCAAGGTGATCCCCGATACGGTCAAGTACTTCAACTACGTGATCGTGCACCCCCACGTCCAGATGGCCGCGAGCGGCTGGATCGGCGACTACCCGGCCCCGTCGACCTTCTTCCGAGCGCTGCTGACGTGTGACGGCTACCACCCCGGGTCGCCCTTGAACCAGAACTACGGCGGCTTCTGCGACCCGAAGCTCGACACGCTGATCGCGAAAGCGATCGACGCGCAACTGACCAACCCCACGCTGGCGATCCAGCTCTGGGCGAAAGCCGACCGCACGGCGACCGATGAGGCCGCGTGGCTGCCCATCGACAACCCCAAGTTCGTTCGTCTCAGCGGCAAGGGTGTGGGCGGCTACAGCGAACACCCCGTGTGGGGCATGCTGGTCGACCAGATGTGGGTCCGCTGACCCGCCTCGCTTATTCCTCGAGGCCGCCGAAGCGGCGGCTGCGCTTCTGGTAGTCCCTGATGGCTTCGTAGAGGTGCTCGCGGCTGAAGTCGGGCCAGAAGACCGGGGTGAACCAGAGCTC
>JBHELK010000007.1:0-54289 GCA_046263085.1 Actinomycetota bacterium
CGGCCAGACGGCGCAGACGCTCGAGATCCATGATCTCGGAGCCGCCGTGCAGCTCGAGGAAGTCGTCCTCGAGCCGAGCATTTGGCTGCTCGGCCAGGTCCTCGGAGCGGTACTCCTCGAGCACGGAACGAAGCGAGCTCATCGTTCAACGGTTCTCGACCAGCGCGGTGAGCCTCTCGAGCTCCATCTCGAGAAGCCGTCGAGCCCGAAACAGCTGCGCGAACCCTTCGATGATTTGCTCGTCCGAAGCCTCCGCCAGGTGCTCGGCCCGCAGCTCGTCCATGATCGATTCCGCTACGTGCACCATCCAACCCATGCGCACAGCCTATCGAACACATGTTCGACACACATCGTCCGTTTGGGGGATTCCTGCAGGTCTCCCGGGGGATTCAGCGGGACGGAACTCGAGATTCGCATCCTGTTCTTGCCATCTTGCCGGGCCGCGACCTATTCTGGCCTCACGAATTACAGGCGTGTTATTTTATCCACAGGCCGTCCACAAGGGGGTTGGGGAAAACGAAGCTCTCGTACTCCAAGATCGACACCTACGAGACATGCCCGGCGAAGTTCCGGTTCCAGTACGAGGACCGCGTGCCCGGCCGGCCCTCCCCCGTCCTCTCCTTCGGCGACTCCCTCCACCAGGCCCTCTTCCATTTCCACAACCGTCCGGTTCCTGTGGCGCCCTCACTGGCGGACCTCCACGACATCCTCGACGCCGTCTGGGTGACGGAGGGATTCGACAGCGAGCCGGAGGAACGGATGTACCTCGACCACGGCCGCCAGATCCTGGCCCAGTACCACCGCGACAACGCCCACGAGTTCCGCATCCCGGCGGCGCTCGAGTTCCGCTTCTCCATCAACGTCGAGGGCGTGCAGATCCAGGGCGTCATCGACCGCATGGACCGTCTCCCCGGCGGCGGCTACGAGATCATCGACTACAAGACGAACCGCCGCCTCCCTCCCATGTCCCGCATCGACCAGGATCTGCAGCTCTCCATCTACTGGCTGGCGGCCCAGCAGATCTGGGGCATCGAGCCGGAGCGACTCACCCTTTACTACCTCCTTCCGGGCCAGCGCATGACCACCACCCGCACCCTCGAGCAGGCGGACGAGCTCAAACGCAGGATCGCCGTCGTCGCCGAGCGCATCGCGGCCGGCAAGTTCGAGCCCCGCGAGAACCCACTGTGCAACTGGTGCGACTACCAGGCCCTGTGCCCGGTGTTCCGGCACAAGTACGAGAAGGAGCGGGGTGACCCGGCGCCGAGGATGACCGAGGTCGCCGACGAGTGGGTCGAGCTGAAGCGACAGGGGCGCACGGTGTACAAGCGGCTCGACGAGCTCGCCGGGCTCATCAACGCGTTCTGCGAGGAGCACGGTTACCGCCGCCTGTACACCACCGACGGGTCTGCGATCGAGCGGCGCCCCCAGCACGTCACGGCGCCCGACGAGCAACGGCTCCGCCAGATCCTGGAACCCCTCGGCTTGTGGGAGCACGTGCTCAGCGTGGACCCGCAGAAGGTCTCGGCGCTCGTGGAGAGCCGCAAGCTGCCACCCCACATCGAGGACGCCGTCCTCTCCTCCCGCGAGGAGGTCCGCACGCAGCACGCCCTGTGGCTCAAGCAGCCGCAGAAGGCGCGCCGGTAACCCGGCGGGTCGTCCCTCCCCCTCGGCCCGCCGGGTACGCCACAATCAAAAGGCGTGAATGTCGACGACTTCCTGAACCGGATCCGATCCGAGCGAGCGCGCCTCGACGAGGTGCTCTCCCGGATCCCCGACGACTCCATGACGACGGCGCCCGATGGCGGCTGGTCGGTCAAGGACCAGCTGGCGCATCTGGCCGCCTGGCAGCAGATGGCGCTGATGCGGCTCACCGGTGGCGACCAGGATGCCGTCCTCGGGTGGACGGCCGAGGAAACCCGGGACAAGGACATCGATGCCGTGAACGATCGCGTCTTCGAGCTGAACCGGGACCGCTCGCTCGAGGATGTGCGGGGCGAGTTCAGGGGGTCCTTCGACCAGCTGTGCGCGGCCGTGGAACGGCTCGATGACGCGGAGCTCACGTCGCTCTGGCTCCCCGGCAGCCCCGACCGGGGCACGCGCGAGCAGATGATCGCCGCGAACACCTTCGAGCACTACGAGGAGCACCTGCCGGCCTTCAACGCCCTGGCCGAGGAGTAGCATCCGCCCCAGCAGCCTGCTCGGAGCCACCGATGGGATTCGCCGATCGTTTCCGTCAGCTCGGGAAGTTGGCCCGCCCGCCGAAGGGCCCGGGACGCTATGAGTTCGAGCCGGTCAGCTGGAAGGTATCGCGCCGTCTGAAGGGGGTTCAGGGACCGCCCGAGGACCGTGAGGGCATGACCGCGTTCCTCGACGGCCACACCGGGGTGGAGGCCTACGTCGAGCCGAAGACCGTCATGCATCCGCTGTCGGTCGTGTTGGTCGCGGGTGACGGCGAGCACAAGCGCTTCGAGCTCTCGGATGACGCGTTCCTGCGCGAGCTGGTCGCGGCCCGGAACATCCGCGTCCTCGATGCGGGCCGTGTGGGGTACCCGCAGCGCATGCGCGACTACTTGGCCCGGCAGAAGCGAGAGGGGGGCTAGCCCTCGCCTCCCCGGAGGGCGCGCAGAGCATCCTCCAGGTCGGGAGGCAGCCCTTCCTCCACGTCGAGCGCCTCGTCCGTCACCGGATGGCGGAACGTGAGCCGCCACGAATGCAGGAACGGCCGGGCCAGGGCGAGGCGTTTGGCGTCGTCGCCGCCCCCGCCGTACGCGCGGTCCCCGAGGATCGGGTGCCCGATCGAGGTGAGGTGCACCCTGATCTGATGCGTCCGCCCCGTCTGGGGCGCAGCTTCCAGGAGCGTCGCGGACTCGAACCGCTCCCGGATCTCGAAGGCCGTGGCCGCCTCCTTCCCCTTCCCCTGCTGCACGACGATCCGGGCCCGGTTCCGCCCCAGCGGAGCCTCCACGGCGAAGCGCTCGTGCTCCACCGAGCCCCGGACGAGCGCCAGGTACCGGCGATCGATCGCGTGGCGCGCCAGCATCGCCGCGATCGCGGCGTGCGTCTCGTCGTCCTTCGCCACGATCATGAGCCCCGACGTGCCGGCGTCCAGGCGGTGCACGATGCCAGGCCGGTCCGGCCCCCCCAGCGTCGAGAGCGGCACGTCCGTGCCGAGCAGGCGGTTGACGAGCGTTCCGGTGCGACGGGTCGACGTGGGGTGCGTCACGAGGCCGGCCGGCTTCGCCACGATCAAGAGGTGCTCGTCCTCGTACCGCACGGGCACCATCGGTCCCTCGGGGGCGAGGTCCTCGACCCCCGAGAGGTCCACCTCGATCCGCTCCCCGCCGGCGAGCCCGAAGGATTTCGCGCGAGCCACCCCATCCACGAGGACCCGTCCGGCCCCGATCGCGCGCTGGACCTCCGCGCGAGAGAGGCCGAGGCGAACTGCCACCACTCGATCCAGGCGGCCGGGCTCGGCGGCGAAGGCCGTCACGGCGTCACGACGCCGGATCGGGGGCGCGGTGGAAACCGGAGAGCACGATCAGACCGGCCCCGATCACGATGGCGGCATCGGCCAGGTTGAACACCGGCCAGATCCGGAAGTCGATGAAGTCGATCACCTGCCCGTCGAAGCCGGAACCTCGCACGATCCGGTCCGTGAGGTTGCCGAGCGCTCCGCCCAGCACCATCCCGAGCCCCACCGCCAGCAGGCGATGCCCCACCCCGACCGACGCGACGACGATGGCGACGCACACCACGAGTGTCGCGGCCAGGAACAGGTACGGGGCGTTGCCGAAGAGACCGAACGCGCCGCCGGGGTTGGTGGTGTACGTGAGGTGCAGCACACCCGGGATGAGCTTCACGGAATGGTCGGTGAGGTTGTCCTCCGCGAGCACCTTGGTGAGACGGTCGATCCCGTAGACGAGGACGCCGCTGCCGTAGACCCAGGGTGCCAGCCGACGCCTCAGCGTCTGGCCTCGGCCTGCTTGTCCTTGATACAGAGGTTCGCGTACGGGAGCGCCCTGAGCCTGGCCTTCTCGATGGGCTTGCCGCAGCGCTCGCAGATCCCGAAGCTCCCATCCTCGAGACGGACCAGGGCCTTCTCGATCTTCCCGAGCAGGTCCCGGATGTTGTTCTCGAGTGACAGGTCGCGCTCGCGCTCGAAGGTCGCCGTGCCGGCGTCGGCGTACTCCTCGTCGAACGCCGTCTCACCCGAGACCTCTGACTGCGTCGTGGAGAACGTGGACTCCTCCAACTCGGCGAGTTGTGCCTTGAGCTCGGACTGCTCCTTGAGCAGCGCAGCGCGGAAATCGTCGAGTTCCTTGCGGCTGGACGTGGACCTCGTGGCCATGGTCGGGGGACGGTAGCACGCAGGCCCGAGGCCGCCAACGATCGGGGAACACGCGTGCGACGCCGGTCCCATGAGTCCCCACTCCGAGGTCAAACGTCCTCGAAGTGAGGCAGCAAAGGCCTCCACCAGATAACCTCTACTCCCGGTTATCTCTTAGACGAATCGTGAGGTGGGTGTTCCGGAGACGCGGGTCCGCCGACTCTCCTCTGGCTAGGGCGGAGGTCGCAGTCGCAGCCGGAATCCTGGCTGCCGGTGGTGCATTCATCGGATACGCGGGGCGTTTCTGGTCGTTCTTCTACGACGAGTGGGGCCTCATCCTCTACCGGCGCGCGGGGGGAGCGTCGTCATTCCTTGCGGCCCACAACGGCCACCTGCAGGCGGTGGTGGTCGGGACCTACCGGCTCCTGTTCGCCACGGTCGGACTCCGGTCGTACCATCCGTATGCCGCGGTGGTGATCGGGGCGCACCTCGTGGTGGTCGCACTCGTCTACCGCTACGCCAGGCCAAGGATCGGTTCGCTGCCCGCCGCCCTCGTTTCT
This sequence comes from Actinomycetota bacterium, assembly GCA_046263085.1. GTDB lineage: Bacteria > Actinomycetota > UBA4738 > UBA4738 > JACQTL01 > JBHELK01. Next base: position 4,888 of record JBHELK010000007.1, read on the forward strand.
CTGCCGCTCTTGCTCTTGGGGTCCGCGTGGCAAGTTCTCTTCTGGGCGATCAATCTTGGGTTCGTCATTCCCATCATCGTGCTGTGCCTGCTCCTGCTCATCGAGCGATGGCGACCTTGGGTGGTGGCGACCCTCCTGTTGGTCGCGCTGGCCAGCTCCGGTCTGGGGGTAGCGGTGGTGGCTGCTGCCGGTGTGCTCGCTTGTTCCGGGAAGGATCGTCGCCTTCGGCTCCTGTCGGTAGCCATCCCAGCAGGGCTCTATGCGGCCTGGTTCGTGTTCTACCGTCCGAACGGTTTGCCCCCTGCACCCTTGCGGAGCATCCCGGGAGCCTCACCGACGGGCGATGTCGGCTTCATCCACTTCCCGCTCGGCAATATCGCGCGGGCGCCGGGCTACATCCTGCACTCGGCGAAAGCAGCCGCGGATGCCCTCTCTGCCACGGGAACGAGCGGCGGATGGTGGACGCTTCTCGCCCTCACTGTGGCAATCGCGTGCGGCATCGGGCTCCGGCGTCGCATCACGTTTCGGCTCGCCGCCCTGGTTGCCGCGCTGGGGGTGTTCTGGTTGGAGACGGCCCTCACCAGGGCTCATGTGGCATCACCGGAATCCCCCGGCGCGAGTCGGTACCTGTACCCCGGAGCCGTCCTGCTCGTGCTCATCCTCATCGAGGTGTTCGACGGAGTGCGCATCCCGCCGCCAGCCGTGCTCGTTCTCGCCGTGGGGGTCGGAGCTGTTCTCGTGTCTGACGTCGACATCCTTCGCTCCTACGGCCGCGCCGCGCGTGTGGCGTTCGCGCGCGAGGCAGCGCTGTTACGGCGCGCCGCCTGCGACCCGGCGTCAGCGCCCGGCTATCGACCCGATCCGCTCCGGGCTCCGGGCGTCACCGTTGGACCGTATCGCGCTGCCGTACGTGCCCTGGGTTTCCCCCCTGGCCAGGCCTGCCCAGACGGTGAGCGAACCCACGTCGTATAGCATGGCCGGGAAGGCGGCCTCGTCCCGCGCGGACGGGGCCTCATTCGTAATCCGGCACGTGAACGAGGGGGCCATGGCGCGGTTCGAACCGGTCGACCCGAAGGTGGACTTCCCGGCCATGGAGCGGCGGATCCTCGAGTTCTGGCGGGCGAACCGGATCTTCGAACGCAGCATGGAGCAGCGGCAGGGAGCCGACGAGTGGGTGTTCTACGACGGCCCCCCCACCGCCAACGGACGACCGCACATCGGCCACGTCGAGGCCCGCACCTTCAAGGACATCTACCCCCGGTTCCGGACCATGACCGGACGCTACGTCCGCCGCAAGGCCGGGTGGGACTGCCACGGCCTCCCGGTCGAGCTCGAGGTGGAGAAAGAGATCGGGACCAAGACCAAGCGGGACATCGAGGCCTTCGGGATCGCACGGTTCAACCAGCTGTGTCGCGAGTCGGTGGTCCGCTACGTCGACGAGTGGCGCCGGATGTCCGAGCGCATCGGGTTCTGGATCGACATGGACGACCCGTACTGGACGATGGACCCGCAGTACGTGGAGAGCGTCTGGTGGTCGCTGAAGTGCCTGTTCGACCAGGGCCTGCTGTTCCAGGACCACAAGTCGGTCGCGTACTGCCCGCGGTGCGGCACGGGTCTCTCCGATCACGAGGTGGCACTCGGCTACCACCACGTGGTCGACCCCAGTGTGTACGTGAGGTTCCGCATCACCGAGCCGTCGGCCCCGGAGCTGGAGGGGGCCTCGATCCTGGCGTGGACCACCACGCCGTGGACGCTTCCCTCCAACGAAGGTCTCGCCGTGGACGAGGCCCAGCCCTACGCCGTGGTGACCGCCGACGGGGAGCGTCTCGTCGTGGCGGCATCGTTGAAGGACGTCGTGCTCGGCGAGGACGCGGAGATCGCGCACACGCTGCCGGGCTCGGCCCTCATCGGGACGCGCTACGAACCGCTCTACGAGAACGTGAACGGAGATACCCACCGCGTCGTGGGCGGCGACTTCGTCGTCATGAACGAGGGCACGGGCGTGGTGCACATCGCCCCGGGGTACGGCGCGGACGACCTCGAGGTCGGCCGCCGCGAGGGCTGGCCGATCTTCAATCCGGTGGACGACCAGGGGAAGTTCACCGACCAGGTCCCGGAGTTCGTTCGCGGCCTGTTCGTCAAGGACGCCGACCCCCTCATCACGGAGGATCTCCGGGCGCGTGGGCTCCTGCTCCGGGCCGAGGATTACGAGCACACCTATCCGTTGTGCTGGCGGTGCTCGACGCCCCTGCTCTACATGGCCCGGACGTCCTGGTACATCCGGACCACGGCCCGCAAGGACCGCCTCCTTGAGGTCAACGAGGAGGTCGACTGGTACCCGCCGCACATCCGGCACGGCCGGTACGGGGACTGGCTCGAGAACAACGTGGACTGGGCGTTGTCCCGGGAGCGGTACTGGGGGACCCCGCTCCCGTTGTGGCGATGCGCCGATGGCCACGTCACGGCGGTCGGGTCGCGGCGGGAGCTCTCGGAGCGGGCGGGAAGGGACGTCACAGCCGTCGACCCCCACCGTCCCGACATCGACGAGGTGATGTTCGCGTGCCCGGAGTGCGGCGAGGAGGCCCGGCGGGTCCCCGAGGTCATCGACACCTGGTACGACTCCGGCGCCATGCCCTACGCCCAGTGGGGCTACCACCCCGATCTGGGGCGAGGTGTCGAGCAGTTCGAGCGCCGGTTCCCCGCCGACTTCATCGCCGAGGGCATCGACCAGACCCGCGGCTGGTTCTACTCGCTGATGGCGGAGGGCGTGCTGCTCTTCGACTCCACGGCCTACCGCAACGTCGTGTGTCACGGGCTGGTCGTGGACCGCGAGGGGCGCAAGATGTCGAAGTCCGTGGGCAACGTGATCGAGCCCATGGAGCTCCTGGACGCGTACGGCGCCGACGCCGTGCGGTGGTTCCTGGTGGTCGGCGGCTCGCCCTGGGCCGACCGCCGCGTGTTCCCCGAAGCGCTTGCCGAGGTGGTGCGGCAGTTCCTCCTCACGCTGTGGAACGTGCACTCCTTCTTCACTACGTACGCGAGCGTTGACGGCTTCGATCCCGCGACGGCGCCGGCGCCGCCCGTCGGTGAGCGGCCGGCCATCGACCGGTGGATCCTGTCGCAGCTCGCCGGCACGGTGCACGAGGCGCGCGCCGGGCTCGAGGCGTTCGACGCCACCGCGGCCGGGCGCCGCATCCAACGGTTCGTCGACGATCTGTCCAACTGGTACATCCGGCGATCGCGCCGGAGGTTCTGGGACCCGGCCAGGCTGGGCGGCGATCGAGCCGACGGCTCCGCCGACAAGGGATCCGCGTACCACACGCTCTACGAGTGCCTGAGCACGCTCGCCCGCCTCCTCGCCCCGATCACGCCGTTCGTCTCGGAGGAGGTGTGGCGCGGACTGTGCGCGAACGGCGATGGCGCGCCGGAGTCGGTGCACCTCGCCGACTACCCGGAGCCCGCACCCGACGTCGTCGATCCGTCACTCGACGCCGCGATGGAAGCGGTACGGACGATCGTGTCGCTGGGACGCACGATCCGAACCGACGCCCGGGTCCGGATCCGGCAACCGCTGACGCGCGCCGTCGTGCACTACGCCGGCGAGCACGGCGCCCTGCTGCCGCTGCTCGACCTGGTATCGGCGGAACTGAACGTCAAGGAGGTCGCGTTCGCCGAGTCGGCGGAGCAACTCGGCCGGTGGCAGGCGAAGCCCAACTTCAAGGTGCTCGGCCCCCGACTCGGGCCGCGCGTCAAGGAGGTCGCGGCGTGGCTCGAACGCGACGACGGGTCGCTCGCGGCGTCGCTCGCCCGCGGCGAGCAGGTCGGCCTCGAGGAGACGCAGGGCGCGCCGTCGATCGAGATCGGACCGGAGGACGTGAACCTCACGCAGGAGACGTTGGAGGGCTGGGGCGTCGCGGCCGAGGGCGGGGTCACGGTGGCGCTCGACCTCGACCTCACGCCGGACCTCCGGCTCGAGGGACTGGCTCGCGAGGTGGTCCGGCTCGTCCAGGACGCTCGCAAGGCTGCGGGGCTCGACGTCACGGATCGCATCGCGCTGGGGCTCGAGGCCGAGGGCGATCTCGCCGAGGCCATCGGACGGCACCGCGACACCATCGCGGCGGAGACGTTGGCCGTCGAGGTCACGAAGTCGGCGGTCGCGGACCCCCTCTTCGATCAAGAGTCGGCGGTTGAAGGGACGACGGTGCGGGTGTCGCTTGCGAAGCGGGCCGGCGATCAGTCCTCGCCGTAGAAGAGCTCCTTCACCGCCGAGCTGTCGGAGGCTTCCTCCGGGACCACGAGCGGCTGCTCGGCCGTCGCGGAACCCTGCGCCGCGGCGGGCGTCGCCGGCGCGGGCTGTGACGCGGCGGGTTGGGCCGGCGGCTGCGACCGACGGATCCTGGCCATCTCGCGGACGGTGTCGGCGTGTGTCTGGATCAGGCGCGAGAGGTCCTGCAGGAACGAGCGCTCCTGCGACAGGAAGGGCTGCAACGACGGCCCGCCGCCGCCGGAGGATGCCGCGGCCCCGGTGCGCGCATGGCGCGTGATCTCGGAAGCCTGGTCGCGGGCCTGGCGCACGATGTCCTCCGCCATGCGCGTGGCGTCGGAGACGTCCTGCACGCCGGCCACGGGGAGGGTGGCCCCCGACTGGAGCTGCTCGCGCAGCAGGCGCTGATCCTCGAGGAGCCGGGAGATCTCCTCGGTGATCTCGTCGAGGAAGTCGTCGACGTCCTGCTCGTTGTAGCCGCGGAACAGCGCCCTGCGGAACACCTGCTGCTGGACCTCGACCGGCGAGATCCGCCGCCGGGCCGGAGTACCGGTGCTCTCGACGTCCGGGTCTGCCATCCGAAACGATCCTTTCGAGCTGGAGTCTGGAGAAGCCTAGCGCAGCGCGGCGGGCATCGGCCGCCCTACGTGCAGAGCGCCCGCTGGAGCACGCCCAGGATCACGAAGATGACGATCGGCGACAGGTCCAGCGCCATTGCCCCCATCCGGATCGGCGGGATGAGGTTGCGCAGCGGCTTCAGGACCGGGTCGGTGAGGTCGTACAGCAGCGTCCACAGCGTGCGCGCCGGCCCCTGCATCGGCGGCCGGATCCACGACGCGATGATCCGCGCTATGAGGATGAACCAGTACACGGTGAGCAGGATGCAGACGATCGTCATGACCAGTTGAGCCTAACGCCCCAACTCACGAGTGAGACGCCATCCAACGCACGAGTGAGAGCTCGGGCCGCCCCACAGAGTTCGGGGTGGGGGTTGGGGAGGGTGCTCCCTCCCCAATACGGATCAGAACTGGTTATAGAAGCCGCCCTCGCGGAGCCGTTCGCGCTCCTCGGCCGAGACCTCCATGTTGGCCGGCGTCAGCAGGTACACGCGGTTCGCCACGAGCTCGATCTTGCCGTCGAGGCCGAACACCAGGCCGGAGGCGAAGTCCACGAGCCGCCGCGCGATCGTGTCGTCGGTCCCCTGCAGGTTCATGATGACCGGGACGCCGTCGCGGAACCTGTCGCCGAGCTCCCGCGCCTCGTTGAAGCGCTTCGGCTCGGACTTGTGGATCGAGCCTCCCGGCGCATGCCGCGGCTGCGGGATCGTCCGTACGATGTGCTCCGCCGGTTGGACCGCGGGGTGTCCGCCGCCGCGAGCCATCGATCGCACCGCGACCGGTTCGGGGCGGATGGGGGCCTCGGCCTCCACCTCGTCCATGTCGTCGTATCCCTCTTCCTCCACCAGCCCGAGGTAGCCAAGCGCTTTCTTCCACATGCCGGGCATCCTTCCTCCTCAGTTGCCGGGGCGCGAGGGCCGCGCACCGAACAGCGCCGTTCCGACGCGAACCATGCTAGCGCCTTCCTCCACCGCAATCTCGTAGTCAAGCGACATTCCCATGGAAAGTTCTCGCAGCTCAGGCAGGCCTTCGCGGAGGTGTTCCCCCATCGCGCGGAGCTCCGCGAAGAAGGGACGGGAGTCCCCGGGACGCTCCGGTGGCGGGGGCAGCGTCATCAGACCGACGGGCTGGACGCCCTCGATCGCCGCGAGCTCGGCGGCGGCCCGCTCGATGTCCCGGGGCTCGACACCGGTCCCCCGTCCGGCCTGATCCACCTGGATCAGGACCGGGATGGTGCGGCCGCGCTCGGCCGCCCGGCGCGCGAGCCGCTCCACGGCGCGCCCGGGCACCGCGGAGTGCACCACGTGGGCGTCCTCCGCCACCCGGTGGGCGGTGTGGCTCTGCAGGGTGCCGATGAAGTGCCACGTCGCATCGGGCGCGAGGGGCCGCTTGTCGGCGAGCTCCCCGACGTAGTTCTCGCCGAGGTCCGCGACGCCCAGCTCGCGAGCCCATGTCACCGCCTCCGCCGGCATGGTCTTCGTCACGGCGATCAACCGGACCTCGCTCGCCGCACGGCCGGCGCGGGCGGCGGCCGCCTCGATCCTCGCGCGGACCTCACGCAGATTGGCGGCGAGCTCCTCCGGCGACGCGATCATCCGGACAGCTTGACGGCAACGCCCGCTTGGCGGCCGGTCGTGCCGTCGCGCCGATACGAGAAGAACCGTTCGGGCTCGCACGCGGTGCACACGCCGGTGTCGTCGACCGATCCGATGCCGAGCGTGGCGAGCTCGGCGCGGATCGTGCCGGCGAGGTCGAGGAAGACCCTGCCGTTCCGCCGCTCGACCACTGGGCCGGCGTCCGTTCCGGCCCCCACTGCGCGCACGACGCTCTCGCCGACCTCGTAGTGATCCGGGCCGATGCACGGGCCGAGCGCGACGACCACCTCCCCGGGATCCTCGAACAGCGCCGCCGTCGCGCCGACGATGCCGCCGGCCAGGCCCCGCCATCCGGCGTGCACGGCCGCGACGAGGCCCGAGCGGGGGGAGGCCGCGACCATGGGCACGCAGTCCGCGGTGAGGACGGCGAGGGCCACTCCCGGCGCCGAGGTCCTCAGCGCATCCGCGCCGGGGACCACCCCATGGGGATCGTCGAAGCCGGCACCGGCCCGGTCGCGGGCGACCTTCGCGATGGCGGCGCCGTGAACCTGCTCGGCGACGGCGAACGGAGCAATCCTCAGCCCGCGGCACACGGCCCTGCGGTTGTCGCGCACCCGATCGGGGTCGTCGCCCACGTGGAGCGCGAGATCCAGGGAGTCGTACGGGGGATCGCTCGTTCCGCCCGTGCGTTCCGTGAACGCCGCGAGGAACCCGTGGCGCTCGAGGCGCGTGGAGACCAGCGCGGCGCCGTGCGCGCCGATCGCGCGCCGCTCGAAGCTCACACCGGGCACCGCATGGGTGAGGTTAAGCGGGGGGCGGGAAGCACCGCTTCCGAAAGGCGGGGGAAGGTCGCCTCACGGGCTCCTCCCGCCCCCCGAACCGCACCGGTGCCGCCGATCGCGCCGATGCGCCTGCCACGCTTGCTAGCTCTTGAGGAAGTCCGGGATATCCAGGTCTTCCTCGGCGTCGAACACGACCGTCTCCTGCGCAGGCTTGAAGATCTCGTCCTCGGCCTCGTCCTCCTCGAGGAGCGAGGGCAGGATGATGCGGTCCTCGTCTCGCTCCTCCGGGCCCTCGATGAGCCGCGAAACGCGGGAGTCGCCGAGGCCGGGGCCGAGCTTGTCGAAGCCGGCGGCGATGACCGTGACGCGGACCTCCTCGCCGAGCGCGTCGTCCACGACGGCCCCGAAGATGATGTTCGCGTCCGGATGCGCGACACGCGTGATGGCTTCCGCGGCCTTGTTCACCTCGTGGAGCTTCAGATCGGTGGGGCCGGCGATGGACAGCAGCACGCCCTTCGCGCCCTCGATCGAGGACTCCAGCAGCGGTGAGGAGATGGCGGCCTTGGCCGCGGCCTCCGCGCGGTCGTCGCCCGTCCCGTGGCCGATCCCCATGAGCGCCGAGCCGGCGGCCGTCATGACGGCCTTCACGTCGGCGAAGTCGAGGTTGATGAGACCCGGGGTCATGATCAGCGAGGTGATGCCGTCGACGCCCTGGTACAGGACCTGATCGGCCATGCGGAACGCGTCGATCATGGGGGTCTCGGCGTCGGAGACCTGGAGGAGCCGGTCGTTCGGCACGATGATCAGCGTGTCGACGGCCTTCTTGAGATCGGAGATGCCGAGCTCGGCCTGGGTGGCGCGCTTGCGCCCCTCGAACCCGAACGGCCGCGTCACGACCCCGATGGTGAGGGACCCGATCTCGCGGGCGAGCTCGGCCACGATCGGCGCCCCGCCCGTGCCGGTGCCGCCGCCCTCGCCGGCGGTGATGAACACCATGTCGGCGCCCTTGATGATCTCGAGGATCTCCTCGCGGTGCTCCTCGGCGGCGCGCTTGCCGACGTCCGGGTCGGAGCCCGCCCCCAACCCGCGGGTGGTCTCGCGTCCGATGTCCAGCTTGACGTCCGCGTCGGACATGAGAAGGGTCTGCGCGTCGGTGTTGATGGCGATGAACTCGACACCCTTCAGCCCGGCCTCGATCATCCGGTTCACGGCGTTCACGCCGCCTCCCCCGATGCCGACGACCTTGATCACAGCGAGGTAGTTCGATGGGGCCTGCATCATCGCGATCCTCCGGTCCTCCGTGAGCCCACCCGTTCTCGCGCCCCCTGCCGACGCCCGCTGCCTCGTGCTCATTGTCCGGTGCTCCTCATTCGTGCCTGTCGCCTCAATCTCAACTTCACCTTTATTGTTATATCTACCTTACCTTGCAAGTTCGGCAACCTACTACGGGTCCCCTGGTGCGTCAACCTCATCGGTCGGCCGACGTCAACCTCGATTGCTCTGTGAGGTAACAAGAACGAGAAGGGGTTCTCGGGGCACACCGCGGTGGTGTATCAACGTGTCGTGGAGGAAGGGATCACGCGGGAGGAGCTCCAGCTCGCGGCGCGCAACCACGGCATGCCGCTCGAGACCCTGCGCTCCCCCGTCACGCCGGCCGGCCTGCACTACGTCCTCACCCACTACGACATACCCCAGGTGGACCGGCGCGACTGGCGACTGTCGGTGGGCGGCCACGTTCGGACCCCGACCGAGCTCTCGCTGTCTGACATCGAATCGATGCCCGGCGTCACCCTGCCGGTGACCCTCGAGTGCGCGGGCAACGGTCGGGCCTTCCTCGCCCCCCGACCCGTGTCACAGCCGTGGCTCATGGAGGCCGTCGGCACTGCCGAGTGGAGCGGGCCACCCCTCTCCACCGTCCTGGAGCAGGTCGGCGTGGCACCCGGCGCCGAGGAGGTCGTCTTCCGCGGGCTGGACCGCGGCGTGGAGGCGGGGGTCGTCCAGAGCTTCGAGCGGAGCCTGCCCATCGACCAGGCCACCCAGCCGGAGGTCATCCTGGCGTACGCGATGAACGGCAGGCCGCTTCCCCCGCAGCACGGCTTCCCGTTGCGACTGGTCGTGCCCGGCTGGTACGGCATGGCGAGCGTGAAGTGGCTCGAACGCATCACGGTGCTGGATGAGCCCTTCTCGGGCCATCAGCAGTTCCACGCGTACCGGATGCGTCAGCAGGAGGACGAGCCCGGTGTGCCCCTGTCCCGCATGGAACCGCGGTCGCTGATGGTGCCGCCGGGGATCCCGGAGTTCCCCAGCCGCACCCGCTATCTGCGTCCCTCGCACGTCGTCCTCGAGGGCAAGGCCTGGTCGGGGTGGGCGCGGATCGTCCGCGTGGACGTGAGCATCGACGGCGGGCGGAGCTGGGACAAGGCCGTGGTCGGCGAACCGATGGGCCTGTACACGTGGGCGCCATGGACGTACGAGTGGGACGCCGCGGCCGGTGAGTACGAGTTGGCGTCTCGCGCCACCGACGAGACGGGACGCACGCAGCCGCTGCAGTCCACATGGAACCTCGGCGGCTACGGCAACAACGAGATCCAGCGAGTGAGGGTGATCGTGTCGGAGGGCCGGTCCTAGGCCCGGCTCAGCCGCTGTGCCGGTGCTTGCCCGAACGGTGGTCGTGCTTGGTGTGCTTCGTGTGCGTGGTGGCGGCGGCCGGGGACGGCGAGGTCGATGCCTTCGGCGATGGCGAGGGTGAGGCGCTCGGCGAGGGGGTCGGCGTCGCGGTGGGGGTGGCGCCGGGGCTTGGCGTGGCGCTCGCCCCCGGCACCGGAACCGTCACGGGCGTCAGGTCGATGTCGAGGCGCGCCGTCGGGGCGAGCGGCGCGGCCACGTCGATGAACCGGAGATCCTGCTGGCCCTGGATCGCCCATCGCAGCACGGCGGCCAGGGCCCGGCCCTTCGCCACGATCGACGTCGGCTCGCCGTAGTACGCCGGGATCCCCGAATCGAGGTGGACGACCACGTTGCCCTCGGAGGTCCTGGACACCGCCCGGACGTGGTGCCGGAGCCACGGGCTCATGGCGCCGGCCACCCACGCGATGGGGCCCACGTCGGTGTGCGCCGCAGGGTCCGCCGGATCGAGCACGAGGCGCGGCAACCCCTGATCGAGCGGCGACCGGTCCAGCACCGTTCCGTCGGCGGCCACGAGCAGGAATCCGGCCTCGGTCCTCAGCTCCGCGATCGCTGCGCGTTCGCGGATCGCGATGCGAACGGTCGAGGGCAGCGACCGCGACACCCGCGCATCGGCCACCCACCGGCTGCGCTCGAGGCGGGCCTCGAGGTCGCCCGTGTGCATCCAGAGGACGTTGGTCCCTCCGTCGATGCCGGCGATGTGGAGCACGTCCGCCCGCGACAGCCGGGCCGCACCAGAGATGTCGATGGTGCGCGCGTGGAACAGCGCGGAGTTCGACAGGGACCACAGGAGGACCACGACCACCGCCGCGACCAGGACCGTGACGGGCCAGAACCGTTTCGGACCCTCGCCGTTGGGGCCTCGCCGCAGGACACCGCTCGGCCCGCCCGCGTCGTAGTGACGGGCGCTCGCTCGATCCCGCTCGTGTTCGACCGGGGCGCTATCCGTCGAACGCACCGACAAGCCGCACCTCCAGCTCCAGTTGCAACCCGAACCGATCCGCGACCAGCCCCTGCAATCGGCGGATCAACGAAAGCACGTCGGATGCCGTGGCTCCAGCACCCGCGACGATGAAATTCGCGTGCTTCTCCGAGACGGACGCCTCGCCGACGCGCATCCCCTTGCCGCCGACGGCCTCGACCAGTCTCGCCGCGTGATCGTCCGGCGGGTTGGTGAACACGCTCCCGCAGTTCGGCTCGGCGAGCGGCTGGGTCCGCCGCCGCCACTCGCGAGCCTCGTCCATCAGCTCCCGGATGCGCGCCCGGTCGCCCGGCTCCAACGCCACCGTGGCACCGATCACCACGCCGTCTGGCGGCAGCGCGGAGCCGCGGTACCGGAACCCGGCCTCCGCCGCGCCGACGCGGCGAACGGCCCCCTCCCCCAGGACGAACACCTCGATGCTCTCCACGACCTCGTGGAGCGAATGGCCGTGCGCGCCCGCGTTCATGGCGACCGAGCCGCCGAGGGACGCGGGGATGGCGACGCCGAACTCGAGGCCGCTCAGGCCGTGCGAGAGCGCGATCCCGGCGACGGTCGGCAGGGGCACGGCGCCGCCGGGACTGAGGCGCGTCCCCTGCCGGCCCGTCCATCGGAATCCCCGCCCCAGTCGCAGCACCAGGCCCGGAAACCCCTCGTCGGAGACCAGGACGTTCGAGCCCTTGCCGAGGATCAGCACCGGGATCCCGGTCTCTTGCACCGCGCGGCCGGCGGCGTAGAGATCCGGCATGGACTCCGGCTCCAGGAACAGCGCGGCGGGTCCGCCGAGACGGAAGGTCGTCAGCGGTGCGAGCGGGAACGAGGTACGCACGCGGTCCCCACTCGCCGTGCGGAGGATCTCCTCCGCACGGGCGGCGGACCCGTTCACACCCGGCCCTTCGCGCCCTCGATCGGTGACCGCGCGCGGTCGATGAGCTCGTCGGCGAGCGTCGTGATGTCGCCGGCCCCGAGGGACAGCACCAGATCCCCGGCCCGGATCTCCTCCAGGAGGTACTGCACGACGTCGGATCGCCGCGGGAGATACAGGACCCGCTTCGACGGTGCCGACTCGGCGAGGCCGTCGACGACGACCTTGCCGGTGATCCCGGGGATGGGCTCCTCGCCGGCCCCGTAGACGTCCGTCACCACCACGACGTGCGCACCCGCCAGGCTCTCGCCGAGGGCGCGTCCCAGCGCACGGGTGCGCGAGTACCGGTGCGGCTGGAAGACGGCGAGGATGCGGCGATGGCCGTCGGCGGCCTCGAGCGTCGCCGCCACCTCGGTGGGGTGATGGGCGTAGTCGTCGAAGAGCTCCGCGCCGCGCACCACGCCGCGATACTCGAAACGGCGACGCACACCGGAGAACGAACGCAGGGCCTCCGCGGCCCGTCGGGGATCGACACCGGTCGCTCGCGCGGCGAGGATCGCGCCCGCGGCGTTGAGGAGGTTGTGCGTCCCGGGGATCCGCAGCTCGATCTCGGCCACGCCGTCGTCGAGCACGAGCTCGGCGCGGGCCACGGGGCGGTCCGCGTCGAGCACGCGCAGGCGCGCGATGGCATCCTCTCCGATCCCGTAGGTCTGCGATGCGGTCGCGGGCGCCGCGGCCAGGACCTCCCGCGCGCCGGCGTCGTCCGCGCACGCGATCACCGAGCCGCACCGGTTCACGAACGACGCGAACGCGGCGCGGATCTCGTCACCATCGCGATAGAAGTCCAGATGATCCTCCTCGACGTTCGTGACCACGCCGATCTCGGGCGCGAGGAGGAGGAACGAACCGTCGCTCTCGTCCGTCTCGGCCACGAACCACTCCCCCGCCCCCTGTTTCGCCCCGGATCCGCTCTCGTTGAGATCGCCGCCGATGACGTAGGTGGGATCGAGGCCGGCGCGTTCCAGGATCACGCAGAGCATCGACGTGGTGGTGGTCTTCCCGTGCGTGCCGGCCACGGCGATCGTTCGCGAGCCCGCCATCAACGCGGCGAGCACCTGCGCGCGGGCCCACACGGGGAGCCCTCGCTCCCGGGCCTCCGCGAGCTCGGGGTTCCGCTGCGGGATCGCGCTCGACACCACGACGGCGTCCGGGTCGCCCTCTGCGCCGAGCTGCGACGCGGCGTGGCCCACGAAGATCCGGGCCCCCTGCGCGCGGAGCTCCTCGAGGCCGCGCGACTCCTTCAGATCCGACCCGCTGACCTCGAACCCCCTGGCCAGCAGGAGATGGGCGATGCCGCGCATGCCGGCTCCGCCGACACCCACCAGATGGATGCGCTGGAGGCCGTCGAGGCTCGGCACGCCGAGGGTCGGGATGCTCCCGGGCGGAGGGTCGTACGTCACGATGCCTGCTCGACGACCAGGTCCGCGACGCGATCGGCTGCGTCGGGGCGGCCGAACGCCGCCGACCTGACCGCCATCGACTCGAGTCGCTCCCGGTGATCCACGAGCGACAGCATGCGGTCGGCGAGGACCTCCGCGCCGAGCTGGTCGTCGAGCAGCACCGAGGCCCCGCCGCTCCGCTGCACCGCGCGGGCGTTGGCCTCCTGATGCCGCGCCGTGGCGTACGGGTACGGGACGAACAGCGCCGGCAGCCCGCACACCGTCACCTCCGCCACGGTGGTGGCCCCCGACCGGGACACGATCAGATCGGCCACGGCGTACACGAGCTCCATCCGGTCGAGGAACGGGATCGCGCGCACGACCAGCGCGCCGTCGCCCTCGCCGTCACCGTCGCCGTTGGCTGACAGTTCTCGCGCGACGGCCTCGTGATGCGCGCGGCCGGTGAGCAACACGAGCTGGATGTCATCGCGATCGCGCAGCAACCCGCACGCGCCGACCACCGCCCGGTCGATGTGCAGCGCGCCCTGGCTTCCGCCGAACACGACGATCGTCCTCCGGCCCTCCCGAAGGTCGAGCTCCCGGATGGCCTCCTTCGCCAGCGCGTCCCGCTCCTTCGGAACCCGGGCGATGGCGTCTCGGACGGGGTTGCCGGTGAGGACGGTCCGGGCCCGCTTCGAGAAGGAGGACCCTGATCCGGGGAACGACAGCGCGACCGCGCGGGCGAACCTCGCGAACACCCGATTGGCCAGCCCGGGGACGGCGTTCTGCTCGTGGAGCACGACAGGGATCCGTGAGCGGATCGCGGCGGCGACGACCGGGCCGCTCGCGTAGCCGCCCATCCCCAGCACCACGTCGGCGTCGTTGACGAGCGGCCGGCACACGCGGACCGAGCGCAGCAGCGCCACCGGCGCGGCGAGGGCACCCGGCGAGAGCTTCCTGACGAAGGGCCGGGATTCCACGGCCACGAAGGCGAAGCCGGCAGCGGGCACCGCCGTCGCCTCCAGGCCCCGGTCGGTGCCGATGAATCGCACGTCCGCGTGATGGCGATCCGCGAGCGCCCGGGCCACGGCGAGGGCCGGGAAGACGTGGCCGGCGGTCCCGCCACCGCCGATTACCACCCTCAACCGCTCACCCCTCGGCGGCGAACGCGCCCCGACGAGCCCCACACCGGGGCCGGGACCGTCGTCCCCCTGCGCTTTCGAGACGGTGCCTCCCGCTTCGTCTTCGGCCGGGACTTGCGCGCCGTCGTCTTGCGCGGGGTGGAACGCGGTGCGGAGCGTCCGGTCCTCGCGCTGCGGCCGATGTTCACGAGGATGCCGACGGCCGCGAGCGTCACGACGAGCGAGGAGCCGCCGAACGAGACGAACGGCAGCGGGACACCGGTGACCGGGAGGAGCCCGGTGACCGCGCCGAGGTTGACGAGGGTCTGGATGCCGAGCCACCCGACGATGCCGGCGGCGAGCAGCCGCCCGAAGCGATCCGGCGCGTGCAGCGCGATCCGCACGCCGGAGTAGAGCAGCACGGTGAAGAGCGCCAGCACCACGAGCTCGCCGATCAGCCCCAGCTCCTCTCCGAGGATGGAGAAGATGAAGTCGGTGTGGGCGTTGGGGACGTACATCCACTTCTGACGGCTCTGCCCCAGGCCGACGCCGAACCACCCGCCCGACCCGAGCGCGATCAACGACTGCAGGAGCTGGTAGCCCCGGTTGGTGGGATCGGCCTGCGGATGCAGGAACGAGAACAACCGCGCCTTCCGGTACCCGGCGCCCATGATCAGCAACAGCCCGAGGCCCCCGCCCGCGAACGCCGTCACGAAGAGGTGTTTCAGCCGGGCGCCGGCCGCGAACACCAGCACGAGGACCGACGACGCCACGATGAGCGTGGTCCCCATGTCGGGTTGCAGCATGATGAGGCCGCACACGATGGCGACCACGGGGACGAGCGGCAGGAGCAGATGCAGCGGCCGATGGAGGAGGTTCGCCTTGCGGGTGAGGACCGTTGCAGCGAACGCGATCACGGCGAGCTTCGCGATCTCCGACGGCTGGATCGTCACCGGCCCCAGCGCGATCCAGCGGGCCGATCCTCCGGCCACCGTTCCGGCCCCGGGGTGCAGCACGAGCAACAGCAGCGCGACCGCGATGCCGAGCAGTGGGAGCGCGAGGCGCTGCCAGACGCCGTAGCGCATCCTCGACGTGAGAAGGAGGCACAGCGCTCCGATGGCCACGTACATCGCCTGTCGCTTGAAGAACAGGAAGCTCGACCCGTAGCGCGCGTAGGACGACACGGAGCTCGCCGACAACACCATGATCAGGCCGATGGCCGTGAGTGCCGCGGCCGAGCCGATCAACAGCACGACGACCCGCGCGCGCGACGCCGCCACCTGCGCCGGGGTGCGATCGGTCGCGCGAACGAGACGAAGGTGGCGCGGCGCCTGGATCACCCGGCTCGCCATCAGCCGCTCCCCTCCCCCGATCCGGAAGCGCGGGCGATCCCCTCGGCTGCAGCCGTGAAGCGTTCGCCACGCTCTCGGTAGTCCCGGAACATGTCCTGGCTCGCGCACGCCGGCGCGAGGAGAACGGTGCCCTGCGGCGGGGTGAGATCGAACGCGAGGCGGACGGCTTCCTCCATCGACCCCGCCTTCCGAACCGGGACGGCCTCCTCGAACACCGCGGCGATCTCGGCGGCGGCCTCGCCGATGACCACCACGGCCGCGAGGTTCGGCGTGGCAGCGGCGAGAACGGAGAGGTCCACGCCCTTCGAGAGGCCTCCGGCGATCAGGACCACGTCCGTGAGCCCGTCGAGCGACGCGAGCGCGGCGTGCGGGTTCGTGGCCTTCGAGTCGTCGACGAAGGCAACGGCGCCGGCCCGGGCCACGACGCGCCCCCGATGCGGGAGCGGCTCCACCGAGCGGATCCCCTCGCCGACGCGTCTCGGCTCGAGTCCGAACGCGATCGCGGCGGCGGCCGCCGCGGCGGCGTCCCCCATGAACCCCCGGCCGTTCCCCGAAGGGCGTCCGAGGCGCACCGGTGGGTCGCCGAGAGCGGACGTGAGCTCATCGTCCTCGTAGCCGACCTCCCCGCTCGCCGGCGGCCCGAGCCGGAACCATCGCTGCTCGCACGGTGCCGTTCCAGACACGGCGGCGGCCAGGGGATCATCCGCGTTGCCCACGTGCACATCGCCGCTCGCCTGCCGCTCGAACATCCGGGCCTTGGCATCCGCGTACGCGTCCATCGACCCGTGCCAGTCCAGGTGATCCGGGGACAGGTTGAGCAGCACGGAGACCCGCGGATGGAAGGTGTCGACGAACCGGAGCTGGAACGACGACGCCTCCACGGCGAGGGCGTCGTGATCCTCGCGGGCCGCGGTACAGAACGGATACCCGATGTTGCCGCACGCGACCGCGTCGAGCCCCGCGGCGCGCATGGCGGCGGCGACCATCTCGGTGGTCGTGGTCTTCCCGTTGGTCCCCGTGATGGCCACGACGGGCACGGCGCACAGCCTGGCCCCGAGCTCCAGCTCGCTCCAAACCGGCAGGCCTCGCTCGCTCGCCCACCGGAGCACGGGGGCGCCCACCGGGACACCGGGGCTCACCACGACCAGGTCCGCCCCCTCGAGATGCGCGGGCTCGTGACCGCCGGCCAGGACCTCCGCGCCTAGGGATCCGATGGCAGCGACGCCGTCCAGGTCCTCGGCGTCGCGCTGTTCCGAGACGAGCACCGAGGCGCCTTCCTCGATCAGGGCGCGGACGGCGGCGTGGCCGCTCGCCCCGAGCCCCACGACCACCGCGCGGGTGCCGGCGAACGCCCCACTCATACGTTTCCTCCCCGGGCCAGGAAGTCGGCGTAGAACAGGCCGAGGCCGAACGCGACCGAGAGACCAGCCACGATCCAGAACCGCACGATCACGGTGAACTCGTGCCAGCCCGCGAGCTCGAAGTGGTGGTGGACGGGCGCCATCCGGAACAGCCGCCGATGGAAGAACTGGAACGCGGTGACCTGCACGATCACCGACGTCGTCTCCAGGACGAACAGGCCGCCCAGCACGACGAGGAGGAGCTGGGTGCTCGTGGTGATGGCGAGCGCGCCGAGCAGGCCGCCCAGCGCCAGCGATCCGGTGTCGCCCATGAAGATCCTCGCGGGTGCCGCGTTCCACCACAGGAACCCGGCCACCGCGCCGAGCGCCGCGGCCGCGATGATGGCGAGGTCGAGCGCGGCGCGGCCGCTGATCCCGTAACAACCCGTGCGCGCCGGATGCGTGAGGCACGAGTGCCGGTCCTGCCAGAACGCGATGAACACGTAGGCCGCCAGGACGAGCGCGGACGACCCGGAAGCCAAACCGTCGAGCCCGTCGGTGAGGTTCACCGCGTTCGACGACGCGGCCAGGATCACGAAGGCCCAGATGCAGAAGATCACCAGGCCCAGCTGCACCCGGCTGGGCCGGATGAACGACAGCTGCGTGTGCGTGTGGCCGAGCTGCGCCACGAGCAGCGCGAAACCCACGGCCACGACGGCCTGTCCCAGGAACTTCGTGGTCTTGCTCAGCCCGAGCGAGCGCTGGTGGCGGATCTTCAGGTAGTCGTCGAGGAACCCCACGAGCCCGAGGCCCATCGTCGCCAGCAGCACCGCGGCCCCCGCCACCGAGAACCGAGCGGACGTCACACGGGCCACCACGTAGGCGACGCTCATCCCGACGATGATCACGATGCCGCCCATGGTCGGCGTCCCGACCTTGCCGATGTGCGCGTGATGCGCCTCGGGCCCCTCCCCGTACCAGGCCTCGCGGATGCGCTGGCCCCAGCCCCACGCGCGGAACAGCCGGATGGCCACCGGCGTGCCGAGGAGCGTGACGAGGAGACCGGCGGCGGCGGCCACGAGGATCGAGGTCACGCTGGGTCCTCCCGGAGCATCTCGGCGAGACGCTCCAGCCCCGCCACGCGTGATGCCTTGATGAGGACGACGTCACGTGGGCGCAGGTGCTCGCGCAGGTCGGCCAGCGCGTCGTCGATGCTCGCGCGGTTGGAGACGTCGCGAAGCGCCATCCCCTCCCGCACGGCGGCTCGCTCGATCTCTCGGGCCTGCTCTCCCACCGTGATCAGCCGATCGACCTCCATCCGCGCGACGAGCGATCCCAGCCGCTCGTGCTCCTCCTGTGAGACCGGTCCGAGCTCTGCCATGTGCCCGAGCACGGCGATCAACCGTCGTCCGCGAGCCAGCCACCGAGCCGCGTGCAGCGCGGCGGCCATCGAGGTGGGGTTCGCGTTGTACGCGTCATTCACGACACGGACGTCGTCGCCGATCGTGAACGACTCCATACGCCACGCCGAGACGCTTGCGCCCTTGAGCGCGGTGGCGCACTCGGCCGGCGAGACGCCGAGCGCCATCCCGCAGGCCGCAGCGGCGAGCGCGTTGGACACCATGTGCTCGCCCGGAACGGAGAGCTCGACCTGTTCCCGGACGCCGTCCACAACGAGCGAGAACGATGGCCGCCCCTCGTCGTCGAGTGCGACGTCCTCGCCTCGGAGGTCCGCGTCCCTTTTCAACCCGAACGTGAGCACGCGAGCATCCGTCCGAGCAGCGAACGCCCGGACATCGTCGTCGTCGGCGTTGAGGATCGCGGTGCCGTCGGTGGGAAGAGCCTCGACGAGCTCCCCCTTGGCACGCACGATGTTCTCCCGCGAACCGAACAGCTCGAGGTGCGCCAGGCCGACGTTCGTGACGATACCGATGTGCGGCCGCGCGACGTCGCACAGCATCGAGATGTGACCGATCCCCCGGCTCCCCATCTCGCACACGAGGATCTCCGTGTCCGCGTCGGCGCCGAGCACCGTGAGCGGCACGCCGACCTCGTTGTTGAACGACGCGGGACTCGCCCGCACGGCGAACCGCGCGTCGAGGATCGCGGCGGCGAGATCCTTCGTGCAGGTCTTGCCCGTCGAGCCGGTGACGCCGACGACGGTCGCGTGCATGGCCGCGCGTTCGTCGGCGGCCAGCGCGAGCAGGGCCCGCCCGGGGTCCTCCGCCAGGACCACCGGACCGTTCCACGCACCCTGGCGGGCCACGACCGCGCCCGCCGCGCCAGCGGCGAAGGCGTCGGGGACGAACTCGTGTCCGTCGCTGCGGTCGCCGGGCAGCGCCACGAACAGCGCGCCGGGCCCGACGTTCCGGCTGTCCACGGCCACGGAAGAGACCACCGTGTCCTCGCCGACCACGCTCCCGCCCACGGACGCCGCGATCGAGGACAGCCAACGCTCCCTCATCGCTGGAGCTCCTCGAGCTCCTGCGACGCCACGACGCGATCGTCGAAGGGGATCGTGCGGTCGGCGAACTCCTGGCCCGTCTCGTGGCCCTTGCCCGCGATGACCACGACGTCGCCCGTCCGGGCCTCGGCCAGCGCCAGGCGGATGGCGGCGCGACGGTCCGGCTCCACCACGTAGGCGCCGCCGCCCTCGCGGGCTCCAGGTTCGATCTCCGCCACGATGGCCAGCGGATCCTCGGAGCGCGGGTTGTCGCTGGTGACGACCGTGAGGTCGGCCAGCCGGGTCGCGGCCCGCCCCATCAACGGGCGCTTCGCCCGGTCCCGGTCGCCGCCGCAGCCGAACACGCAGATCACGCGGGTGGAGGTGAGGGGGCGCACCGCCTCGAGCACGTTCTCGAGGGAGTCCGGTGTATGGGCGTAGTCCACGACCACCAGGAAGTCCTGGCCCGCGTCGACAGGTTCCAGCCGCCCCGGCACGCCGGTCACCGCCGCGAGACCGGCCTGCGTGGCCGCGTCGTCGAAGCCCAGCGACCGCGCCGCCGCCAGCGCGGCCAGGTTGTTGTACACGTTGAACCGGCCGCGCAGCCGCGACCGGATCGTCAGCCCGCCGACGCGGAACGACAGCCCCTCGGCCTCGAGCGAGACGGCGTCCGCCCGCAGCTCCGCCTCGGCCGAGAGGCCGTAGGTGAGGGTCGGCGGATCGCGCCGCACGAGCGAGCGGCCCGCGGGATCGTCGGCGTTCACCGCGGCGCGGGCGCTCATCTCCGGGGTGAACAGCCTGGCCTTCGAGGCGAGGTACGCCTCCATCGTGCCGTGGTAGTCGAGGTGGTCCTGCGAGAGGTTGGTGAACACGCCGCAGGAGAACCGGACGCCGCCCACGCGATGCTGGTCGAGCCCGTGGGACGAGACCTCCATGGCGACGGCGCCAACGCCGCCGGCCTCCATCTCCGCCAGCACGCGATGCAGATCCGGCGCCTCCGGCGTCGTTCTCGGCAACGGCGCGGGCCGCCCGTCGATCCGCAGCCCCGTCGTGCCGATGACGCCCGGCACGAGGCCGGCCGCGCGGAACACCGATTCCAGGAGATAGGTCGTGGTGGTCTTCCCGTTCGTCCCGGTCACGCCCACCGTCACCAGACGGTCCGCGGGATGA
Organism: Actinomycetota bacterium; assembly: GCA_046263085.1. Classification (GTDB taxonomy): domain Bacteria; phylum Actinomycetota; class UBA4738; order UBA4738; family JACQTL01; genus JBHELK01. The sequence goes on from JBHELK010000007.1 coordinate 25,540, forward strand.
CCGTAGAACGCCGCGGAGATGGGTCCCATGGCCTGGCGGACCGACCGGACGAGGACCTCCGTCACGTCGAGGCCGAGCGTTCGCTCGGTGACGAGGGCCGAGGCCCCGCGGGCAACGGCGTCCGCCGCGAAGTCGTGGCCGTCGAGCCTGGTCCCGGGCACGCAGAAGAACAGTCCGCCGGCGACGACCTGGTCCGATCGGTACGCGACGCCCGCGATAGGCGCGCGGGCGTCCCCGCGGATCTCCGAGCCGGGCACGCCGGACACGATCTCGGCCAGGGTCGTCGGGGCAGTGGTGGAGGGCCTCAAGCTGGTCTCTAGCATCGCAGTCCCTCCGCCACCGGTCACGGCTCGTACGGGATCGCGTGCGGCGGCGTGGGGGGCTTCGGCGCGGAGGGGATCCGCAGCCTGGCGATCGCGTAGCGGGCGACCTGTTGGAAGAGCGGCGCCGACGCGATCCCCCCGTACTCGGTCACCGGCTGGTCCAGGATCGCCGCGATCACGAGCCGGGGCCTGGAGGCCGGAAGGAACCCGATGAACGAGGCCACGTACCGGCCCGCGTAGTAGCCGCCCTGCGGATCCGGGATGAGCGCCGTGCCCGTCTTGCCCGCCACCCAGTACCCGGGCACCTGGGCCAGCGTGCCGGTCCCGGCCTCCACGGCGTAGGCGAGGATCCGCGTGAGCGTCTCGTCGGTCCGCCGGGAGATCACGCGCCGCCGCATGGAGGGTTCGGCGGCATGGTAGGAGCCGTCGGGATCGACGATTCCCTGCACCAGACGGGGTCGGACCCACACGCCCCCGTTGGCGATGGTGGCGTACACCGTGGCCATCTGCAGCGGGGTGGCGGCGACGCCCTGACCGACCGGGATCGTCCCCATGTCGGTGCCGTACCACTCGTTGCGCGGCCGCAGGATGCCGTCAACCTCGCCGGGGTAGCCGATGCCGGTCTTGCGTCCCAAGCCGAACTTCGTGAGGTAGTCGTACAGACGATCCGGGCCGAGCATCGACGCGATGCGGATGGTCCCGATGTTGCTGGACTGGGAGATGATGTCGGCAAGCGTCATCTGCGTCGGCGGATGCTCGTGCGCGTCGTGGAACAGATGGTCGGAAACCTGCCACGTGTCCGGAACGTCGAGCGTCTTCGTCAGCGGGATCACGTTCTCCTCGATCGCGCCCGCCGCGGTGATGACCTTGTTCACGGAGCCCGGCTCGTACACCGCGGTGATCGGCAGGCTGCGGTAGGCCTCCTGCGGATAATCCGAGTAGTGGTTCGGGTCGAACCACGGATACGTCGCCATGGCCAGCACGTCGCCGTTCCGCGGGTCCATGACGATGAGCGATCCGCCCTTCGCCCGGTTGCCGCGCACGGCATCCCGAAGGGCCGTCTGCGCGCGGTACTGCAGCTCCTTGTCGATCGTCGTGACGACGGAGGAGCCGGGCACCGGCGGGTGGTCGTGGCTCACGCCCTGCGGAATGATGTGACCGTTCGGGTCGCGCTCCAGGATGCGCTGCCCGGGGCGCCCAGCGAGGGCCTTCTCGTACTGCAGCTCGAGGCCGTCGCCACCCTCGCCGTCGACGTTCACGAAACCGAGGACCTGCGACGCGAGCGGTCCGTTCGGATACACGCGCCGGCTCGACGGCAGCGACTCGACGCCGGGGAGGCCCATCTTCTCGATGCGCTCGGCGACGCCGAGGTCGACCTGGCGGTCGATGTACACGAACGACGGTGAGCTGGGGTGGCGAAGGGCGTCCTCGACGTCGCGCTCCTTGAGGTGCAGCGTCTGGGCCAGGATCGACGCCGTGCCGGGGAGATCGGTCACGAGCGTGGGGTCGGCGTACACGTCCCTCGAGTCGAGCGACATGGCGAGGGGCTGGCGGTCCCGGTCGAGGATCGATCCACGGCGTGCGGCGAGGTCGATCTCGCGGACGCGCTGCCGTTCCGCCAGCTCCGCGTAGGCGCTGGCGTCACGCACCTGCAGAACGGCGAGGCGAAGCACGATCCCGGTGAGGCCGAAGGTGAGGAATGCGAAGAGCGCGATGAGCCGCCGGACCGGCGGCTTCCTCACGGACTCCCCCCCACCGCCCCGTGAGCCGTGCCCTTGCCCTTCCCGACGCCCGGGACGTGAAGGACCTGGATGCCCCCGGCCGGGGGGACGAGCCCGATGTCGTGCGCGGCCTGCCAGATGCGCTCTGGTGAGGCGAGCCGAGCGGCGTCGTAGGAGCGCTGGTCGTAGGCCTGCGACAGCTCGTCGACGCGCTGCTGGAGATCGTCGATCTTGAAGGAAGCCTGCGCCAGCAGCGCGTTCAGCGCCACCAGGCCGAGCACCATGAGCACGACGACCGCTCCGGTGACGATGGCGAACGCGAGCGTGCTTCGCCTTCGTTTGGTTGCGCTCTCTGCGGCCCGGCGGCCCCGCTGCGGGGAGGGCGCTCCGCTCCTTCGCGGCGCTACGCGCCTCTGATGCTCAGAGCCTCCCCTCCGCGGGGCCGCCGGACGTCGTTGCGGTACCGACTGCGCCCTTCCCCTTCGGGGAACTGGCGGTCGTGCGACGCGTTGGGCGGTGGTGCTCATGCGGCCTCGGGGAGCTTCTCGGCCGCTCGGAGCTTCGCGCCGCGGGAACGGGGGTTGCGCGCGACCTCCTCGTCGGTGGGTCGGACGATCTTCTTCGTCAGGACCTGAAGCAACGGCTCGGCGAGGAAGAAGCGCTTGACGATGCGGTCCTCGAGGGAGTGATAGGAGATGACGACGATGCGGCCACCGGGAGCGAGGATGCTCACCGCCCGAGGCAGGGTGGTGGCGAGCTCCTCGAGCTCCCGGTTGACCGCGATGCGGAGCGCCTGAAACGTTCGGCGAGCGGGGTGGGGGTGCCCCGGCCGCCGGCCGACCGCGCCGGTGACGACTCTGGCGAGCTCGTCGGTGCTCTCGATGGGCCGGGGGGTTCGAGCCCGTACGATCGCGCGCGCGATCCGCCGTGCATGGCGCTCCTCTCCGAAGCCCCGGAGGAGCCGGAGGAGGTCCTCCTCCGAGGCCCGGTTCACGAGATCCTTCGCCGACTCCTCGTCCTCGCCCATCCGCATGTCGAGCGGGCCGGAGAGCCTGAAGCTGAATCCCCGTTCTGCATCCTCCAGCTGCATGGAGGACACCCCGAGGTCGTACAGCACGCCGTCCACGCCCTCGGGCAGGTCCACCTCCGAGAACAGCCCCGATCGCGCCTCGAAGCGATCGCCGTAGCCTTCGAGCCGCGGGGAAGCCAGCTCGACGGCTCGGGGGTCGCGGTCCACGCCGATCACCCGTCCGACACCGGACTCGAGGAGGGCACGAGCGTGACCGCCGGCACCGAGGGTCATGTCGACGACCACCGGCCTCCCGGACAGGAAGCCCAGCACCTCGTCGACCATGACGGGCTCATGCGGCGACTCCTTATCCAAAGAGCCGGACGGCAAGGAGGCCCAGTCCGATGTAGACGGTGAGCATCGCGGCCATGAGCGCCATCAGATAGACGCTCTGCCCTATCTCCCGGCCCATGGGTTGGGCCACGGCCTGTGGACGAACGGCGGTCTCCGCTTCCACCGCCCTGCGTGCTTCCGGAACCGTCATCCCCTTCTCCTTTTCGGTCGGGGGGTCCGCGCCTCTCGCGGACCGATCTGGATCCTCATCACGGGCGCTCCCCCCCCGAGTCCCCCGCTTGGAGTGCCCCGGCCTCGTAGGCCGGGCGGAATTGCTGCTCGTACGTCTCGAACCGCTCGCGCTCCCAGATCTCCATGTAGGACCCGACGCCGCGGACCACGGCCTCGCGAGCGATCCCGACCTGCCCGCGCAGCTTCTGCGGGACCAGGAGGCGGCCCTGGTTGTCGAGATCCACGGGCTCCGCGTTCCCGAAGAAGAACCGGGCGTAGGCTCGGGCCTGTGGATCCGACGCGGGGTTGGCCCTCGCCTCCTCCTTCTGCCGCTCCCACTCCTCTCTGGGGAGTGCGTACAGGCAGCCCTCCTGACCCAGGGTCAGGTACGCGCCTTCGGAGAAGACGGCACGGAACCTCGCGGGCAACGACATGCGGCCCTTGGGGTCCAGCTGATAGGTGTGCGTGCCCGTGAGGTCGGCCACGCATCCTCCCCCTCTCCTCCACTAAGTGCCACCTTTATGCCACCCATACTCCACCAAGTCAAGACGGTGGACGGGGGAAGTGGGCGGTTGAACGAATTACAACGAAGTGATTAGAACGACTGCGACGACCCGCCGCAGAGCGACAATCGGACCGGCGCATCCAGCGGCCGGAGCTCGAATCGCTGCCTCGACGCCGTGACGAGCAGGGCCCGGCCGGGCTCCTCGAGACTGATCGTCGCCGGCTCGGCCGGCAGATCGAGATGCCAGCCCCCCGGCGGCCCCCAGAACATGCCGTCAAAGTCGACGAACGGCGCGCACGGTGACAGGAGACGGACCGGCACGCTCTCCCCTGCCGTGGCCGGGCCCGACCTCGGGTGATCGAACTCTCGGACGTCCGTCGATCCCCCGCCGACGAGCAGGTTCAGCACGACGAAGACGACCCCCAGCAGAACGATCCCCGCGATCACGAGTCGCCCGTCGATGCGACGAGGCGCGCGCTCGGCGGGTCCCGACGAAACCGCGTCGCTCACGTGAGGCGGCCGGCCGGCGTTACTTCGACGCGAGGAACGGTTCCCACTCCGGTTCCGGCCGCCCGAGCGAGAGACGGAACCCGTCGGACGGGACGAACGGCGCCCGCGCCAGCCGCAACCCTACCTCGTGGGCCAGCCGATTCTCCTTGCGCTGATTGCAGCGCCGGCACGCCGCCACGACGTTCTCCCAGGCGTGCTCTCCGCCCGTTGACTTCGGGATGACGTGATCGACGTTCTCGGCGGGCTTGCCGCAGTACTGGCACGTCCACTGGTCCCGGGCGAAGACGGCACGCCGCGTCAGCGCAGCATGCGCGCGATACGGGATGCGGACGAAGTACCGCAAACGTACGACAGAGGGCGCCGGCATCGTGAGGTGTTCGGAGTGGAACACGATGCCGTTCGAGACGATGACCTCGGCCTTCTCCTTCAGCACGAGGACCACCGCACGCGTCGCCGGGACGACGGCGAGTGGCTGTTGGGTCACGTTGATCACGAGAGCTCGGGCCATCGCAGGTGCAGCGAGTATAGCAACGGGTGTTTTCGATCCTGCAGGTCACGAAGGGGAAACCGGTGCTTGACCCGTGTCGAATCACATGCGCGTAATCTTCGCAGGGCAGCGCGGGAAACCGGGCCCGAGGGATGAAGGGCGCCGTTGAGCGAATTCAGGGGCCGCGCGGGGGCGCGCCGAGGTATGAAGGGCCCGGGCCCCCGCTGCCCTCCCCCTTTCGCGAAGACTTCTCGCGCCGATCGGAACCTTTTCCGCCTTCCTTCCGTATTGCTTAGCGCGGGTGCCGTCCTCGAGGAGCCACCCGCTACACTTGGTTCGGCCTCGATCAGGGTGGGAGGCGAGCATGGCGATCGGAAGAGAGCGCGACGACTGGGAACGTTTCGCCACGCTGTTCACCGACATCCAACGCAACGTCGAGCGCGCCATCCAGGGGAAGTCGCACGAGGTCAAGCTGGCGCTCGTCACGTTGGCGGCGGAGGGCCATCTCCTCATCGAGGACGTTCCCGGCGTCGGCAAGACCATGCTCGCCAAGGCCATCGCCCGCTCCATCGATTGCTCGTTCCGCCGCATCCAGTTCACCCCCGATCTGCTGCCGACCGACGTCACGGGTGTCAACGTCTTCAATCAGGAGCGGGGCGACTTCGAGTTCAAGCCCGGCGCCATCTTCGCCAACGTCGTGCTGGCCGACGAGATCAACCGCGCCAGCCCCAAGACGCAGTCGGCGCTGCTCGAGTCGATGGAGGAACGGCAGGTCACGGTGGACACGGTGACCTACCACCTGGGCACGCCGTTCATGGTCATCGCCACCCAGAACCCCATCGAGCACGAGGGCACGTATCCCCTGCCCGAGGCGCAGCTCGACCGCTTCATGATGCGGCTGTCGATCGGGTATCCGGGCACGGAGTCCGAGCTCGACATCCTCGCCACGCACGGCATGTCCTCGACGCTCGACGAGCTCGAGCCCGTCGCCGACGCGCCGGCGGTGGCCGAGCTCATCGAGCTCGCCCGCCACGTGCACGTCTCGGCGAGCCTCCGTCGCTACATCGTTGACATCACCGAGAGCACGAGGACCAACCCGGACATCTACCTGGGCGCGAGCCCCCGCGCCTCGATCATGCTGATGCGGGCCGCGCGAGCGTTCGCTGCCGCGGAGAGCCGCGACTACGTGATCCCCGACGACGTGAAATCGCTCGCCACGCCGGTCCTGGCGCACCGCATCATCCTCACCGCGGACGCGGCGATGACCGCGCGCTCGACGGAGGCCGTCCTGGCCGAGGTCCTGGCGGAGGTCAGGGTCCCGGTCAAGGGCGAGGCCTGAGGCCCGGAGGCACCTCGATGCTCTCCATCCGCGGCTGGATCGTCCTCGGTTCCGGCATCGGATTGTGGATCGCCGCCCGGATGATCGGATCGCCGAGCCTGCACATCGTGGCGGTCGGCCTGGTGCTGACCCCCGTCATCGCGTGGGGCTTCGTGGTCGTCACCCGGCACCGCATGAACGTCACGAGGAGGTTGTCGGCGACGAAGGCGCCGCTCGGCCAGCGGCTGACGGTCGATCTGGAGATCGAGAACCGGTCGCCATCGACCACCTCGTTCGTGCTGGTCGAGGACCGGGTGCCGGCGGCGCTCGGGCGCTCCGCCCGCATGGTGCTCACCGGGCTCCCCGGCCACAACTCGCAGCACGTGCGATACCCGGTCACGGCGCGGGCTCGCGGACGGTACGCCATCGGGCCCCTCAGCCTGTCGCTGTCCGACCCCTTCGCTCTCACGCGCATCCGTCTCACCTTCGATCACGTGGACCACGTCGTCATCTTCCCGGAGGTCGAGGACCTCGACACCGGCGTGGCCTCGCCGTTCGGCGCGGGCAGGGGCCGGTCGCTGAGCCGGCAGCTGCTGCCGTCGGGCGAGGAGTTCTACACGATGCGCGAGTACCAGATCGGTGACGATCTTCGCCGCATCCATTGGCCCAGCGTGGCCCGGCGCAACCGGTTGATGATCCGCCAGGACGAGGCGTCGCGGCGCGGGACGTCGGCGCTGTTCATCGACACGCGGGCCGGCGCGCTGGGGCTCACCGGCGAGCCGGGATTCGAGCGCGCGGTGTCCGTGGCCGCATCCCTCGGCGTGCTCATGGCACGGTCGGGCTTCTCCGTTCGCCTCGCAACCTCGGCGAGCCGCCCGAGATCCGTCTCCCAGGATCAGCTCCTCGAGAACCTCTCGAGTCTCGGGCACGTCCACGCGTCCTCGCTGGCGGAGTCGCTGGTCGCGCTGCGGGCCGTCGCCGGCGGCGACTCCACCCTCGTCGTGGTCACCGCGCCACCGGGGCCCCGCGAGATCGCATCGCTCACACGGACCGGCGCCGCGTTCGGACCGAAGCTCGCGGTGCTCGTCTATCCGGTCGAGCCCCGGGCCCTCCCGGCCCAGGGACAGTCGGAGCTCGAGGGTCGCGCATCGGTGGCCCGCCTCTCGCTGATGCGAGCGGGATGGAACGTCGTGGTGCTCTCCCCGTCCCAGAGATTGAAGGACACATGGCGCGCGAGCAGAGCGACGTCGCTCTCTCCCACCGGCTCCTCTCGGTAGCCGCGGTCGCGTTCCTCGCGGCCGCCGCCGCCCTGGCGTTCGGCCGCGTGTTCCGGGGCCACCCGGCCACGCTGAAGCTCGTCGGCGCCGCGCTGCTCTCGGTCGGCGTCGCCGCGCTGCTCGAACGGCGCGGCCCGATCCTCGCGGTGATCGCCTCGGGGATCGGCCTGGTGGTGGTGGCGGGACTGTTCGTCTATCCGAAGACGACGTTCGTCATCTTCCCCACGCTCGACACCTTCCGCGCGTTCGGCCATGCCCTGCACCAGGTGGGCGAGCAGGCCCGGACGCAGGTCGCGCCGACCGCGCCGTTGCAACCGCTCATGCTCGCCGGGATCACGGCGGTGTGGGCGGCGGCCTTTGCCGCGCACGCTCTGGCCATCCGTTCCGGGAGCCCGCTCCTCGCTGCGCTGCCGCCGGGGTCCCTGGTGGCGTTCGCCGACATCCTGCTCGACGACGGCGCGCGCCCTTCCTACGCGGCGCTGTTCCTGGCCGCCGCGCTCGCCGTGCTGTTCATGGACGGGCTCCGGCGCGTGCGGCAGTGGGGGCCGCTGCGGCCGTGGAATCCGGGAGGACGGCGGCGGCTCACGTCCACCACCGCCACCCGCGGAGCGCGCCGCGTCACGCTCGCGGCGCTCGCCGGAGCGCTGCTCCTGCCCGGCCTGCTCCCCGGGTTCCAGCAGCCGGCGATCCTGAAACTCGACACCACGACCGTGCTCTCCCATCCCAGCATCAACCCGTTGGTGTCGATCACGGCGACCTTGAAGCAGAACCGCCCGCAGGACCTGTTCCTCATCCGCTCGCAACAACCCTCGTACTGGCGGTGGCTCTCCCTCGAGACCTTCGACGGCGCCCGGTGGTCGACCGACGACATCGACGTCGAGGACGGCCGCGTCTACCGGGCCGGGACCACGCTGCCGTCCTCCTCGCTGGGCGGCACCGGTCTCGACGTGCGGGCGGTCGACCTGTACCAGACGGTCCAGGTCCTGGACGACCTGCCCGGGGACCCCTGGCTCCCCATGGCATTCGAGCCGCAGACGGTTGCGGTGGGCCAGAGCTCGATCCGCTACGACCCGGAGTCGGCGTCCGCGGTTCCGGAGGTCGGCATCCAGCAGGGGCTGACCTATCGGGTGCGGTCACGGCTCGTGCTGCCGACTCGGGCGCAGCTCGATTCCGTCACGGCCGATCAGCTCCGGAGCCCGCTGTACGAGGCCTACCGCGAGTTGCCCTCCGATACGCCACCCGAGATCTTCGCCCTCGCACAACGTCTCGCGAAGGACCACCTCACTCCCTTCGCCCAGATCCTGGCGATCCAGACGTTCCTTCGGTCCAACTTCCGCTACGACCAGCACGTGAGCGGTGCGTCGGACATCGTGTCGCTCCAGCAGTTCCTCACCGTCACGCGCCGGGGGTTCTGTCAGCAGTTCGCCACCGCCATGGCCGTGCTGGTTCGCGCGCTGGGCTATCCCTCGCGGGTGGCGGTGGGGTTCACCCCCGGCCGCTACGACCGGAAGGAGCGGGGATGGCGCGTCAGCACCACGAACGCCCACGCGTGGGTGGAGGTGCTGTTCCCGGGGTTCGGCTGGATGGCGTTCGAGCCCACGCCGACCCGGGACAACCCCGTCGCCGATACCTACCTCGCACCACAGCAGCAGCCCCCGAGCATCTGCGAGCTGCAGGGCACGTGTGGGCCGGGCTCGACGGCCCACGGCCAGCAGACGGGAAAGCTCGGGCAGCAGGGCGCGCTCGTGGGCCGGGAGCTCGGACAGCCGAGCGGCCAGGGCGGTGACCTCCGGCTCGGGGAACCGGCCGCATCCCGCGCCGGGGGCCGCCCCTACCGCCTCCCCCTCCTGCTGGTCGGACTGGCACTGCTGGCACTCCTCGCGATCGCGGCGCTGCTGTTGCCGATCGTGAAGATGGTGATCCGACAGGCCAGGGTGCGGCGGGGCGGGCCACCGCGCGAGCTCGTGTTGTCGACCTATCGGTCGTTCGCCAGCTCAGCCGCTGATCTCGGCTTGGCACGCGCCATCGGCGAGACCCTCAGGGAGTACCGCGAGCGGTTGCGGCGAGAGATCCGATCCTCCCTCGATCATCTCCAACGGCTGATGGCGATCGCCGATCGCGCGGCATACTCGCCTGCGCCCATCTCCGCCAACGAGGCGAAGGATGCCGTGGTGGCTGCGAGACAGGCGCTCAGGGAGATGCGCCGGGCCACACCGTTGCGGCGCCGCCTGTTCGGGATCTTCCGTCCGGGACTGTAGGCCCGGCGCCGGACCTCAGGCCCTCGCGGTGGCGCGCTCGGCCTCTCGCAGGGCGCGGATGAACCGGTCGCGATCCTCCCGGAACTGGGTGACCCCACCCTGCACGCCCTGGGCGATCTCGTCGATGGCCACGAAGAACGCCATCTGGCCCTTGCGCAGTGCGTCGAGGACCTCGCCCTCCTTGCGGGCCACCTTGAAGATGCTCTGGCCGTCGGTGATGAGCTTCACCTCGGACAGATGCTTGTCGAGGCCGGCCTTCTTGTTGAGGTAATCCCAGGCCCGTCGCACGCGCTGGAGCGACATGCCGCCGTCCAGGAGCGAGCGGACCACGCGCAGTGCGACCAGGTCGCGGAAGGAGTACATCCGCGGCACACCGGGGCGGCCGCCGGTGCTCTGGACCGACGGCTGTACCAGTCCGACGTGGTCCCAGTACCGGAGCTGCCGGGGTGTACAGCCCGTGAGACGACAGGCCTGGTGTGACGTGAACCCTTCCAAGCGCTCCCCCGTTCCCCGATCGATGCGCGCAGCGGCCAGCGTCGCCCTCCAAAAACCGTTTCGGCGACCACGGAGCCGGCCGCTCCGTCGCCGCCGAGAGTGGAACCCTGCGGGGAAGTGATGAGTGTTCTAGCGCGCGAACCCGACGCTCTGCAAGTGCCGAGGCAGTATCGGTCGAAAAAAGATCGATCGGATCGGCACCATGCAGGTGACTCGGCGTCAGTTGCGCTTGTCTGGGCGGCCGCGGAATCGCTGGGCCAGACGGGCCATCCATCCGGCGACGGGCAGCCGGCCGCCCCGGGCCATGAGCTGATCACGGCCGATGCGCTTCAGGTAGTGGTAGATCACGAGGCCCGAGAGCAGCATCAGCGTGAACCCGGCCACGGCGATCCAGAGCTGCACGAAGAACAGCATGAGCATGACGAGGCCGGCGAGGAACGCGACGACCGACAACCGGACGCGCCGGGCGAGATTCGTCGACAGCGAGTTGCGACTGATGCGCCGCGACAGCGCGGGATCCTGTTCGAGCTCGCGCTCGTACTGTTCGAGGATCCGCTGCTCGTGTTCGGAGAGGGGCATCGGCTCCACCTGCCGGATCGTGGCACCAATTATAGGAAGGTGGCCACGGACGGCTACCCCCAATCGGGCGACGGCGGCCGGAGCAGGGAGGCGGGCAGGGCCGCGTCCTTCCCGAACCGCTCCTCGATCCGGTCCACGGCACGCTCCACGTCGCCCCATCGAGTGCCCCTGAGCAGGGCGAGCTGCTGGGCCCCCGCGGCCACGAGGCCCGTGGCCTGCACCCCGAGCAGCCTGATGCGCCGCCTCGTGCCCGGGAGCCCGCGATACAGGTCCGCCGCCACCTCGTACAGGTCCGCGGCGACATCGGTCGGAGCGGAGAGGGTCCGGGCCCGTGTCAGCGTGCTGAAGTTCGCCAGCCGGACCTTGATCGAGACGGTCCTGGCCTCGTAGCCGTCCTTTCGGAGCCTGGCTCCGACACGCCGGGCCAGGCCGAGGAGCTCGCGCAGGATGCGGACCTCGTCGTCGAGGTCGTGGCCGAAGGTCTCCTCGTGGCTGACCGACTTCGGCGCCTCGTACGGCACGACGTCGCGATCGTCCTCGCCCCGCGACAGCGCCAGCAGCCCCCGGGCGTGAACCTCACCGAGCACGCGGCGGAGGATGGCCTCCGGCAGCCGCGAGAGCTCTCCCACGGTGCGAACGCCGAGCCGCGAGATGGTCTCGGTGGTCTTCTCGCCCGCGCCCCACAGCGCGCCGACCGGCAGCGGCTCCAGAAACTCGCGGATGCCGTCGCGCGGGATCATCAGCAATCCGTCGGGCTTGGCCCTGGTCGACGCCAGCTTCGCCAGGAACTTGTTCGGCGCGACGCCCACCGAGCAGTTGAACCCCAGCTCCGTACGGACGTCGTGACGGATGCGTGCGGCGATGGCGGGGGGTTCGCCGAACAGGGCGCCGGCGCCGCCGACGTCGAGGAACGCCTCGTCCAGCGAGAGGGGCTCCACGATCGGGGTGAACGACAGCAGGACCTCGCGGAAACGGTTGGAGTAGGCGCGGTAGGAGTCGAAGTCGGGCGCGACGAACACCGCCTTCGGGCACAGGCGCCTCGCCCGCACCGACGGCATCGCGGATCGCACGCCGAAGCCGCGAGCCTCGTAGGACGCCGACATGACGACCCCCCGGTTCCCGGTGCCACCCACCACGACCGGCTTGCCCGCCAGCGAAGGGTCCTTCTGGGTCTCGACGGACGCGTAGAAGGCGTCCAGGTCGACGTGCAGGATCGGCTCGGCAGGACGGATGCGCGAGCTATCCATCGGCCACGTCGACGGGCGTCCCGGCGGAGACCTTCGCGGGGGGCCGCACGGCCACGCGACGGACGAGCGCGCCGGCGCCGAACACCGCCACCACGACGAGGATCGCGCCGGAACCGATCATCCCGGGGCGGACGACCACGAGGTCACCCAGCGCGATCATGCCGATCCCGGCGACGATGGCCGTTCCCTCCTGGACCATGGCGAACACGCTCGTCACCCGCCCTCGCTTCTCCTCACCGGCCACCCGCTGGATCAGGGCCAGCGACGAGGAGAAGAAGAAGGCGAACCCGCCCCCGTAGACGATGCTCCCCACGACCGCCGTTGCCGCCCCCGACCACCCGGCGAACACCAGCAGGCCGAGGCCGGTGGCGACGAGGCCGCCCACGATGAGCCGCAGCTCGCGGCCCGCTCCCCGGGTGAGCCGGGCCAGCACGATGGATCCCGCGAGCGACCCCACACCCTGCGCGGACCACAGGAACTGGACGACGTCGCCGCCGAGGTGGAGCGACTCCTTCACGAAGAGCGGCTGCAGGATCCAGTACACGTTCACGACGAGCCACGCCACGCCCCACAACGAGAACAGCAGCCTGAGCTCCGGCAGCCGCCACGAGGTGGCGATGCCGTCGGCGAGCTCGCGGAACGACAGCGCCGGTCGCTCCCCTCCCTGCCTGCGGTCGGGGACGATCGTGGCCAGCCCGATGGCGGCGACCAGGACCACGAGCACCGTGGCGTAGAGCGGCCCGGTGCCGACGGAGCGCGTGGTGAGCCCGCCGACCAAGGGCCCCACGATCAGCGAGACCTGCGCCGCCGCGGCGATGGTGCCGTTGGCCTGCACCAGACGGTCCTCGTCCACCAGGAGGCCGGTCAGCGCGGAGCGAGCCGGGATGATCGAGCACATCCCGACGCCGATGGCGAAGCTCGAGGCGTACAGCATGCCGATCGACCCCGCGCTCCACGCCAGCGGGACGGCGACGATGGACACGACGTCGCCGATCACGAAGAGCCACTTCGGGCTCCACCGGTCCACGAGGATCCCCTGGAGGGGCACGAGCAGGACGAAGGGGCCGGAGAACGACGCCAGCAGGATCGACATCTGCGCCGGGGAGGCGTCGAAGCGATACGCGGCGTCGGCCCACACGGCTCCGAAGTAGGCCCAGAACCCGAGGTTGGCGACGCCGGAGGAGATCATCAGCCACAGGAAGGGCCTGTTGGTGAGGAGCCTCGGCGGCAGCGGCGCGCCGGGTGGTGGCCCGTGCTCGAACAGGGTCTCCTCGGTGAGCCCCCGCCCCGAACCTCGATCGTGCCGCACGTGCACCCTCCCCCACTACCACCCCGCCGACCCCCCACTGGCGTGCCACATCTTCACCGGTGGAAGCGACCGCGCCCGACCCGGAAGGTGGGCGCGCTGTACCTCTGCCAGGTCCCAGACGTCCTCCGCGATGATACTGACCCCCCTGAGGCCGGTCCGGCGGAGACGCCCCCACACCGCCAGGACGAATCCGTGGAAGATCGTCTTCGCGCACTTCGGCTGGATCCGCTCGAACACCGTGACGTCGACGGGGCCCGTGGCGTCGTCGAGCGTGAGGAAGATGATGCGCTGCTTGCTGCGAACCTGCGGCGTCTGCGAGGACACCTTCACCCCCGCCACCATCACCCACTCGTCGGTGCGGTGGTCCGCGAGATCGCGCGACCGGACCACGCCGAGATCCTGGAGGAGCGGCTCGTAGAAGGACAGGATGTGCCGCGAGGCGTCGACGCCGATCACCTCGAGCTCGGCACGGACCCGCTCGGCGTCGGAATATTCCCTCAAGACCCGATGGTCACCGGGGTGGGCCGGGGAGACCCGCGGCCCTTCCCAGAGGTTCAGCGCGAGTTGGTCGCCCTCTCGTTGCGGGGTCGCGGTCATCGCGGCGTACAGCCGGTCTCTTCGCGTCCCACCCGGGAGCGAATCGAATGCTCCGGCGTGGGCGAGACGTTCGCCGGTCGGCTGAGACACGCTGGCTCGGCGGAGGAAGTCACCGACGTCCGCGAATGGCCGCTCGGACCGAGCTTGCAGGATCGAGCGGATCTCGGCGTCAGAGATGCCATGCACGTCCTTCAGAGCCAGTCGGATCCCGTACAAGGGTGCCGGCCGCGCGGGGAGCGGTCCCTCCCGAGCGTCGTCGAGGTCGCCGCAACCACCGCGGTGCTTTCCGAAGTCGCGATCCGAGCAGCTCGGAAGGGACCCGACCTGAGCAGCGGCCCCGACGCGCTCGACCACGTACTCCGGCTCGGACACGTTGACGTCGAGAGGAAGGATCGGGACGCCGTGCTCACGCGCATCCTCCAGGAACAGCCGCCGGGGGTACATGCCGGGCTCGTGGGTGAGGACGCCCGCCAGGAAGTGCGCCGGGTAGTGGGCCTTGAGCCACGCCGACTGATAGGTCGGAACGGCGAAGGCGGCCGCGTGCGACTTGCAGAACCCGAAGGCGGCGAACGCGAAGAGCTCCTTCCAGATGCGCTCGGCCTCCGGCTCGCTCAACCCTCGCGCGCGCAGCCGCGGGATGAACTCGGACCTGATGTCGTGGACGTCCTCGGGATCGTGGTCGAGGTGCCGCCGGATGCGATCGGCTTCCGGCAGCGAGTAGCCGCCGAGGATGGCGAATGTCCGGATGACCTGCTCGTGGTACACGATCACGCCGAAGGTCTCCTGGAGCGCCGGCCGCAGGTCGGGGTGGACGTAGGACGGCGGGTCCCAGCCGTGCCGGCGCTTGATGTACGGCGTGACCATGTCGGACTTCACCGGCCCCGGACGGAACAGCGAGATGTCGACGATGAGGTCCTCCCACGCCGTCGGCTGGAGCTTCTGGAGCAGCTCTCGCTGACCGGGTGACTCGATCTGGAAGCATCCGATCGTGTCGGATCGCCGGATGAGATCGAACGTGGGCGCGTCGTCCAGCGGGATGGCGTCGAGGTCGACCTTCTCGTGCTCGGTGCGGGCGATCTCGTCGAGGCAGTGGCGCATCGACGAGAGCATCCGCACGCCGAGGACGTCGAGCTTCAGGTAGCCGAGCAGCTCCACGTCGTCCTTGTCGGCCTGGATCATGCGGTAGCCCTGGAACGACCGCTCCAGCGGGACCCGCTCCACGAGGTCGTTCCTGCTCAGCACGATGCCGCTCGGATGCAGCGCGATGTGGCGAGGGACGCCGTCGAGGCGCTCGGCCACCCGGAACAGCAGCTCGAGCTGACCGGCGCCGATGTTCGAGCCCCGGAGCTCCGGGAGCCGCTCGATGCCCGCCCGGATGTTGCCGGCCCCCATCATCGGGAACGCCTTGGCCACGGTGTCGATCTCCACGTCGGGCAGGCCGAGGGCCTTGCCCACCTCGCGGATGGCGCCGCGGGCCCGGTACGTGTCGACCATGCACACGCAGGCCGCTCGGTCGTCGCCGTAGCGGGAGAGGATCATGTCGTACACGTCCTCGCGCCTCGCCGACTCCACGTCGATGTCGATGTCGGGCAGCTCGTCGCGCAGCGGGTTGAGGAATCGCTCGAACAGCAGGTCGTGGTGGACGGGATCGACGTCGGAGATGCGCGTGAGGTAGCAGACGAGCGACCCGGCCGCGGATCCCCGGCACGCCGTGCGGACGCCCATGGCGCGGACGTCCGCGCAGATGTCGGCGACGGTGAGGAAGTACGCCGAGTACCCGAGCTTGTGGATCATGTCGATCTCGTTGTCGAGTCGCCCCTGGACCTCGCGGGTGGCGTGGAGGCCGCGGTCCTCGAAGCCGCGCCGGCACCGCTCGGCGAGCAACGACGTCGCGGACCTCCCCGCTGGCGTGGGGAAGTCCGGAAAGTGGACCTGCTTCAGCCCGAGGGCGAACGAGCAGGACTCGGCGATCTCGAGCGCGGCGTCGCAGAGGTCCGGCCGCTCGGCGAACAGCGCGCGCATCTCCGCGGCCGGCTTGAGGTACCCCTCGGCGTTGGTGCGCGTGACGTTCCCTGCATTGACCGGGACGATCTCGCGCA
The DNA here is from genome assembly GCA_046263085.1 of Actinomycetota bacterium. Classification (GTDB taxonomy): domain Bacteria; phylum Actinomycetota; class UBA4738; order UBA4738; family JACQTL01; genus JBHELK01. The sequence continues at coordinate 41,838 of JBHELK010000007.1, forward strand.
TGCACTCGAGGGCATCGGCCAGGAACGCGTCCCCCCGCGCGAGGTACCGCACGCCGTTCGTGGCCACCGCCCGCACCCCGGCATCCGCGGCCAGCCGCAACATCCGGCGGATCTCGCCGGTCGACCACGGCTCCAGGCGGTTCCGTACGGAGACGAACAGCCGGTCGCCGAAGGCCTCCTTGAACGGCCCGAGCGCCGCAACGGCGGCGTCATGAGACAGCCGTGCGACGTGCGAATCCGGCCCGAGCAGGCAGACGAGCCCCGACGGATGCGCCAGCAGCTGCGCGACGTCGAGCGACGGATCGCCGCGCTCCCCCAGCATGTGCGCGTCGGTGATGAGCCGGCAGAGGTTCGCGTACCCGGTCGCATCCCGGGCGAGGACCACGATGCTCGGATGATCCGTGGCCCCGGGGCTCGTCCCTCTATCCGTGGCCCCGGGGCTTGTCCCCGGGGAACGCTCGCGCAGGGTGAGCGTCGCCCCGAGGATCGGTCGGACGCCGACCTGCCCGCAGGCAGACACGAAGCGCGCGGCGCCGTAGAGCCCGTCGCGATCGGTGAGGGCGACGGCCGGCATCCCGAGCTCCGCCGCCCGCAGCGCCACCGCCTCAGGGGAGGCCGCGCCGTCCTTCAGCGAGAAGTACGACCGAACGTCGAGGTGGACGAACCCTTCGCGAGCGAACACATGTTCGACTCTAGGCGTGCAGCTTCATATTGGCAATGGGGCTTCGCACCTCTGGTATCCCTGCCGATATATGCGTACGATGATATATTTCAGCCGATGAGAACCATGACCCTTGGCCGGCAGATCGCAGCCCAGCGTCGTTCCATGGGCTTGACTCAGGCTGAGTTCGCTCGGCGCCTCCGGAACTCGCAGCCCGCCATTTCTAGGATCGAGTCAGGCGAGATTTCTCCCACCTTTCGATTCCTGGAGCGCTGCGTGGAAGTGACGCAGCAACCACTCGAAGTCGTGATCTGCCCGGCCCAAGAGCCACCCAGCCGAGAGGAACTGAATGCCCGGGTCAGACGGGTCCTCGGGGATTACGTCTTCGATCCCTGGGAGCGGAATCCGAGTGAAGCCGAAGCCCGGAGCCTCCTGAGAGACGGGCTAACGCGTGACCGATTCGACCGCCGAGAGGCTGCTCCAGCTCGCGTCATCTGAGGAAGATCGCCTGCAGCGCCACCTACTCGTGGCCGCCGCGATCCGGGAGGCTTTTCACCACGACCCGATTGTCGTGGGCGGGACAGCCGAAGAATTCTGGACAGCAGCCGAATACCATGAGACCGACTTGGACCTGTGCGTCATCGTTGAGCCCGAGGATGAGACAGCACTTGACCAACTCGGCTTCAGGCGTGTTGGACGCCATTGGCAACACGAGGGATCGAGCGTTGCCGTTGAGTTTCCCGATTCGCGAATCGACGGCGACGAAGGCAGAACGATCGAGGTCACCGTCGGGCCGGGTCGCGCTCGTGTCATTGGACTCGATGACCTGTATCTCGACCGGCTGAGACAAGCGACGATGACGGAGCATGAGGGTGTCGAGTTCCGTTCAGCGCTCGCTGTCGTTGCAGCTCGGTACGACGAACTGGATCGAGGTTACATCCGCCTCCGGATCGAAGAGATCATTCGAGCCGAAGCACTCATCGGGCAGGCCATGAAGAAGGTCGATTCGAGGATTCGCCGTCGGGTCCGAACTGCCCTACTCAACGATTAGCACTCGCCGTACAGTGCCGGGATGCCGAGGCGGTGCGATTGGGAGCCGTGGGGCGACCTCATGCTGCGGTACCACGACGAGGAGTGGGGCCTCCCCTCGCACGACGAAGGGCACCTGTTCGAGATGCTCATCCTGGAAAGCGCACAGGCTGGGCTGTCCTGGTCGACGATCCTGAAGAAACGCGAGGGCTATCGCGAAGCGTTCGCCGGGTTCGATCCCGAGCCCATTGCACGATTCAAGGCGCGCGATGTCCAGCGGCTCATGAACAACCCCGGCATCGTCCGCAACCGGATGAAGATCGAGGCCGCCATCGCCAACGCTCGGGCCACCCTCGAGCTCGGGGGTCTCGACGATTACCTCTGGGCGTTCGTCGAGGGCCGTCCCATCCAGAGCCGGTGGCGCGCCCTGGCCGATCTCCCCGCCGAAACCGCTGTTTCCAAGAGCATGAGCAAGGACCTCAAGAAGCGCGGGTTCCGATTCGTCGGCCCCACCATCTGCCACGCGTTCATGCAGTCGGTGGGCATGGTGAACGACCACATCACCACCTGCTTCCGGTACCGCGAGGTGGCTCGGCTTCACTGACCTCCGCGCGTAGGCCGGGGACAAGCCCCGGCCTACGGACCTGGTTCAGTCCCACAGGCGCTCGAGGTGCCACCTTCCGGCCAGGCGGTCGTGATACAGGTCCCACACGGCGCCGCCCCGCGCTTCCACGCGCCAGTACTCGCGGTCGCGGCCGTCGGCCCACCACCGCCCCTCGATCCGCCACTTGCCGATGACGTCGGCCACGTCGAAGCGGCGCCCGCGCCACGTGAACGCGGCCGGCATACCGGCGTCCGCCTCGACCCCCACTTCCTCGTCGTACCGTTTCGACATGGGCTGCCTCTTTCTCGATCGAAGGGTCCGCGAGCTACCCCCTCGAGCTCCCCATCTCGGGGCCCGTTCCCATATCGAACATATGTTCGGACCGCCCACGGTACGCTTCGCCGCCACCCCTGTCAAGACGGCAGACCTTTGACCAAGGCCCCGCGCGCGGATAGAAAGTCCACGCCCACATGAAACGACTCGCGCTCGTGCTCCTGTGCTCGACCCTGCTCGCGGCCGTTCCGCCACTCGGCGGCGCCGAGGCCGCCGATCCCCCCGTGCCCACGATCGTCGTCATCCTCACCGACGACCAGCGGGTCGGGATGCTCTGGGCCATGCCGCACGTGGAGCGGGACCTGGTCGACCACGGGGTCAACTTCACGAACGCGTTTGTGACGAACTCGTTGTGCTGTCCCAGCCGGGCCAGCATCCTGACCGGGCAGTACTCCCACTCGAACGGCGTCTACCGCAACCGGCCGCCGAACGGCGGGTTCGAGTCGTTCCAACCACACGAGAGCTCCACCATCGCCACCTCGCTGCAGGACGCCGGGTACACGACGGCACTCGTCGGCAAGTACCTGAACCACTACGGCGCTCCAGGGCGCAACGGCTACGTCCCGCCGGGCTGGAGCAGGTGGGTCGCCCTCGCCGTCGACACCGTGCGGTACTACAACGAACCGTTGAACGTCGACGGGACCGTGACGCGCTACGGCCATGCGCCGGGCGACTACTCGACCGATGTGCTCTCACGGGACGCCGTCGACATCATCCACGAGACGAACGGCCCGCTGTTCCTGTACTTCACGCCGTCCGCGCCGCACGCTCCCGCCAACCCCGCACCCCGGGACACCCGCGCGTTCTCCGACCTCCCACCGTGGCGGTCCCCGAACTACGACGAGGCAGACGTCAGCGACAAGCCCGAGTGGGTCCAGTCCCTTCCCCGCTTCACCGCGGCGCGCAAGGCCCGGGAGGACCACTTCCGGCGCCTCCAGTACCAGTCGCTCCTCGCCGTCGACCGGGCGGTGGGGAAGATCGTCGACGCCCTGCAGGCGACCGACCGCCTCTCCAACTCGATGATCGTGTTCATGTCAGACAACGGGATGGGGTGGGGCGAGCACCGGTGGACGGGGAAGAAGGACGCTTACGAGGAGAGCATCCGCGTGCCGATGATCGTGCGCTACGACCCCATGGTGACGGCGCATCGGTCCGACCCGCACCTCGTGCTGAACATCGACCTCGCTCCGACCTTCGCCGACCTGGCCGGCACCCAGCTCGAACAGCCGGACGGCCGGAGCTTCCTGCCGCTGCTCGGTTCGGATCAGCCCTCACCCGCGTGGCGAACCGATTTCCTCGTGGAGCACCTTCGGGACGAGGACGCCCCGGTGCCGACGTACTGCGCCGTGCGCAACGAGCAGTACCTCTACGTCGTGTACGAGACCGGCGAGGAGGAGCTCTACGACATCCAGAAGGACCCCTACGAGCTCAACAACCGGGCCTTCGACCCCACGCTCCTGCCCACGCTGTTCCAGCTCCGGCAGCGGGCGAAGCAGCTGTGCAGCCCGCCGCCGCCGGGATTCACGTTCCCGTACTGAGGTCCAGTGGGTATGCCTGGATCGTGGCCCGAGCACGAGACAGCGCCGCGACCGAGCTGATCCCGGAACGCCCCACGCTCACGAAGCTGGCCCAGGCCGTCCAGACCTGCACGGCGTGCGAGCTGTACAAGGGAACGACGCAGGCCGTGTTCGGCGAGGGAACGAACGCCGCCGACGTCATGTTCCTGGGAGAGCAGCCCGGAGACCACGAGGACCGCCAGGGGCGACCCTTCGTCGGTCCCGCCGGACGCCTGCTGGATGAGGGGCTGGAGGAAGCAGGCATCGACCGCGCCGCCGTCTACGTCACGAACGTGGTGAAGCACTTCAACTTCGAACCCCGCGGCAAGCGGCGCATCCACAAGAAGCCCAACGCCGAGCACATCGCGGCGTGCCGCCCGTGGCTCGACGCCGAGCTGCAACAGGTGCGGCCGCAGGTCCTGGTCTGCCTCGGAGCGACGGCGGCACAGGCGATCTTCGGGCGGACGTTCCGCGTCACGCAACACCGCGGCGAGTTCATCGAGTCGCCGCTCGCGCCCCGCGTCACGGCCACGGTGCACCCGTCGTCGATCCTGCGCGCGCCCGACGACGAGGCCCGGCGCGAGGCCATGGAGGCGTTCGTCGAGGATCTGCGGGTCGTGGCCAGAGAGCTCAGGTCGTAGGCACCGGCGCGGCGGCGCTCGTCGCGGCCATCCCGGCCTTCCGGCTCAGCACGATCGACAGCGAGAGGGCCCACACCGCGAACAGCAGGAACACGATGAGCTGGATGAAGCCGCCCGGCGCGAACGCACCGCTGTGCGCGAACATCCCAGTGGATGCGACCACCGCGATGACCGCGTAGATCGCGCCTCCGGTCCACAGCCACTGCGGCAGCGCGTTCGTTCGCTGGGCCGCCATCGACACCGCCGCCACGAGCACGGCGATCGGGATCCACAGGAACACGAAGGCCAGGTTGCCCAGGTCGAACAGCGCCCTCGCAACCGGCGCGCCGATGTCGTCGGGGGCCGTTGCCAGGTACGCCAGCCCCGTGCTGAGCAGGCCTCCCACCGTGGCCACCGCGGTGCCCACCACACCGCCGGCGAAGGCGATCGTGGCGAGCCGTGGCTGGCCCTGGCGACGGACCCAGTGAGCGACCGTCCCGATGAACCACAGCCCGAACAGGGCGCCGATGATCCCCAGCCAGCCGGCCCAGATCAGGCCGCTGTGGTGCTCGCCGAAGAACCGCCCGACCTTCTGGATCGGGTCGTCGATCTTCGGAGGCGTGTTCGGCACGACGAACGCGCTCCCCAGCGTGAGCACGACGAACGGGATCCCCGTGGCCGCGGCGAGCTTCTCGTACCGAGCGTCGTCCATCCAAGCCTCCTTCGGCGGCGGTCACAGCAATGGAAGCATGCCCCGACGGCCGCTCAAAGCTCATCCACGAGGTCGCCGGCACGCTCGTGGGCACCCACCGCATGTGCAGTTGCACAAAGGACTCCCCCACCATGGCCGCGTAGTGAACCCGGAAGACCGAGTCGAACTCGAGGAGGACCCACGTGTCACCAGCCCGGATGCTTCGTCGCCGCGCACCGTCCCTGCTGTTCGCGCTGACCGCGCTCGTGATGGGCCTGGCGCCCGGGCGGACGGCGGCCCTCGCCGACGACATCCCCACCTGCGACGGCTCGTCCCCCACCTGGACCCAGCCGATCCGCCTCGGCGCCGGCACCGGCTACGAGCCCGGGATCGAGGTCGACTCGGCGGGCACGATCTTCGTCACCGCGCACAAGACGTTCCCGGCGGGTGCCGGCGTGTACGAGTCCAGCGACGACCGCATGCAGTCGTGGCTCTTCCGCTCGATCGACGGCGGTAAGACCTTCACCAGCGTGAACGACGACATCGGCCCGCTCGCCGGCCAGTCCAAGCACATCTACGGCGACGAGGGCGACCTTGCGGTGGACGCGCAGGACCACCTGTACTTCGCGGACACGTGGGCGGTCGACGACATGTTCTACCGGTTCTCGAACCACGGCGCCACGCTCGACCTGTTCCGTCCCGTGGTCCCCACCTACGAGGTCGACGACCGCCCGTGGCTCGCGGCCCACGGGAACGGGTTCGTGTACTACATGTCGAACACGGGCTACAAGCAGGACGGGCGGCTCACCGTGCACCGCTCCACCGACGGCGGACAGACCTTCGATCCCATCGGCTACACGCTGCCCGAGTCGGGATGGGGAACGCTCGAGGCCGACCCCAACTCCTCCTTCGTGTACGCCTTCACGAACGACGACTTCTATCCGTTCCCCGGCGGATTCCTGAACGGGCCCACGACCAGGGAGACCATCTACATCTCGCCGGATCGTGGGCTCACGTGGACCAGCGTCAAGGTTGCGGACGTCCCCAGCAACAACGACGGCGGGGTCGACTATCCGCAGGTCACGGTGTCGCCTCTCGACGGCACCGTCTACACGCTCTGGTCCGACGGGCCGACGTTGAACCTCGGCATCTCGAAGGACCACGGGCAGACCTGGTCGGTCGAGGACGTCACGCCGTTCGCCGGGTCCTACGACAGCGCCACGCTCACGGCGGGGCCGCGGGGTGAGGTCGGCATCGGGTTCCGCCACGGCACGAACATGTACGCCACGATCTGGCGCCCGACGTCCGACTGCCTGCGTGTCGCCGGCGATCCCACGTCGCTCTGCACGGGGCCGAGCTCTGTCACGAGCAAGGTCGAGTCGGAATCCGCCCCGGACCAGGTTGACTTCTTCCAGGTCAAGTTCTCGCCGACGGACAACGCGCTGAACATCCCGTACGAGAACACCCCCGGGCAGTTGAAGTTCGTCCGACAGGCCGCCGGGGCGAACATGACGGGCACCCCGACCTGCGGCTATAAGCGATTTTAGGGAGCGAGCGGCTCGGGTTCCGCTCAGCGGCGCCGGGTAGAATACGGCGCTCGAGCTTGCTCTTCTTCCCGACGACTCGAAAGGACACGCATGCGCATCCTGATCCTGGGGGGTGATGGCTACCTCGGGTGGGCCACGGCCATGCACTTCTCAAAGCGCGGCCACGAGGTGCACGCCATCGACAACTACCTCCGCCGACGCGCCCACCGGGAACAGGGCACCGATTCCCTCACGCCGATCCTGGAGTCCCTCCCGGCGCGGGCCAAGGCCTGGAAGCAGGTCTCGGGCCTCGACATCGGCGTCACCGAGGGCGACATCTGCGACTGGGAGACCACCGAGCGGCTGTTCCGCGACTTCCAGCCGGAGGCCGTCATCCACTACGGGGAGATGCCGTCGGCCCCCTACTCGCACAAGAGCCGCGAGCACGCCGTGTTCACGCAGTACAACAACGTGGTCAACACGCTGAACGTGTTGTTCGCCATGAGCGAGCTCGCGCCCGATGCCCATCTGGTGAAGCTCGGCACGATGGGCGAGTACGGCACGCCCGACATCGACATCGAGGAAGGCTTCATCGAGATCCGGCACAACGGCCGCACGGACACGCTGCCGTTCCCGAAGCTCCCCGGGTCCTGGTACCACCTGTCGAAGGTGCACGACTCCCACAACATCCATTTCGCGTGCCGCATCCTGGGCCTGCGCGCCACCGACCTGAACCAGGGCGTGGTGTACGGCATCGAGACCGAGGAGACCGCGCTCGACGAGCGCCTCCTCACGCGGTTCGACTACGACGAGGTCTTCGGCACCGCCCTCAACCGGTTCTGCCTGCAGGCCGTCATCGGACAGCCGCTCACGGTGTACGGCAAGGGTGGGCAGACGCGTGGGTACCTGAACATCGTCGACACCCTGCAGTGCGTGGAGCTCGCGACGGTGAACCCCGCCGCCGAGGGCGAGTACCGCGTGTTCAACCAGTTCACGGAGCAGTTCTCCGTGCTCGAGCTCGCCGAGCTCGTGCAGCGCGCCGGGAAGGAGTACGGGCTCGACGTCGCCCTCGACCACGTGGACAACCCGCGCGTGGAGAAGGAGGAGCACTACTACAACGCCAGGCACACGAAGCTCCTCGACCTCGGCCTGCAGCCGCACCTCCTCTCCGAGACGCTCGTCGAGTCGATGTTCGAGCACATCGAGCGATACCGGGACCGCGTGATCGCCCAGCACATCCTCCCCGAGACCCGATGGCGCCCCCGCCGACCGGCCGGGGTTCCCTCGTGAGTACGTCGGGGTGGTTGGGGAGGGGTAGCCCCTCCCCGATCAGAAGCAGCACATGATCGCGCTCAGACTCCTCGGGGCGCTCTTCGCCGTGGGGCTCTTCCTGGTCTCGCTGTACCGGTACCCGAAGCGGCAGATCAGCCGCCTCAACCTGATCATCTCGTGGGTGATCGGCGTGGCCATCGTCGTCCTGGCCATCGCGCCGAACCTCTTCAATCCCATCTTCGACGCGTTCAACTTCCGGCCCGGCGGCCAGCGCCGGCTGCTCGCGGTCGAGCTGTTCGCCATCATCGTGCTGTTCGCGCTGATCGTGCGGAACATGTCCTTCACCGACGTCAGCATCCGGAGCATCCGCGACCTGACGGAAGCGCTCGCCGTGCAGGCCTTCGACTGGGAACGCGCCGACGAGATCCCGGAGGGCCGCCGGATCGTGGTGATCTCTCCCGCGTACAACGAGGCGGAGAACGTCGGCGCCGTCATCGCCGAGCTCCCGGAGGAGATCGACGGCCTGCGCGTCGTGCCCGTGGTGATCGACGACGGTTCCGAGGATTCCACCTCCGACGAAGCCCGCAAGGCCGGTGCGCTGGTGGCGCGCCTGCCCATCCGTCGCGGAGGAGGCCTGGCGCTTCGTGTCGGCTACGAGCTCGCCGTGCGCCTGGGGGCGGAGGTGGTGGTCTCGATCGACGCCGACGGCCAGCACGTCCCCGACGAGATGCCGCTCCTCGTCCGGCCCATCCTGGAAGGCGACGCCGATCTGGTGAACGGATCGCGGCTGCTCGGTGATTTTCAGCGCGAGAGCGTGGTTCGCCACATCGGCGTGCACTTCTTCTCCTGGGTGGTGACTATCGCCACGGGGCAGCGCATCACCGATCCCTCGAACGGCTACCGGGCCACCCGGCCCGAGATCCTGAAGCGACTGTCGCTCGACGAGGATCAGTTCTGGGCCTCGGAGCTGCTGATCGAGGCCCTTCGCACGCGAGCGCGGATCACCGAGGTCCCGATCACGATCCGGGCCCGGCAGGCCGGACAGTCGAAGAAGCCGAAGTCGTTGAAGTACGGCTGGCACTTCGCGAAGGCGATCATCAAGACCTGGCTGAAGTGAGCGGCGGGAAGGCCGCATGGCGTTGGGCCGGCGCTGTCTCGACGGTCGGCTTGGTCTTCGTTGCTGTCTTTGCCTTGTACGAGGTGGTGTATCGGGTGCGGCATTTCTCGTTGCCGTTGGGGTTCGATGCGCCTTGGTACGTGTGGCGGGCGGACTTCGTGGCCTCGCAGGGGATGGGGCCGATCGAGACTGCGGCGCGGCCGGGGCACGCGCTGCTCTCGGCGAACCTGCAGTCGCTCACGGGACTGTCCGCGCTCCAGCTCGACGTCGTGCTGCCGTTCGTGCTGGTCGGGGTGTTCGCGCTCGCCCTCGGCGTGCTCTTCGCCGAGGGGCTGGGGCGCGGCGAGACGTCGGGGTGGGCGATCGGCGCAGCCGTCGCCGCCGGACTGATCGGCACCACCCGACTGGTCGGCGAGAACGTGGCCAACCTCCTGAACATCCTGCTCGTCGTGGTGGGCTTCCTGTTCCTGCTCCGGTTCATCACGCGCCGGCGTGGGTTCGTCGGAGCCGTCGCGATGCTCGTGGCCGCCGGGCTCGCCCACTGGGTGTTCCTCGGCGTGTTCGCCCTGGTCCTGGGGGTGTGGTTCGTGCTCGCCCTGCCGGTCTCTCGGGTACGGGTGGGCACGGTATGGGAGACGGAGGCCGGCGCGCTCGCGGCGGCCGGGGCGATCGTGGGGGCCGTGATGGCGATCCTGATCTATCCGGTGCTGCACAGCTCGGTGCGGACCTTCGACCTCCACGAGCCCAAGCACCGGTACATCGAGAAGTTCCGCGAGGACCTGGGAGCCCTGCGAACCGCCTTCACGGGGCCGTTCGCCGCTCTGGGCGTGGGCGCCATGGCGGTTGACCGGGGCGGAGCGCTGCGGAGCGGGTTCCTGCGGATGATCGGGGCCTGGACGATCGTGACGGGCGGCGGCACGATCGTCGCCGCCGCGACGAAGGCCATCCAGCCGCATCGGTTCCTGACACTGCTCGTCGTGGGGCCGGTGGTATGCGCCATCGCAGCGGCGATCGCGTTCGCGGCCGGCTGGCTGCGCCGCCGGGTGGGATCGGCGGTCGCGGTGGCCTGCGGCCTCCTCAGCGTGGCCGCCGCCGTCATCCCCGGCGCCGTGACCTGGTACGGCGACTCGCCGCCGAAGCAGTTCTGGGACGCGACCGCGTTCCAGCAGGCTCGCGTTGCCGGCGAGTACGTCCGGCGCCTCCCCGCAGGGAAACCCGTGGTGTTCGTGGTGAACCCACTGGGCCCGTTCGGGCCGGTCTCCACCGCCGAGAAGGAGCGGACCATCCGGGCGGCGATGCCCCCCGATCGCCAGGAGGACGTCCACGTGTACCCCGGGTCGATCGAGCGATACGCCGCCGGGCATCCCACGCACGTTCCGAACGAGGAGATCGACGTGCAGAACGACGCCTACTGGCGCGACGTGAAGCCGGTGTTGCGCCGGCACCCCGCCGTGCTCGTGTTGTCGGCGTTCGCGCCACGCGGACCCGGTCTCGCCAACCTCATCGCCCCCGGCGTCGCGGTGTTCCGCGGACCGGCACACATCCCTGTGCCCCTGCTCCGGCCCGTGCATCCCGTGCCCACCACCGAGGTCGCGCTGGGCAGGGCGATCATGCTCCTGATCCTGCTCGCCGTGGCGGGCCTGGGATGGACGGCGTGGTTCCTGGGGCGCGCACGTTCGCCCCTGCAGCTGTTCGCGCTCTCCCCCGCCATCGGATCGGGCGTCCTGATCCTGGCGTCCCTGGTCACGGCCAAGTCCGGCTTCGCGCTCGGCGGGGTGGCCGGCAAAGCCACGTGGGCGGTCGTCGCGCTCTGCGGCGCGGTGATCGTGTTCGCGTCAGACCGGCGGCAGCGCGGCGAGGAGCTCGCGGACCGCTGAGCCCGGATCCGCGGCCTGGGTGACCGCCCGGACCACCACGATCCTTCGGGCCCCGGCGGCCACCACCACCTCGATGTTCGACCGGTTGATCCCTCCGATGGCGAACCACGGCCGCGTGACGTGCTCCGACGCGCTCCTGACGAGCTCGAGTCCGACACCGGGACGTCCCGGCTTCGTGGGCGTCTCGAACACCGGTCCCGCGGTGAGGTAGTCGACGTGCCGAGGGGCGGACGCGTGATCGTCCGGCGTGTGACACGAGAGCCCGATGATGGCCTCGGGGCCGAGGATCGTCCTCGCGGCGTCCGCCGGGACGTCGTTCTGGCCGAGGTGCACGCCGTCGGCGCCGGCGGCGAGGGCCACGTCCGGCAGGTCGTTCACGATGAACAGCGCGTCGTGCCGATCCGCCGTTCGTCGGAAGATCTCCGACGACCGCAGGAGGTCGCCCGCCTCCGCCTGCTTGTCGCGGAGCTGGACGACGTCGGCGCCGGCGCCGAGGATCTCGTCGAGGAAGGGATCGAGATCGTCGCGGCCCGGGGTCACGACGTAGAGCCGCGCCCGCGCCAGCCGCTCCCTCCTATCCACCGGCCACCGCGCGGACGAGCTCGAGCCTGTCGTCCGCGTGCAGCTCGACCTCTGGATACCGCGATCGCTCGAGCGGCTCGCCGTTGTGTTCGACGACGACGTACCTCGGATCGAGGCCTCGGAGCCTGATGAACCCGGCGATCGTCGTACCGGCCGGCACGTCGTATGGCTTGCCGTTGGCGCGAACCTCCACGCCGCCAGTGTAGGCAGGGCGGCGAGCGCTACAGCGGCGGAACGACGGGAGGCGGCGCCTCCCCGGAGGGCGGCTCCTCGGGCGGTGCCTCAGCCGGTGGTTCGGGGGGCGGCACGGGTCGTTCGGGGGGCGACACGGGTCGTTCGGGGGGCGGCACGGGTCGATCGGGCGTCGGTGCGGCACGGCCGAGATGTCTCGGACCCCGCGGCGGCCTCGGTCCGCGGTCCTGTGGCGGAACCGGGCTCTCGCCGCGAAGCGTCCTCGTGCGGTGCCAGTGATAGCGGAAGATCAGATACGACCCGATCGCCAGCACGCCGGCCGACACGAGCTGCGCCACACCGGCGTTGCGCTCCGTGGATCGCGCGGCGAGCTGCGCCGAGTAGCCCGGCGC
>JBHELK010000008.1:0-2811 GCA_046263085.1 Actinomycetota bacterium
CGAAGACGTACCAGGGACCGGGTGAGTACAGCTGGGCCTACGCCGTGGCGGTGTCGCCCGACGGTTCGAGGATCGCCGTGACCGGCTGGAGCTACCGGGTCGGCCCCAACCCCGACGCCTCCGGCGTCGCCGACGCCGCGACGGTCGCGTACGACACCGAGGGCAACCAGCTGTGGGCGATGCGCTACGGCGGCGGCGCCGACGGAACGGCCGCCCACGGCGACGCCATCACGTTCTCGCCCGACGGCACCCGGGTCTACGTGGCCGGCGAGGTCCCCAACCTGCACGCCGACGACGCCGTGTACGGCATCCTGGCGTACAACGCCGCGAGCGGATCGCAGGTGTGGGCCACGATGTACCAGCCCGCGGGCTACTACTCGCGCGGGCAGGCCATCACGGTCAGCCACGACGGCGCCACCGTGTACGTGACCGGCGACAGCGGGAACGCCACGGTTCGCGACGTGGCCACCCTCGCCATCACCTCCTCGACCGGGGTCATCGCGTGGCGCAGCCGGTACAACACCGGCCCCCTCGTGGACTTCGACTCGGGCATCTCGATGGCGCTCGCCCCCGACGGCAAGCGTCTGTACGTCGGAGCGATCGCCCAGAAACCATCGAACAACACGACGGTGCAGCCCGGCAACGCCGTGAACGCCTACGACTTCCTGACCGTCGGCTACAACGTGACGTGACCCGTCCCATGGACGCGCGATTTGACGATGTGACAGAGCGCGTCCTAGTGTCACCTTCTCGGGAACGAGGAGCCTGGCAGGCATGGGCACCGCCGTCGCAGAGCTGGCAGGGCCGAAGGGGCTGAAGACCCCCGCGAGGATCCTCGACGCCGCGTTCGCGGCCATCCAGGACTTCGGGCTCACCAGGATCACCGTGGAGGACGTCGCCGGGCGCGCCGGGCTGTCCCGGCAGACCGTCTACCGGTACTTCCCGTCCAAGGACCACCTGGTCGTGGCACTCGTGTCGCGGGAGGAGGAGCGGCTCCTCGACGGCGTCCGGGCGGCTTTCGTGCAACACGACGATCTCGCCGGCGCGGTGGCGTCGGCCGTCCGGTTCTGCATCGGGCTCGGGCGGAGCCATCCGCTGATCGACCGGCTGCTCGGTCCGGACCAGGCCACGTTCCTTCCCTACGTCACCACCCGGGCGGAGCCGGCCGTCGTGCGCGCCCGCGAGACCATGCTCGAGCTGTTGCTCGCCCGGTGCCCCGGGGCCGATGCGGAACTGCTCCGCACGATCATCGACGGCACCACCCGGGCGGTTATCTCCTACATCCTCACCCCGTCCGATCGCAGTCCCGACCAGATCGCCGACACGGTGTCGGCGGTGCTGATCGCGATTCTCGACAAGGAGGCATCATGAGCACGCGGATCTACACGCTGCCGGTGGAGCAGACGCAGTGGCAGATCGCCGGCCAGTCGACGACCACGTTCAACTGGGAGTACGACGACACGCGGGATCGCCTCCTGAACCTGTACGAGAAGGGCAAGGAGAAGCAGTGGAACACCAACACGCGACTCGACTGGTCGATCGACGTCGACCCCGGATCGCCGGACAACGGGCCCGACTACTACATCCCCATCTTCGGCTCCGACATCTGGGACCGCATGAACGACAAGGAGCGTTACCAGCTCCGCCACCACATGGGGGCGTGGACGAACTCGCAGTTCCTCCACGGTGAGCAGGGCGCGCTGATCTGCGCCTCGAAGATCGTCCCCTCCGTCCCCGACATGGACTGCAAGTTCTACGCGGCCACACAGGTCATGGACGAGGCCCGCCACGTGGAGACGTACTCCCGGTACCTCCGGGAGAAGATGGAGCTCGCGTACCCCATCAATCCCCATCTCAAGTCGCTGCTGCAGGACGTGGTGGCCGACGACCGGTGGGACATGATCTGCCTCGGCATGCAGGTCATGATCGAGGGCCTGGCGCTCGCAGCGTTCGCGCTCATCCGCGACTTCAGCGAGGAGCCATTGGCGAAGGCCCTCAACACCTACGTCATGCAGGACGAGGCCCGCCACGTGGCCTTCGGCCGGCTGTCCCTTCGCGAGTACTACCCGCAGCTCACCGAGAAGGAGCGGGAGGAGCGGGAGGAGTTCGTGGTGTACGCCAGCTACCTCATGCGCGACCGGTTCATGGCGCAGGAGGTCTGGGAGCACCTCGGGCTCCCGGTCGACGAGTGTCTGAAGTACGTCGAGAACTCGGAGATGATGTTCGAGTTCCGCAAGATGCTGTTCTCGCGCATCGTTCCCACGGTGAAGGACCTCGGCCTGTTCGGCCCCAAGGTGCAGCAGGCGTTCCAGGACATGGGCGTGATCGACTTCGCCGACATGAACCCCGACGACCTCTCGGCAGCCGACGAGGAAGTGGCCCGCGAGCTCGACCGCAAGCACGGTTTCGCGGTCGGCAACGGCGACGGCCCGGGCAGCCTGGGTGAGATCGACCCCACTCGCGAGCGCGAGGTTGCCGCGACGATCGAGGCAGCAGGGAAGTAACTCCCCTTCTCTGACGGAAGTACTGCCCGGAGTTCTCGGGTCGTTTGCGCTACGGCAAAGCCCTGGTGGGCATCAGCAAGACGAGAGTGAAGGCCGCGTCCAACGGCGACCCGTCGGTCGAAACGACGCGAACAAGTTCCACAGGCGTGTTTTCACAGATGGTCATGGACGATGCGATGGCGGCGCCATTGGCTGGGTGCGCGGAGACGACCGTGGCAAGCTGACCCTGCGGGCTGCCGCAGGGAAGCTGATACGCAAACTCGACCTTGTAGATCCCGGTGTCAACCTTCTTCGCATAGACCGTTTC
>JBHELK010000009.1:0-35988 GCA_046263085.1 Actinomycetota bacterium
TGTGGAAGGATTGTCATCGCGCGAGATCTTGAAGCAGCTGGTGATTAGTCCCAACACCTTGCGCACCCACCTTCAACGTATCTTTCAGAAGATGCACGTCCATTCCCGACTCGAGGCTGCAGCTGCGGCGGTCAGGATGAATGTGTAAAACCACAAGCTAGGCTGCTATTAGGCATTTGGGGGCGTCAGCGCCTAATTTGCGACCATTCATTAACTTCAAGGGTCTCAAGCAGAGGGACCTTCAAGACGGTGTCTATGCAGGAGCTATTGGCGCCAACATAGGTGGAGTAGGCATCAATCGGTGTAGCAACGCACCAGGAGCGGTCGTCCGGCCACCAGAGATTAGGACTCTGAAGCAGGCTCTCCGAGAATTCGCCAATCGCCGTCAATGGCCCGGTGAATACGAAGTAACTCCTATTCTCTGCCTCGACGCGTGTTCTGAGGGGAGTGTCTGTCTCTTCCCAAAAAGCGAAACCATCCCAGTAGCAAAACCAGCACACATCTGACGTGGATGTGAATTCAGCAAGATAAGTCACAAGAATCCCAAGCTCATCGTGAGGCAGCGTCCCTTCCTCCGGTATTGCAAACTCGTCGAGTTGGGATCCTGATAGACCGCTTAGAAGCTCTTCAAAGCCCACCTCGGGCGCAAGGTCCACCCCGTATCTCGCCATGAGTGTCTTCCACGAGACTCTGGCCGGGTGGGTGGTCGAATGCATAGAAGCGATCGCAGGATGCAAGATTCGACAATAGGCATCGAACGTCGACGGGAGAATGCTACGCAGCCTCAGCGAGTTTCGATCCCACGGTTTCAGGGCTTGAAGTAGCCCCTCTGCCGGTGAGGGATCTGACGCCAGAACGATCGCGTTGGAACGGGACATAGGTCTGCATCTTTCACTCCTCAGCCGAGCACTAGAAACTTTAACATAGTCTTGCCCGAAGAAAGCGAAATGGGCACACTCCAACGCGAGTAAACTAGCAAACCAATTCCATCGCGTATGCAGCAGACCCAGAAGCGGTTTCTCCGTCCGCCCACTGCACGACTCCAAAGGCGACTGTTTCGTACATCTCCAGGTTGCGGGATGGACATGGTCGATGACCGAGCAAGTGCCCGAACCACCGGATACCCCTGACTGCCAATGGGTCGTTGTGCAGTACTGACGTCATCCGCCGCGATCCTGACAAACTTCAGCGATTGGACATCAAAGCGAAACAGAGCAGCTCCAACGAACATGTAGGTCATTGGCGGAACGCAATCCAATGTAGCCTTCCCAGCTAGGTAGCCAGGCTGGGTGTCCGCGGAATGCGGTCGGTGGGCTTTAAGAATGCAGGTCACTGCAGTGGGGCGCAGATCGAGCGGCCAAGTCCAGCGAGCACCAGCGCCTGAGGTTGCAACATCAAGGACCCAGTCTGGAAGAGATTCGTCCTCGGAATCGGCACCCGTGTAGTCATCGATCATCCTCATGGTGCTTCCCCCACCGATCGCCGCCGGGTTCGGAACACACAAGGTAGGGGGGCCGGGAGGAGGTGGAGAGACCACAAGGAGGCAGTCAACGTCGTCATCCACGGATTTCGACTGGAGCGCATTCCCAGCACCGGGCAACGAAAGCATCAGAAGTGCCACGATTACCGAGACCGTCGCAAGTTTCGAGGTGATGCTCCACATGGCTCCTCCTTGGTACGAGTCAATGACGACACGCTAGAAGGAGGAGGGAGGGATGTCGTCATCCAAGAATCGTATTTGCCGGCGATGTTACTACGAAACAGGTGCTAGCCCACGGGGCCCCCAGACGCCGCTGGAACTGGGGGCCTGGACTCCGGCGATCGATGCACGAGTGAGCGGGCGAATCGCATCCCCCCAATGTCTCTTGCTAGATGAGTACGAAGTCGTCTTTGACGCAATGGAGGGGCGGACCCGTAACGGGACCCAAACTCTTGAACCATGATATCGGTAGGTCACTATGCCCAAAGGGGGCGAGGCGAAGCAACGCTTGCGGAATCGGATGCGCGCGGCGCGAGCGGCGATCTCACCAGCGGAGCGGCCGGTCCTCGCGGGGCGAGCGGAGTCGAGGTTGCTCGCGCTCCCCGAAGTTCGTGATGCGCGCTGCGTGTTGTTGTTCTACTCCTTCGGGAGCGAGATCCCCACCGCGGTGCTCATCCGCAGGCTCCTCGCGAGAGGCCGGCGGATCCTGCTCCCCTACCTGACCGAGGAGAGCATGGAAGCCGCGGAGGTCCGCCGGGGTGATCCCCTGGAGCCGACCACCTACGGGCCGCGGGAGCCGACACACCGCGTCCCCGTGGATCCGGCCTCCGTCGACGTGGTGATCACGCCAGGGCTGGCGTTCGACCGCAGGGGGAACCGCCTCGGGTACGGCGGCGGCCATTACGACCGGTACCTGGAGCGGCTGCACCCCGCGGCGGCCCGCGTGGGGATCGGCTTTCACATCCAGCTCGTGGAGGAGATCCCAGCCGAGGACGTCGACGAGCCCGTGGACGTGATCGTCACGGACGCGGAGGTCATCCGCGCGAAGCGCTGAGGCTGAGCCGCAGGGGCCGGCCTGTACAATCGCGTTGCGATGCCGACCTACGAGTACGTGTGCAAGGAATGCGGGAAGCACACCGAGGTGGTGCAGCGCATCGCCGACGAGCCGCTCGCCGCGTGTCCGTACTGCGGCGGGGTGGTCCGGAAGGTGTTCCACCCGGCGGGCATCCTGCTCAAGGGATCCGGCTTCTACAAAACGGACAACCGGTCGAAGAAGGACTCGAAGAGCGAGTCGGCGGCTTCGTCGTCTTCGACTTCCTCGGGCTCGTCGAAGGAGAAGACCTCGTCAAAGGAGAAGACGTCTTCCGATACCGGCTCGTCTTCTTCTTCCTCCTCCTCCGAGTCCAAGTCCGTCTCCAAGGAGAAGTCGGCCTGAGCTCCACCGCGGCGGAGATCGGCGTCTTCGGCGGGTCGGGGTTCTACTCCTTCCTCGACGATGTGGAGGAGATCGCCGTCGACACGCCCTATGGCATGCCCTCGTCGCCGGTGCTCCTCGGCACGGTAGGCGCCCGTCGCGTCGCGTTCATCCCGCGCCACGGGCGCAAGCACGAGTTGCCGCCGCACCGCATCAACTACCGCGCGAACGTGTACGCCATGAAGGAGGTCGGCGTGACGCGCATCCTCGGGCCATGCGCGGTGGGCTCGCTGCGCGCCGACGTCGTGCCCGGGCATTTCGTGGTGTGTGACCAGCTCGTCGACCGGACGTGGGGCCGGGGGGACACCTTCTATGACGGGCCGACGACCACGCACATCTCCTTCGCCGATCCGTACTGCCCGACGCTCCGCGACGTGACGGTCGCGGAGGCGCGGTCGCTCGATCTCGCCGTCCACGATCGAGGAACCGTCGTCGTGGTGCAGGGGCCGCGCTTCTCCACCCGAGCCGAGTCGGGGTGGTACCAGTCACAGGGGTGGGAGGTCATCAACATGACCCAATACCCGGAGGCGCCGCTGGCCCGGGAGCTGGAGCTCTGCTACGCGAACATCTCGCTCGTCACGGACTACGACGTCGGGGTCGGGGACGCGCCGCCCGTCTCGCACGAGGAGGTGGTCCGGGTGTTCGACGAAAACCTCGGCAAGCTCCGGGAGCTGCTCTTCGCGGCCATCGCCAACGTTCCGGCCGAACGCGACTGCCCGTGCGCCTCCGCCCTGGAGGGCGCGCGCTTCGAGGTGTAGGTCCAGCGCGGGCCGGGCATCCTGCGAACCATGGCTGCCCCCAAGCTCGTCACGATCGACCTGCGTTTCACCACCGCGGAGGATCCCGAGCAGATGGCGGAGCGCGTCCGCGAAGCGGTCCGCATGATCGCCGGGCGCGAGGCAATGGAGCACTTCCGCTGGCGCACCGAGTCGCTCGAGCCTCCGAAGGATCGCATCCGGCCCCGGTAGCGCATCTCGGGGACTGTGAGCCGCGTCACAGACCGGGCGCCGACGATCGCCTAGCGTCGCCCCGTCCTTCCCATCCTCCCCCCGTTGGAGGCATGCCCGTGAGGAAGTGGTCTACACCGTCGAAAGCGTTCGCACTGCTCGGAACCGTGTTCGCGCTTGCCGCGTTCTTCCTGGTTCGGGGCTACGCGGAGCGCGCCCGCGCGCTCGATCGATCGCTCGGGCGGCCGGTTCCGGTCGTGGAGGCGGCCGAGTCCGTGTCGCGAGGCACCGTGCTCTCGTCCTCGATGCTCCGGCTGCGCACGTACCCGTCCGGCTTCGCGCCGCCCGGCGCATTGACGAGACCAGAGGACGCCGAAGGCCGGGTGGTCCTCACGCCGCTCGCCGCCGGTGAGGCGCTCACCGAGACACGGCTGGCGCCGCGCGGGGGCGGTCCGGTGGCCTCCCTCGTCCCCGCCGGCTCCCAGGCCATCCAGATACCGACGAGCCTGCTCCCGGGATCGGTCCGGGCCGGAGACCGGGTCGACGTCCTCGCAACCTTCGGCGGGGCGCGAGCCCACGTCGAGACCATCGGCTCGAGCCTCGAGGTCCTCCGCGTCCTCCAGGCGAACGGATCGCTCCCCGGGCCCGCCTTCGGGGGCACCGCGAGCTCGAGCGCCCCCGGCACCGTGCTCGCGCTCCTCGTCAGTCCGGACGAGGCGGAGGGGATCGCGTTCGCCCGGGCGTTCGCCGACCTGTGGGTGGTGCTCGACGGCGTGGAGGAGGTGGCGACGGCCGAAGGTTCTTAGCATGTGCCCGTGCCAACCGCGCCGAGTGCGCCGCGCATCGCGGACCAGACACACGCTTCCACGACAGAACCGTTCCGCCCCGTCGAGTGGCTGCTGGTCGCGGGCCTCGCGCTCGTCCTGCTGATCTTCTTCGCCGGGATCTATCCGCTGCGTGGGTTCGCGTTCCCCGTCGGGCCCGACGCCCCCGTGTATCTGTGGTGGACCCGCCTCGCCGCCCACGACGGGCTCTCCACCGTGGGATCGCGTCCGGGGGTCCCCGCGCTGGCGCTTGTGGTGGCCGGAACGTTGCACCTGTCGCGCGTTCAAGCTCTCGCCGCGCTCGGCGCGGCCGGCGGCGTCTGTGTCGGGCTCGCCGCCGCGGCGCTCGTCGACATCGGATCGACCGGTGAGCGTGGCCCCGGTGAGCGCGCGCTTCGATCGCTCGGCGCCGGTGTGCTGGCGGGCACGTTCGCCGCGCACCTGGCCGACGGCTACTTCGCCAACCTCGTGCAGGCCGCGCTGTTCCTCGGCGCGGTCGCGGCCCTCGCAACCGGGTCGCGCCGCGGAGTGGCTGGCGGCGCGGTCCTGCTCGCCGCGAGCGCGCTGTCGCATCCGCAGTTCTTCCTGCTCGGGTGCGGCATCCTGCTGTCGACCGCGGCCATCACGCTGGTGCGCAGACCGCGGGGCGTTCCGCTCCTCGATATCGAAGGTGGGCGCATCCTCGCCGCCGTCGTGGGCGCCGCCGCTGCGGCGGGCGCCGCGTTCGCGTGGCTGACGGTCGGGCCGAGCCGTCCCCGCGTCGACACGAGTCAGGACGCGTTCCTTCGACGCGCGGGCCGCGGAACGCTGCTCCATCACGAGTTCCGGGGGCGCTTCACGCGCCATCTCGCTCGTTACGTCCTTCCGGCCCAGATCCCCCTGGGAGGGATCGGCCTCGCCGGCACCGACGGATTCACCCGCCGGTTCCTCGGCACCTGGAGCGTGGTGCTCGCGGTGGGGGTGGCCGGCTCGCTCGTGACCGGGATCGCTCCCGCCGTTCGTTTCTTCGCGTTCGGCTACGTGCTGCCCATCCTCGCCGCGCTCGGCATCGCCCGATTGGCGCTGTGGATCGGCAGGCACAACCGCCCCCTGGCCGCCGCCCTGGCCCTTGCGCTCACCGCGGCGGTCGTGGCCGGCGCCACGTTCACGTGGCTCCGCGCCCGGCCGTTCGTCAGCGAGACGGAGCTGTCGCGGGCCGCGGTGGCCGGCCGCATCGCGGAGCGAGCGCCGGCCGGCACGCCGATCGTGGTCGTGGTCGAGGGCGGGCCCGGCAACAACGTCACCTTCCTGGCCCCCCGGGTCAACAACGTCCTGCGGGACGCCTTCCCTCCCCAGCGCATCGGCGACGCCTTCGTGTTCGTGGGATCACCCGACGATTACCTCCGCGGCCGGCCGACCCTGAACGGCGACACCGCACACGACGCCATGTCGCGCCTGTACCTGCAGGACATCGAGCGGGCGAGGGGCACGCCGCTGGCGCTCGTCCTCGCCCCGTTCAACCCCCGATACCTCGACCGGGCCCGAGCCGACGGGGACCGGGTCGGCCGGGGCGTCTACCTGCTTCGCCCCCATCCGCCGATCCACCTCGAGGGGATCGCCGGCGCGCCGCCGGCCGACGTCCGGCCGTCCGCCGGGTGGCCTCTGGCGCTCTCGTGTCTCGCCGCGCTCGCCTTCATGACGCTGGTCGGCGCGGGCTGGGCCAGGGCCCTGGTCGGCGGGCCGGGAGGGCTCGCGCTGGCGCCGGTGACCGGCGCCGCCGGTCTCGTCCTGGCCACGCTCCTCCTCGAGCGTCTCGGCCTGCCCCTCACCGGCTGGGGACCGCCGGTCGCCTCAGCCGCGGTGGCCGGAAGCGGCTATCTCGTGATGCTCCGGTGGCGACGTCGCCCACTCGACGCCCAGGCCCGATCCGTCTGAGTATCGCCGCCACAGCTCGCGCAGGAGCACCACGAACGCCACGAACAGCACGGGCGTGAGGAAGTAGTGGCCCGTGAACAGCGTGCCGTGGAAGATCGTGGGGAACCGCACCGCGGCGGCGACGGTCTGCGAGACCGTGAGGACCGCCGACACCAGGATCGCGACCGAACGTGGGATCCTCGGCAGCAGCCACACCACCGGGAGCGTCCACACGACGTACCAGGGGAGGAGCACCGGCGCCGCGAGCGTCGCGGCGAGCAGCGCCCAGCCCCACGCCGCTCCCTGATCGGCCGCCCCGAGCTTCGGCGCCCTGCGGACGACCATCCGCACGATCACCGCGAACGCCACGGCGAACGCGACGGGGAACACGACCCGCACGACCATCTCCGCGACGCTCCGACCGATGCCTCCCGCGATCACGTGCCCCAGGTCGCCGAGGAGCACGCGGAAGAACCGGCTCGGCGCGAGCCACCCCTCGTGCGTGGCGAGCGTCGCGAGGCCGAAGGTGGGGTCGCTGGTCTGGAAGAGCGGCGCGGCGAAGGCGGCGCCGACCGCCGCCACCACGCCGAGGTGCGCCGCGGCCGTGCGCACCCGCTCGCGAGCCGGTCGTCGCCAGATCGCCGCCACGATCGCCAGCACGAGTGGGATCACCGCCGTGGCCTTGACCAGGGTCCCGATCGTCAGCACGGCCGTGGCGGCGAGCTCGCGCCACGCCGCCGCCCGGCCATCCGATCGGGCCGCGTCGGCCCTCGGCACGGCGATCAGGCTCAACGCACCGATCACGGAGAGCTCCACGAGCAGGTCGTTGTGGCCGCCTCCCACGCCGTGGAAGAGCAACACCGGGTTCCACGCCACGAGCGCCGTCGCGAACGCTGCCCGCTCCGGCCACAGGCGCCGCGAGAGTCGCGCCACGAGCAGGATCGACGAGCCTGCGGCCAGCCCGGCGATCACCTTGTACGCCCAGATCAGCGCGACGGGCCCATGCAGCCATCCCGTCAGCCCGGCCGAAAGCAGGGTGAACGCCGGCCCGTACACGGCGGTCGTGTCTCGCCACTGCTCCCCCACGAGCCGGTACATCGGGTCACCCGAGAAGCCCGCCGGTGTCGACACGTACGGGTTCGCGTGATGCAGGCTGTGGATGCGGCCGTACATCGAGTAGCTGTACACGTCGCGGGAGAGCAGCAGGGGCAGGGCCACCGCGATCGCGACGAACACCAGTCCCAGCCACACGACGAGGCGAACGCTCACGTGACCGCGCCACGCCTCGCGGAGGGCGTACAGGAAGGCGCCGGTCGCGAGCGCCACCGCGGCGATCGCCACCGCGGCCTGCGCCAGGGGTTGCAGCGCATCGAGCCCAGTGGCCCGCGCGGCGATCCGGAACGGCAGCAGCGGCTTCGCGCCGAAGGGCAGCACGGGGTGCAACGGCGAACCGTCGATGCCCCCGACCAGGGCGACGAATGCGACGCCGCCAACGATCGCGGCAACCGCAAGATCCGGACGAGCCCTCGCCCGCGGGCGCGCGTTCAACGGGGGCGACTGTAGCAGCGAGGTGCGGTCGGCCTTCGGCCGAGGGCGCCGATCGGAGAGCGGTGGTGCGCCCGGCCTACGTGCAGGCGGCGAGGAGGAACGGATACGGGTCGACGGCCGGTGGATCGCCCGAGCCCACGACGGAGTAGCCGTACGGCCCGATCCAGGTCTGCCCGAGCGCGTTCACGAATGGCCCCGCGTACGGATGCCACTCGAAGTGATCGTGCGTCGAGGTCCCCTGCGCGTCCCCGGTGTTGCCCACGAACCCGATCACGTCGCCGGTGTGGACCGATCCCAACCGGCCGAACGCGGAGAGATGCGCGTTGTACACGTAGCCCTCCTGCCCCCGCACGATGACGGCGTTGCCGCCCAGCGAGTTGGTGGCGTTCTCCGCGACACCGTCGAAGGGCGCGACGACCGGGGTGCCCTCGTCGGCGAACATGTCGTTGCCGGCGTGCGGATGGAACCCGCCCGCGAACCGATTCGCTCCGAAGTCATCGCCCACGTGGAACACGCCCTGCACCGGACACGCGAACAGCGGCCCCTGGGTGTTGATACGGACGTTCGGCGCGAGCTGCGGGAGCTGGGTGATGGTGGTCTTGGTGACGAGCGTCGTTCCCGGCGAGGGCTCGCCGGAGAGCTGAGTCGGATCGATGCTGACGCTCCCGCCCACGACGCCGCCCGTGTCGCCCGTGTTCGGGGAGAGGCCCGTGTCGGCGAGACCGCCGCTCGACGTGGTGGTGTCGCCGGTTCCCGACGCGACCGGAGCGACGACGCCGGGAGCGGGCAGCTGGTGCACGCCGCCGATCTGACCGCACCCCGTGCCCACCAGGGCGATCAGGGCCGCGCCGACAGAGGCGGATCGAACACCACGAAGCCGTCGGAAAGACCGCTGGCCCATGCGCGAGATTATCATCCTTGCCTTGATTCCTGGCCCCCCGTGTGCCCGCCGGAACGGACGAATAAACCAAACAGGAGGATTGCCCATGGGGGCGAGAGCGTCAAGGGTCACAATCATGCGCAAATTGGACATTGGCCGGTGGCTGGGACCGTTCGAAGCCTTTGACGCGTCGAACTGCCAATGGAGTTCCTGATCGGTCCGGCACGCGCCCCCGGCCGCCGGCCGCTGCCGCATGCTGTGGCGGGCGGTTTGCTCGGTTTGCCTCGAACAGAGCGAGGGAAGAATGCGTACCCTGTTTCGAGGCCCCATCCGGGCCTGCCCGGGTGGGGGTTCGCGTGCCCCTGGAATCGGAGGAGGCTGGGGGGAGCATGAAGCGCCAACTGTTCGCAACAGTCGCGGTCGTCGCACTGGTCCTCGGGGTCGCCACGACCGGCAACGCCGCGTCGCCCGCATCGGGCTCGGTCGGCCCCAGCGCCGCCTCGCTGAGCTGGGACGGGCAGAGCTTCGCCCTCGGCGCCACGCCCAGCCCGAACGCCTGCGGCCCCGGCATCTGCGACCACTTCTCTTTGAAGGTCGACGCTTCCTCGAGCTACTGGGACACGCACACGGGCGACGTCTTGGTGTCGATCAACTGGAATGCCAACAGCAGCAACTTCGACCTGTACGTGTTCGATTCCGGCGGGAGCCAGGTCGGCGCCTCCGCCCAGAGCGGCACGACCTCCGAGGGGGTCACCCTCTCGAAGCCCTCCGGCACCTATGACGTCACGGTCGTCCCGAAGGCAGTCGTGAACTCCGGCTACAGCGGATCCGCGTCCTTCTCCTCCACGGCCACCAGTTCCGGCGGCGGCGGAGGCGGAGGCGGTGGTGGCGGTGGTTCCGGCGGCGGTGGTGGTGGCGGTGGCGGCGGCTCGGGCGGCGGCGGCAAGGGCCACTCGGGCGGCGGCGGCAAGGGCGGCGGCGACAAGGGCGGAGCCGGCAACGGCGGTGGCGGGTCCACCGGCGGCGGTGGCTCCACCGGGACCTGCCCCGGCTGCTCGTTCAACGGCCAGACCATCTCCAAGGAGCAGCTGTACTTCACCTACGGTTACGACAAGCGCTCGTGGTGGTGGCCGGAGCAGGTCGACCAGGACATCCCCAACACGGGACAGCGCATCTCGCTTCCGAATCCCCAGGATCCGGCGACGCTTCCGATCTCGGTGCACGCGGGCAAACCCGACAAGGTCTCCGCGATCGCCTTCGGACTGCTCGAGCGGGGCCTGCAGGCCGGCTCGAGCATCGTCGAGTTCAACCTGCAGATCGCGGAGGGTTCGCAGTCCGGTGACAAGACACCGGAGTTCAACCAGCAGGACAAGAAGATCCAAGCCTGCTACATCACCGACTTCTGGCCCGACTCCGACGGCGCGCTCGTCATCAAGGACCCGCAGGGCAAGTCCACCATCCCGCCGTACGACGAGAACCAGTGCGTCGTCGGCAAGCCGGGCGGCACGGCCGACGCGCCGTATTTCACCTTCGCCCTCGAGACGATGGCGCAGTCGTGGGGCGAGGATCCCGGCCTCAAGAACAACGGCGTGCTGTTGCTCCCGGTGATCCCGGACTCACCGGGTCCCGCGGATCAGGAGTGGCAGATCAACCTGCTGCTTCCGGTCCGCCACGACGATCCCTCGACACCGGCCGACGATGTGCAGACGACGAAGAAGCGCGTGGTCGGCACCATCTCGTTCTCCGCGCCGGCCTCGACGGGCACCGGCGGCACCGACAACGGCGACACCAGCGGCGGGACCTCCGACTCGGGCACCACCGACACCTCGGGCGGCGGCGGAACCTTCACCGGCGGCGGCGGCTTCGGCTCGGGGACGACGACCACGACCACCACGACCACGACCGTTCCCGGCGCCACGCCGGCCCCGACCGCGACCGGGCCGGGGACGGCGCCCGTCGCCGCCCTTCCCGTGCCGAAAGTGCCCGGAGCGGTGTGGTTCCTCATCCCGCTCGGCCTGCTGGGCCTGTGGGGAGTGCGGCAGATGGTCCTGGAGCCGGTGGGTGGTCCTCGGCAGGACGGTGTCATCGCCGCGATCCGGCGGCGCAACGCCGCGGCCCGAGGGATCCCAGTCGAGGAGTCGGAGGACGTGATGGCCCAAGCACGAGCCGCGGGCAGGCGTGCGCGGTCGATCATCAGGAGGGGCTTGCGCAGACGATGAGAGGGAATCGATGGTGAATGGAGGCGTCGTGAGGCGATCGGTCGTGATCGTGGCCATACTCGCGTTGCTGGCTGTGTCGTGCGGCCAGTACCAGAACGTGCACACCCAGGGGGTGGCCGCGGGCGAGACCACATCGGGAGGCGCCCTCACCTCGGGCGACACCACGAGCGGAGATACCACGACCGGCTCGGGGACCACGCTGCCCGGAAGCACGGACACGACGGGCAGCACCGGCACGACCATCCCGGGCACGACCGGGACCGGATCCACCGACACCACCACCGGCTCCGGCTCGACGGGCAGCACCGACACGACCGGCGGCACGGAGACCGGCACCGGCGACACCACCGGAGGCAGCGACGCCAGCGGGCCGACGCCCGGCCCGAGCGGCCCCGGTGACGCCACCGGCGTCACCGCCACGTCGATCACCATCGGCATCCACGCCCCGCTCACCGGAGCGGCACCCGTCAAGCAGACATCGTTCGAGTCCGGCAAGGACCTGTACTGGAAGTACGGGGACAACGGGCAGCCCGTGAAGATCTTCGGGCGCGAGGTCAAGGTCATCTTCCAGGACGACCACTACAACCCCTCCACCGCGAAGACCGTGTGCCAGCAGATGGCCGAGGAGGACCATGCCTTCCTGCTGATCGGCGGCGCGGGCACCGACCAGATCGTGGCCTGCGCCCAGTACTCGGCCGGCCAGGGCATCCCGTACCTCTCGGCCGGCGTCACGAAGACGCAGCTCGCGCACTTCTCCAACTACTTCGCGATCTCCAGCACGTACTCCGACCAGACGCACCTGCTCGCCGACTACATCAGGAACGTGCTGAAGATCACGGACCAGTCCAAGATCGCGATGGTGGCAGAGGACACGCCGAACTTCGACGACGCCGTCGCCGCGTTCCAGCAGGAGTTCCCTCAGGCGACCGCCCCGTTCCGGCCCGGGAAGAACGACGCCGGCGAGTCGATGGCGAACAACCTCTGCACCGGGCCGGTGAAGAAGTTCGACGTCGTCTTCCCGCTCGTGTCCCCGATCTACTACCTGCACCTGGCGCACGCCGCGCAGTGCCACCCGCACTACGTGGGGATCGGGCTCACCGAGGGGATCGACGCGGTGGCCAACATCGGTTGTCCCGACACCAGCAACGCCGAGTTCTTCAACCCGTCGCCGGCATGGCACGACCGCGACAAGTTCGACAAGACCTACGAGACCGCGGTCGCGGCGGCGAAGAAGGACAACCCGAACTTCGCGAACGACGACATCGTCTGGCTGCTGTGGGGTCTCATGAAGACGGTGGGAGTGATGCTGAAGGCGGCCGGACCGGATCTGACCCGGCAGGGGTTCATCTCCGCGGCGCAGACGGCCACGGTGCACTCCGGCGTCTATCCGGACCTGAAGTTCTCGCCGAACAACCACTTCGGGACGACACAGGTCCACCAGCTGAAGAACGTCTGTCCGGAGAGCGGCGGTGGGTACTACGTCACCGAGCGCGCGTTCGTGAACGGCTTCTGACCCGAATCGACCCGTCTGACCTGCGCCACTGCCGAGTGAGGGGCTAGACTCCGCCGCTGGAGGCGCCAGATGCTCTCGTCACTCGTAACCGGGATCTTCCAGGGGGCGGTGTACGGCCTGCTGGCGGTGGGGCTCGTGCTCGTCTACAAGGGTGCGCGCGTCTTCAACTTCGCGCAGGGCGAGTTCGGGACGGTCGGCGCATTCGTGACCTACGCGTTCTTCACGAACCTCCACCAGAACTACCTGCTCGCGGTGATCCTGGGGCTGATCGCGTCCGTCGCACTCGGGCTCCTGATGGAACGGCTGGTGGTTCGTCCCCTCCTCGAG
Source organism: Actinomycetota bacterium (assembly GCA_046263085.1). GTDB lineage: Bacteria > Actinomycetota > UBA4738 > UBA4738 > JACQTL01 > JBHELK01. The sequence continues at coordinate 13,106 of JBHELK010000009.1, forward strand.
GCCCCCCGCATCACGCTGCTCGTCGCGACGGCGGGTGTGGCGCTGTTGGTGATCGCGGTGACGCTTCTCGTGGCGCAGCCCGACCTCCGCTCGCTCGACCCCGCGATCAAGGATCCGACGGATCCGAAGACCCAGTTCACGAAGCCGTTCGTCGTGTTCAACGCGTTCGTGACCCGTCAGCAGCTGCTGATCCTGGTGGTCCTGGGGATCATCGCCGTGGCCACCGCATACTTCTTCAACCGCACAGATCGAGGCCTGTCGGTGCTCGCGTCATCCGAGGACGCCACGGCGACGCGCATCGTCGGCATCAGTCCCGCCGCGACGTCGCGACTCATCTGGGGGCTCGCCGCGCTCCTCGGGGGTATCGCCGGGATCCTGCAAGCTCCCGTGGCGGGCGAGTTCACACCGGGATTCATGACGACGACCACGTTGATCCCGGCCTTCACCGCGTCGGTGATCGGCGGCATGACCAGTCTGCCCGGAGCGGTCATCGGCGGGGAGCTCGTGGGCATCGCCCAGAACGTGCTGGGGTCCTACATCCTGCAGACGAAGGCGAGCGTGCCGGGAGGGCCGCAGCTCGCGGTCTTCGGGTTGCTGCTCGTGGTCCTCCTGGTGCGCCCGCAGGGGCTGCTGGGCAAGGAAGCGATCTGATGGCGGTCGCGACGCGGGCCTCGGCAGCGCGGAGCCGGGTCCCCCTCGACGCGGCAGGGATCATGGCCCGGGCCGGTGTCGCGTTCCTCATCGTGATCGTGGTCTTCGTGCTCCCACTCGCCACCGGAACGAAGTGGGACGGGTACATGGCCCGCATGGCCATCTGGGCGATCATCGGGCTGTCCGTGAACATCATCACGGGCTACGCGGGCCAGCTGTCGCTCGGACACCAGGCCTTCGTCGGGATCGGCGCGTTCACGTCCGCCTACGTCATCGCGCACAACATCGGGCCGTTCCCGGTGGGGATCGTGGCGGCGGGCGCGAGCGGGGCGGTCATGGCGTCGGCGCTCGGACTCGTGTCCCTGCGGATCAGGGGCCTGTACTTCGCGCTCGTCACGCTGGCATTCGGCCTCATGACCCAGGACACGATCTTCAACTTCAGGTCGTTCACCGGCGGCGGCGCCGGAGCGAGCGCCCCGAGGCCGGGGTGGTTTCAGTCCGATCAGGCCTACGCCTACCTCTGCCTCCTCATCCTCGCCGTCGTGCTGTTCATCGATTGGCGGATGAGCGCCACGAAGCCGGGGCGGGCCATCGTCATGGTCCGCAACAACGAGCTCGGCGCCACGTCGCTGGGCGTCAACGCCACGGCCTACAAGCTCGTGGCGTTCGCCGTGGGCGGGTTCCTGGCCGGCGTGGGCGGCGGACTCTTCGCCCACTTCATCGGCCAGGCATACTCGAACGACTACGCGTTCCTGTCGCCCACGGCGTCGCCCCTGATCTTCCTGCTGATGGCGGTGGTCGGCGGGCTCGGGTCCCGCGCGGGGATCGTGCTCGCGTCGGCGTTCTTCGCTGTGTTCCCGCTCGTCGTCCCGCCGAACAACGTGGACGTCCCGTCGTGGCTGCAGTTCATCGGCATCAAGCAAGTGCTGCTGCCGACGCTCTCGCCGTTGATCGGGGCGCTCCTGCTGATCCTCACCGTCACGCTCTATCCGGGCGGGCTCGGCCAGCAACTGCTGCCGATCCGGCGATGGCTCGCCGGTGGCCCCTTCATCGAGCGCGCGCCGAAGCACGCGCCGGTCGACGAGTCCCTCGAGGCGGGTGCCGTGCTCACGGAGCCCGCCGAGCACGAGCAGCGCGCCGACGAGGTGGCCCCGTCCGGCTCACCCGGCGTCGCCGGTCGCCTCCGGAGCCGCTTCTCCCGGCGAGGCACGTCCGCCGACGGCGAGGACTCGTGACCCAGATCCTCGAGGCGCACGACATCTCGATCCGCTTCGGCGGCCTGCAGGCGCTCGAGGGCGTCGACGTCGAGGTCGGCGAGTGGGAGATCGTCGGGCTCATCGGCCCGAACGGCGCGGGGAAGACGACCTTCTTCAACTGTCTCACCGGCGTGTACAAGCCGAATCGCGGATCCGTGATGTTCCGGGGCGAGGACATCTCGAAGCTGCCGACGCATCGCCGGTCCTCGCTCGGCATCGGGCGCACGTGGCAGAACCTCGGTGTCGTGCGCACGCTGTCGGTGATGGAGAACATCATGACCGCGCAGCACACCCACATCCGCTACGGGGTGCTGTCCGGGCTGCTCGGTTCCCCGCCCACGTTCGCCGAGGAACGCCTCCTGCGCCGCGACGGCGAGGAGATCCTCGAGTTTCTCGGACTGCTCGACGTCCGCGACGAACTGGTCGGTGAGCTCCCCTACGGCAGCCAGAAGCTGTGCGACCTGGCGATGGCGCTGGCCACCGACCCCGAGATCCTGCTGCTCGACGAGCCTTCGTCGGGGATGAGCCCGGAGGAGGCCCATCAGCTCGGCGACACCCTGCGGTTCCTGCGCGACTCCCTGAATCTGACCATCCTGATGATCGAGCACCACGTGCCGCTGGTCGTCGGCGTGTGCGACTACGTCTACGTGCTGTCGTTCGGGCAGATGCTGGCGAAGGGCGAGCCCGGGGACATCCAGCGTCACCCCGAGGTCATCGCGGCCTACCTCGGCGGTGAGGTGGAGCAGCCGGCGGAGCCCCGAGCCCCCACGCCGACCCCCGAGCGGGAGCGGCCTCGCCGCGACGAGCCCGCGGCCGCGGCCGAGCCCTGGGAACGCCCGGTGCCCTCGACCGCCGGGGTGACGACGCTCGAGGACGAGTCGGGCGACACGCAGCCCGAGCAGGAGAAGCGGAGCGGACTCTTCTCGTTCCGCAGACGACGCAACCGCGGCGACGGCGAGGACGGCGGCTGATGGCGCTGCTCGAGGTCCGCGACCTCCGTACCGGCTACGGCCACGTCCCCGTGCTGCACGGCGTCGACCTCACGGTGCACACGGGCGAGACGGCCGTGATCCTCGGCCTGAACGGCGCGGGGAAGACCACCACGATGATGACCGTGGCGGGCCTGCTCCGGCGTTGGGGCGGGACCATGCAGTACGACGGCGAGGCGGTCGGCCCGCGGGAGGACTCCACCCACCTCGTGCGGCGGGGGCTGGTGCTCGTCCCGGAGGGCCGACGCGTGTTTCCGGGGCTCACCGTCCACAACAACCTGCGGCTCGGCGCGTGGCCCAAGCGCAAGGAGCACTCGGTGGTCGCCGAGAACGAGGAGCGGGTCTACGAGGTGTTCCCGCGGCTGTCCGAACGCAAGGAGCAGCTTGCCGGCACGCTGTCCGGCGGCGAGCAGCAGATGCTCGCGATCGCCCGGGGCATGATGGCCTCGCCCCGGCTCCTCATGATCGACGAGGCCTCCCTCGGCCTCTCGCCGAAGCTCGCCGGTGAGGTGTTCGAGACGATCGGCCGGATCAACCGCGAGGGCGTGACGGTGCTGCTCGTCGAGCAGAATGCGGGCGTGCTTCGCATCGCGACCCGAGCCTTCATCATGCAGAAGGGCCGGATCATCTTCGAGGGCGCGGGCGCCGACGTGCTGCAGCAGGACGATCTCAGGACGGCGTACCTGGGAGCGTGAGCTCGGCGTCCGGCCGGCTCAGCCGGCCGAGACGGTGACGTCGGGCGTCGCGGGATTGCACACGCGGCACGGCGTCAGCCCGCTCATCACCGCGGTCTCCACGTTCACGCGTTCGAGCCCCTGTTTCCCCTGGACCAAGCGGCAATCCGGCCGGTGGTAGGTGGACTGCCCGGCGACAACCTGACCCTGGCCGTTCGGCCCGCCGGTGGCGAGACCGGCCACCCGGACGATGGCCTGGTTGATGTGGCGGACCTGCTCCTGGAAGGCGAGCTGGGTCACGCGCATCTGCGCCACGATGAGTGCGACGCCGCCGACCAGCACGAGGCCCACGCCCGCCGCGCCTCCTGAGAGCAGGTACGGGAGCTGGCAGTCGACGCACGCCACCTTCGCGGCGCCGTTCCAGCTGAAGCCGATCGCGGTGAACCCGGCCACGATGAAGCTCAAGCCGAGGATGCGCGCGAAGCGGATCTGCCGGTCACCGCGGCCCCTGATGGCCACTCGTCCTCCATGGTCCCGGGAACGGCCGATTCTATACCCGCCCGGTTTGCTTCTATTCCTTGCTCCGCAGCCCGCACCCGTAGACTGCCGCGGTGGTGCCCTCACGCATCGGGCTGATCGTCCCCTTCGTCCTGTTCGCACTGGCCGCCGCCCCAGCCTCGGCGGGCTCGGGCGTTGGTTCTGGGGCACAGGCCGCCGGCGGCGTGACGATCGCGGCGGTCGGCGACACGATCCTCGGCGACACGCCGGACCTCCCGCCCAGGCCCGGGCACTACCTCGATCCCATCGAGGACGCCCTCGGCGCCGACATCACGTTCGGCAACCTGGAGGGAACCCTCACCACGGCGACGCACGACAAGTGCTCCGCGGGATCGAGCCAGTGCTTCTCGTTCCGGAACCCGCCCCGCTACGCCGGCCTCCTTCATGCCGACGGGTTCGACGTGTTGAACAGCGCGAACAACCACTCCTACGACTTCGGCGCCGCCGGGTTCCGACAGACCACCCGCGCGCTTCGGGACCACGGGATCCGCCAGACCGGGCTCAAGGGGCAGATCACGGTGGTGCGTGCGGGCGGCCTGCGGGTGGCCTTCCTCGGCTTCGCTCCCTACGACGATGTCTCGAACCTGCTGGATCTCGACCGGGCGCGAGCGCTGATCCGGAGCGCCACGACGAAGGCGGACCTGGTGGTGGTGTACATGCACGCGGGAGCCGAGGGGTCCGACCGGCAGCACGTGACGCGGCGCGAGGAGTACGCGTTCGGCGAGGATCGCGGCAACCCGTACCGGTTCGCCCACATGGCCGTGGACGGCGGGGCCGACCTCGTCCTCGGAAGCGGACCGCACGTGCTGCGGGGGATGGAGGTGTACCGGCACCGCCTGATCGCGTACTCCCTGGGGAACTTCGCCAGCTATCACAACTTCAACACGGACGGGGTCCTGGCTCTCTCGAGCGTCCTGCGGGTCACGCTCGGGCCGAAGGGGTGGTTCCGAGCGGGCAGGTTCGTGTCGGTGACGCTGAACGGCGACGGACGCGCCTCGCACGACCCCCGGGCGCGAGCCGCCCGCCTGGTCGCGGAGCGCTCTCGCCAGGACTTCCCGAAGCGAGGCGTCGCCATCCGCAAGGACGGGACGATCGAGGCCTGATGCCGGGAACAAGCCCGGGAACAGGGCCGTTCCACCTGGTACAGAGATCGGAGGTGTCATGAAGTTCCTGTTCGGAGGATCGAAGAGCCGGATGATCGAAGCGGAGGACGCGCTGGCCGGCCGGAGCGAGCGCATGCAGGTGCCGGCGGCCCATTTCGTCAACGGCAACCGCCTGGAGCCGCCGTTCCCCGAGGGGATGGAGCGGGCGGTGTTCGCCATGGGCTGCTTCTGGGGGGCCGAGAAGGCGTTCTGGAACGTCCCCGGCGTGTACACGACCGCCGTGGGCTACGCCGGTGGCTTCACCCCCAACCCCTCGTACGAGGAGGCCTGCAGCGGGCTCACGGGCCACACGGAGGCGGTGCTGGTGGTGTTCGACCCGTCCGTCGTCTCCTACGAGGAGCTCCTGAAGGTGTTCTGGGAGAGCCACGACCCGACGCAGGGGATGCGCCAGGGCAACGACGTCGGCACCCAGTACCGCAGCGCGATCTACACCGACGGCGAGCTCCAGCTGAAGTCGTCGGAGGCCAGCCGCGATGCGTACGCCGAGCGGCTGCGCGCCGCGGGCTACGGCGACATCACCACGGAGATCCGCGAGGGGCCGGAGTTCTATTACGCGGAGGACTACCACCAGCAGTACCTCGGCAAGAACCCCAACGGCTACTGCCCCAACCACTCGACCGGGGTGAGCTGCCAGATCGGGCTCGAGGCCTGAGTCAGCACTCGGAGGGGCGGGCGGCGTCGGCGACGTCGGCCACGTCCGCCCCGAGGTGCTCGAGCAGCTCGCTCGCTTCGATGTGCAGATTGACGCCCCTCGCTCCGCCGCCGATCGCGACGCGCCCCAGGCCCGCAACGCTCGCGTCGGCGACGACCGGCCACGCCCGGCGGGATCCGAACGGCGTGATCGCGCCGCGCTCATAGCCGGTCGCCTCCTGGGCCTCGTCCCTGTCCGGGAGCGACAGGCGGTTCACGCGGAGGTGGGCGCGCAGCTTCGCCCAGTCGATCTGCCGGCCGCCGGGCACCAGCACGAACAGGTAATCGTCTGCCCCGCGCCGGACCACGATGGTGCGGAGCAGGCTCCCCGGATCGATCCCCTGGAGCTCCGCGCTCTCCTCGACGCTGTTCGCGGGACGCGTCCGCACCACCTCGAACTGCAGCGCGCTGCCCTGGAGCGCCCGGATGGCCGGCGTATCGGTGTCCACGGACCGCACCCTACCGGCCGACGTTTGTCCGAGCCGCCCCGGCGGGTACACAGGGGCCCATGATCCAGACGGGATCCGGCGTGCCCGGCCTCAACGGCACCATGCCTCGCTCCTACCGGGAGTTCTGGCCGTACTACCTCAGCCAGCACCTGCACCCCATGACCCAGCGGGTGCACGCGGCGGGGACCGCGACCGCCATCGTCGTCGGCGTGACCTCGCTGTTGCGCGGCAGGTGGAAACTGTTCGCCGCCTCGCCGCTCTTCGCCTACGTCCCGGCCTTCGCCAGCCACCTCATCTGGGAGGGCAACCGGCCGGTCGTGCTGGGCGGCAACCCGCTGTGGGCGGCCATGGCGGACCTCGAGATGGTGACCAAGGTCTTCACGGGGCGCATCGGGCAGGACACCGCCGCGATCCGCGACGAGATCGGGATGGGGCCCGCGGAGACCACCCTCGCGGACCACGAGCGCATCCGCCGGGCCGCCTGAGGCACGCCTCCGGCCCACGTTTGTGCGCTTGCACAAAGGTGGATCCACGCCCGGGACGGAAGCATTAGCGGCGTGCGTCACATCTCCAGGCTCCTCGCGATCACCGGCCTCCTGAGCGCCGTCTCCCTCGTCCCGGCCCTGCCCGCCACGGGAGCCGAGGCAGCGCCGCCGGCCGGCGCCATCTCCGACAACGTCGAGTTCATCGCCAACATCCCGGAGATGAAGGAGGCCATCTCCATCAACTTCATCGGCGACACGATGTTCGTCTCGACGGTGCACGGGGTGTACAGCTTCGACGTCACCGACCCCGCGAACCCGCAGCTCCTCGCTGCGCTCCCCATGTACATCTGGGAGAACGAGGACGTGAACGTCGATCCAGTCCGCAAGCTCCTGTTCGTCAGCCGAGACCCACGCGGCTTCACCAGCCCGGCCACCAGCGGCGCCACCTTCCCGTACGGCGCGCTGCACATCATCGACGTCTCGAATGCCCACGCGCTCGTGCAGCTCAGCGTGACGCTGTTGCCGGCCGGCCACACCTCGACGTGCGTCAACCAGTGCGACTACATCTGGACGGGCGGCCCCTACGCCAACGCGCAGACCCAGCCGGACATCGTGGGGCGCCCGATCTTCGCCACGGATGTCCGCAACCCGCTGCAGCCGGTGCCGTGCCCCGATCCCATCGACACCGGCCGCAACGACGGCGTTACCGACTACGCCCACGACGTGCAGGTCGACGCCAACGGCGTGGCCTGGGTCTCGGGAGCCGGCGGGGTGCGCGGGTACTGGACCAGCGGCGACCACCGCAACCCGCTCACGGGGAACGTGGAGACGGCCACCGGCTGCAAGCCCATCCCGTACGGCGGCGGCGGCACGCCCCCCAACCCGGTCGAGGACCGGTTCATGCACAACTCGTGGCGCAACGTGAACGCCACGATCCCCGGCGAGGACGACCCCACCACGCCGGGCGACGACACGAAGGGCATGGTCCTGTACGGCACCGAGGAGAACGTCACCACGAGCTGCACCACGGCCGGGCGTTTCGCCACCTACGACCTCCGGGGCAGCCTGAACGGCGAGGGCTGGAAGGACATCGACAAGACGCACTTCCGGATGCGGGTCCTCGACACCTGGTGGCCGCAGAACCAGGCCGGCAGCGATGGGTGCGCTTCCGCCCACTACTTCACCGACCGCGGTGACGGCCTCCTGGCCTATGCGTTCTACACGCAGGGCACACGGTTCCTCGACGTGAGCAACCCCAAGGACATCGAGCAGATCGGCTACTTCCGCCCGGACGACGCGAACACCTGGGCCGCCTACTGGCACAACGGCTACGTCTTCATCGCGGACAACGCCCGCGGTGTGGACATCGTCAAGTTCAACGGCTCCTCGGCAAGCCCGTCCGTGAGCGCTCCTGCCGGCGGGGGGGTACAGACCCTTCGGTTCGCGAAGGCGTTCGGCTACCTCTGCCCGGTTCATGCAGAGACCTCTGATCGACCGACCACCATCACCCTGGGGTAGCGGCGCCGTGTGCGGCCGGCCCCAACCACACCCGCTGGAGGAACGGTCCCCATGAAGCGATCCATCAAGACGTTGATCACCGCGTTCACGATCGGGGCCATCTCGGTGGGCGCCGCGTGGGCCGGCGTCGGGCTCACGCCCGCGCACCACTCCCTCCCGGCAGCGCACGTCGGGCCGGTCGCGCAGGCCCGGTCCGCGGTCAAGCACGCGGCCGCCCACACGAGCGCCGTCGGGGCGACGACCTCCGCCGCCTCGGCGACGACGGCGCAGTCGGGCGCGTTCAGCGCCGCCGACCTCGCACCGGGGCAGGTCCTGGCCGGCGCGGCGAAGGTCTCCATCGAGCCCCGCCCGCAGGACTACAACGGCACGTGGGTCAAGGAGGGCTGCGCCACGCTCGGTGACGACTCCTCCCACATCCTGGACAACTTCTCCGACTTCCGGGTGAAGTGGCCCGAGAACCCGAACTGCCTGTACATGGGCGGGTTCGGCATCGGACCGATGAACCCGATCACGAAGTGGACCGACCCGTACGGATTGTGGGCGCGCTCCGTTGCCATCTCCGACGGCAGCGACACGATCGTCCTCACGATCCTCGACGGCACGTACTACTTTGGCAAGTACGCATCGATGTGCACCGGATGCGGTTTCTTCGACCTCAGCCAGACGCTCGGCGCGCAGCTCGGGCTCAAGCCGGAGAGCTTCTTCTTCGCTTCGACGCACAGCCACTCCGCCCCGGACTTCATCGGTGGCTGGGGCGGCGTCCCGGACTGGTACATGCGTCAGGTCACCGACGCGCTGAAGCTCTCGGTGACCCAGGCGGTGCAGAACGAGGTCCCGGCGGTCCTCGAGGACGGCGAGCAGTTCGCCCGCCAGTTCAACAGCCAGCGCCGCGACTTCTACCGGTCCGCTGAGGACAACGCCATGTCCTGGGTTCGGGCACTCGCGGTGACCGACGACGTTCCCTGCATCGGGCCGCTCGCCGCCCGGTGCCCGACCATCGCCACCGTCGGCGCCTTCGCCGCGCACCCCACGTTCAGCAGCGACGGCGTCGCGACCGCCGACTATCCGGGCGTGTTCGAGAAGGACGTGGAGGATCGCTTCGGCGGGGTCGGGCTGTACTTCGAGACCGGGCTCGGCAACATCTCGCGGACGTCCGGCTCGGAGTCCATGGGCAACGGCCTGGCCGCGCTCCTCCCCGGCAAGGGCTGGGGGACGCCGATCGCCAACCCCGACGTCATCGTGAAGCAGGTCTTCTTCGACCAGCCCGTGACGAACTCCGGCCTCACCGGTCTCGGCCTGCCCGGGTTCTTCGACCGGCCCTTCGAGCAGCGGCCCTCGAGCGTCTCGGCAGGCCCGAACGGCACCAAGCCGTGTCGCTCCGCGTCACCGGTGACCGTCAACACGGCGGTCTCCGCGGCGAGGATCGGTTCCCTGCTCATCACCGGCGGGCCGGGCGAATTGTTCTCGAACGTCACGAACACGATCGAGGAGCAGAACCCCAACGGCATCACGATGGCGCTGTCGCTCGTGAACGACGGGCTCGGGTACATCATGCAGTCGTTCGAGACCGATCACGTGGGCCGGCAGGTCGTGGGCTTCGTGGGGCAGGTCGCGGAGTACGAGGACGCGTACTCGATCGACGCGTGCTTCGGTGACCAGGTTCTCGAGCAGACCCTGGCGCTGACGAGCCAGCTGCACTGATCGGGCCGTGAAGCTCGCTCGGACCCTGGCGGCGCTGGCCCTCGGCGTCGCGCTGCTCGGGCAGATCCCGGCCGCCGCGACCGTACGCGGCGGTTCCGCCACACCGGCGAAGAGCCACGAGGCCGGCGAGTGGCTGGCAGGCGACCTCCACGTCCACACGTGCTACTCGCACGACGCGTACTGCCCGCCGGACGACGACAACACCGGCCCGGACGAGTTCTACACACTGGGACACACGGTGGATCGGCAGTTCACGATCGCCGCGTCGCGCGGGCTCGACTATGTGGCCATCACCGACCACAACGACATCCGCTCGCAGGCCGATCCCGGATTCGGGTCGCACGGGGTTCTCGGCGTCCGCGGGTACGAGAACTCGCTCTCGGGGCACGGGCAGATGCTGGGTGCGACGAGGATCTACGACGCGGGCGACCACAGCGCGAAGGCCGTGGAGAAGATGGCCAAGGAGCTTCGCCATGACGGCGGCGTGTTCCAGGCGAATCATCCGGCGGCGGACTCGGTGGCGTGGCCCTCGGACCCCGACTGGGGCTACGGCTACGAGGTCGTCCCCGACGACGTCGAGGTGTGGAACATCGGCCCGTGGCTCTGGCAGCCGCCGGCGCCCGCGGCGAACTCGAACGACGACGCCGTCCGGTACTGGGAGGGATGGCTCGACCGCGGCTATCACGTGGCGGCGACCGGCGGCAGCGACAACCACTGGGTGTCGACTACCGGGGTGCAGGGCGTCGGCCAGCCCACGACCTGGGTGTACGCGTCCGATCGCTCAGAGCAGGGGATCCTGGATGGGCTCCGGGAGGGCCACACCTTCATCTCCCACGAGCCACCGGCCTACGGCGGCCCCCGGATCTTCCTGGAGGCCGACCCCTCGGGGAGCGGGGGCTACGAGGCGATGATGGGCGACACCGTGCCGGCCGGGACCCCCGTGCGGGTGCGGGTGGAGGGGGCCGCCGGCTCGATGCTCCGCGTCGTCACCACGAACGAGCAGCTCGCCTTCCCCCCGGTGCCGGTGACGTCGAGCCGGTTCGAGTACCGCTTCGTCGTGCCGGAGGACGTGACCTGGGCCCGCGCCGAGGTCTTCGACCCGGATGCCGCCGAGCAGCGCCGCGCGGCATGCGACGACGCCCTCGGCGACCAGACCACGTACTGCCGCAACGCGTTGCTGATCCTGGCCATGACGTCGGCCCTGTACTTCGAGGAGCGGCACGCGCCGCAAACGGACGTGTACGGCGTGGTGCAGCCCGATCGCGTGATCCTGGGCAACTCGCTCGTGGAGCGGGCGTGGGCGGCGGCGCCGTTCGGCACGCAGTACGCCCTCGACAAACGCACCGGGCTGCGCACGGACCCGTCGAAAGACTTCCGGCTCGCCCTGGCCGGCGGCGGGGAGCTCACCGGCGCGGACTTCCACGTGGTCGACGCGCGTGTGGACGCGCGGGACGACGGCTCCGTCTCCGTCCGGATGGAGCTCGCGCTCACCGGGACGTCGGGCCCCGCCGTGACCAGGACGGTTACGGCCTTCCCGGGGATCGCCGGGTTCGAGACCCGCACCGCGGTGTCCTTCCCGGTCTCCTTCGGCGGCTACACGCTCGACGAGCTGGCGATCCCGGGCGCCGCGCCGGAGATCCAGGCGTTCCGGGCCGGCTACGACTGGCGGGGCAGCGACTCGCCGGGGTGGACGCCAACCGTCTCGCCGTTCGGCGACGACCACCGGGGCGACCACCGCGTGAGTTCCAGGGCGCCGGCGGGGCAGGCCCTCGAGGGAGAGGGCGAGTGGATGACCCTGGCGAAGCCCGACGGGTCCCGAGCCTTCTTCGTGACGCAGCGGGTGGACTACGCGTCGACCCGCATGGCCTATGACGGCACCACGGGGCGGGCCGCCGTCGACCTGTCCAAGGACGTTCTTTACACGGGTCCCTTCGAGTCCGACGTGCACGCGGGCTCGCCGGCGCACCACGAAGCGCGGCGGCGCACGATCCTCCCGGGGACGACGCTCGAGCTCGAGCGGGTCTTCACAGGGTTCGGTGTGGACCCCGACGACGAGCCCTGGCAGCACTTCCGGTACCTCTCGGCGTTCCGCGCGCCGCCCTGGTCCCATGACGTGGTGTTCAACTCGAACGGGGTCGACGCGAACCGCATCTCCACCGGCGCGAAGGACGACATGGATCTGGCCGAGGTCCAGCGCCAGGCCGCGGTGGCGAGGCAGCTCGGCATCGACACCTTCGTGCTCGACGATGGATGGCAGGCCGCATCCGGCGACTGGTGCCCGGACTCCCCGCAGTGTCCGGAGCCGCGGGGTCTCTACCAGCCCCGGTTCCCCGACGACCGGTTCGCCGCGGTCCGGGACGCGCTCGGTGGGATGAAGCTCGGACTGTGGATGAGCCCGATGGAGTTCAACCCGTCGGCGCAGGCGCACGGGCGCAACCCGCAGTGGACGTGTCAGCCCACGGGCAGCGCCCTGGAGGCCTACAACCGCGCCGACCCGAACTCGAGCTCGAACGAGGCCGGGCTCGTGCCCTGGAACCCCGAGGCCACGGATCAGGACGGGCGCATGATCGACTTCCTCGAGCGCCGCATCCGCGCCGCCATCGACGCGTGGCACGTGCGCTACTTCAAATTCGACTTCCTCGTGTGGCTCGACTGCGCCGGTCTCGACCCCGTGACGATGTACGACTACCGGGAGTCGTTCCTGCACATGCTGGATCGCGTGATCGCCGATCACCCGGACGTCACCTTCCAGATCGACGAGACGAACGACTACCGCCTCTTCCCGTTCGAGTCGCTGGCCCGGGGAGCAACGTGGTACGCGAACGGCGGGCCCACCGTGGCGGAGGCGCTGCACAATCTGTGGATCCTCGCGCCGTACGTGCCGCCGTACGCGCTCGGGCAGGCGGTGCTCGGCGGCGACCGCGGCAAGCACGCCACGGACTACCTGATGGCCGCGGCCCTCGCATCGCACATGACGTTCTTCACCGACCTCACGAGGTTGAGCGCCGACGAGGTCCAGACGGCGGCGAAATGGGTCGGGCTCTACGACCGCGAGCGCGACCGGCTGTCCACGTTCACGTATCCACTGCTCGACGACCCGCTCTCCGGCACCACGTGGACCGCCCTGCAGCCGTGGAACCCGGACACCGGACGGGGCGCGCTCCTGGTCTTCCGCCAGGGCTCGCCCGAGGTGCAGCGGACCATCGCGCTCCGCGGGATCCGGGGCGCGGGGAGCTACACCCTCACCGACGCGATGACCGGCGACGTGTTCGGGCAGTTCACGGCGGACGAGCTCCGGAGCGGGATCGACGTCCCCCTTCCGGATCGATTCACGGCTCGGGTCCTGCTCATCGCCCCCGTCTGAGCCGCTCGTGCGGGCCGGGGCCGGAGAAGAATCGCCATCTCCGGGACGAACCGGTCACGCCACGAAGGAATCCGCGCGGGGGCCGCGAATCAATCCTGGTGAGCCGGCTCGGAGAGGCCGGTGCTCATCCCTTCGAGAGATGGAGAGGTTCGACGTGAGGAAGATCCGCTACGCCCTGTTGTCGGGACTGGTCGTGATGACCATCGGACTGGTCCAGCTGCCCGGCGCGCCCTCGTTCGGCTCGGCGGCCGACCCGACCGCCACGCCCGCGCCGCCGCCCCCCATCGCCTTCGGCCATCCCACGATGGCCGGCATCAACGGCGATGGGTTCGAGCTCGACCTGCGGGCCGATCCCACGACGCCGTCGACCATGTACGCGGGCGCTCCCGGCGCGAGCTCGGCGAACACCTCCTGGATCTGGAAGACCACCGACACGGGCAAGACGTGGCGATGGGTCCCGGCCGGGCTCCCGCTCGAGGGCAAGGTGCAGGGCACCACGCCGCACTGCCTCGGCGGTGGCGACACCGAGATCGCCGTGGACAACCACCACCATGTGTACTTCAACGACCTCTCCGGCGCGGGCGGCGTGCCGTTCGAGTTCTCCACCGGCCGCTCCGACGACGGCGGCACGAGCTTCGTGTGCGACACGGCGGGCGTGGACGACCTCATCGTGGACCGACAGTGGTACTCGCTCATCGGCGACCCCACGCTGAACCCCGGCAACCAGGTCGACCAGAACACGCTGTACCTCGCGAACGACACGGCCGCGCCGGCGCCGGAGTGCCCCGGCGGCCTCCTCAGCAACACCCTCGTCATGTATCGCTCCCCGATCCCCGCCGCCTCGGGCGCGCCGGTCGAGAACCCCGACGCCGGACGCACGTTCGGTCCGCACGCCGTGATCTCGTGTGACGAGGGGATCATGGGCAACAACGAGGTGAGCCCCGTCGCGACGAAGCGTGCGGAGAACGGGACGCTGACGCTCCCGAGCGCCGTGCACCACGTCTTCGTGGCGCACGACAACGCCGCCCTGGACAAGATCTCGATCGGGCGCTGCATCCCCGTGGCCTTCGGTCCGGCCGTGGCCAACACGAGCGACCCCAGCGGGCTGCGCTGCGTGGACAAGACGGTGGCGGAGCTCGACGGGACCACCGGGGCCAACTTCCCGACCACGGCGATCGACGCCGCCGGGACCGTGTACGTGGTGTGGGAGGTCACGGCCTCGGGCGGCCGGACCGTGCTGCAGTACGCCTCCTCCTCCGACGAGGGCGAGACGTGGAGCACCCCCATCGACCTGCCCACGAACGCACCTTCCAACGTGGTGAACGGCAAGGAGCTCGGCGGCACCCTCAACACGAACGTCTTCGGGTGGCCGGTGGCGGGCGACGCGGGCCGGCTCGACATCGCCTGGTACGGCACCAACACCAAGGGCTCGACCCCCGACGCCGCGAACGGCTACTACAGCCTGTGGCTGACCCAGTCGCAGGAAGCCGATCGACCCGACCCCCACTTCTCCGACCCGGTGCTCGCCAGCGAGCACTACGTCCACAAGGGCACGATGAACACGCTCATCGGCGGCCAGAACGGCGACCGGGCGCTCGGGGACTTCCTCCAGGTCCGCATGGGACCGCAGGGCGAGGCCCTGATCAGCTACGCCGACTCCAACAACGGGCACCACGCCGACACGCCGCACGCCATGTTCGTCCGCCAGGTCACGGGCCCGAGCCTGCTCGCGAGCGTCGGGAACGTGGAGGTCTCCGGGCTGACGCCGAACAACCGGGTCACCGACCCCACCACCGACGGGGTGTACTCGGCGGCGGGGCAGACCTCGGCGAACGCCGCGAACCTCGACATCACCGGCTCGAGCGTGTCGAAGGTCTCCGCCGGAGACTCGGCCACCTCCGCCTGTCCGTCCTCGGCGACGGCCGGCTGCTACCGGATCGAGATGGACCTCAACAACCTCAACTTCGCGGGCGCGCCCGCTCCGGACGTGGACCAGGATCTCGTGTGGCTCACGCAGTGGCTCAGCCCAGGGACGGGCGAGGCCAACGGCGGGAAGAACTGGTTCGTGTACGCGGAGTCGTTCCAGACCGGCCCCATGGAGTGCTGGATCGGCCAGGACGGGGAGTTCACGAAGACGTATTCCTTCACCTACCCGGGAACCGCGCAGATCACGAACGCCGCGAGCTGCGCCTCCACGTCCGGGCCGAACGGGAGCATCGTCATCACGGTGCCCCTGTCGAGCGTGGGTGTGTCGGGAGCGATCGACGACAAGCTGCACGAGGTGCAGGCCGCGACGATCACCCAGCCCGGCCGAGGCAGCGCCGAGCCCAGCGGCCAGGGATGGCTGTTCAACCAGATCGACACGGCACCGACGTACGTGTTCGACCCGGCCGCGTCGTAGCCGGCTCCGGCCCTACGCCCGCTCCCACTGGATCACGAAGTGCGACGGGCGGTTCGGATCGACCTTGACCGGCAGGGTCTCACCGTTCGTGAGGCGCCCGAGCAGCGTGAGCGGCACGATCTCGCCGTGCTCCACCTCGTACGGCTGGTGACCGGGCGTCTTGATGACGAGCCCGAGCTTCACGTACGGGTTGTTGTTCATGAGCATGCCGGTCTGGTGGATGCTCGCGATCGTGGCCTCGCCCTCGATCCCGGTGTCGTGCAGGCGGTCCTTCTGCGCCGCGCGCCAGCCGACGACGAGGAACACGATCCCGATCGCGCCCAGCAGGCCCCCCGTGAAGAACCCGCCGCCTCGAGCCTCCGGCTTCACGATGCCTGCGATGATGAACAGCAGGCCGAGCCCGAGCTCACCGAAGCCGACGTAGCCGTACACGTTCCGCCACGTCCTGGTCCACCGGAGCGTGCGCGGCGGCCTCGCGGCCTCGCGGGCCTGCACGGCGTTCGGGCTCCACGCGCCCGAGTCGACGTCGCCGAAGCTCTTCGGCCCGTTCGTGCGGCCGTAACCCCGCCCGCCGAAGGAGACCATCAGCACGCCCGCCACGAACCCGAAGACGGACCCCGGCAGGATCAGCACCCATTTGGACTCGCCGTGCAGGCACTCGCTCCCCGAGCACGAGGACGGGACGTTGCCGATCACCGTGTGGAAGAACGCGATCACGAAGATCACGACGCTCGCGACGATGAAGCCCACCCCGATCCTCCTGATCACGCCACTCCCCCTCCGGCCGCGTCGAGCGACGGAACACTAGCGCACCCGTTGTGGCAGGCTCCGCTCCTCATCGACCCGACCGAGGGAGGCACCGATGACGGTTGCGAAGCAGGTCGAGCAGGCGCGCCGAGACGAGCGCATCGCGGTGAACCCCCTGGCCGCGCACTCCGGCACCTCCGAGGACATCCCGCAGTTCAAGCTCCCCGACGCCGAGATGTCCCCGGACGCCGCGTACCAGATCGTGCACGACGAGCTCATGGTGGACGGGAACGCGCGGCTCAACCTCGCCACGTTCGTGAGCACGTGGATGGAGCCCCAAGCCGTGCGCCTCATGACCGAGACCTTCGACAAGAACATGATCGACAAGGACGAGTACCCGCAGACCGCCGAGCTCGAGATGCGCTGCGTCAACATCCTCGCGGACCTCTGGAACTCGCCCGACGAGGATGATGCCACCGGGTGCTCGACGACGGGATCGAGCGAGGCGGCCATGCTCGGGGGCATGGCGCTGAAGTGGCGGTGGCGCGAGCGCATGCGGACCGCGGGCAAGGCCACCGACCGGCCGAACATGGTGATGAGCATCGGGGTGCAGGTGTGCTGGGAGAAGTTCTGCCGGTACTGGGACGTCGAGCCGCGCTACGTGCCGATGGAGCCGGGCCGACGGGGCCTGACCGGCGAGGAGGCTGTCAAGCTCTGCGACGAGAACACGATCGGCGTGGTCGCGGTGCTCGGCGTGACCTTCGACGGCAGCTACGAGCCGGTCGCGGAGATCGCGAGTGCGCTCGACCGGCTCCAGGCAGAGACAGGGGTGGACGTGCCGCTGCACGTGGACGCCGCCTCCGGTGGCTTCGTGGCTCCGTTCCTGCAGCCCGATCTGGAGTGGGACTTCCGGCTGAAGCGCGTGCAGTCGATCAACGCGTCGGGCCACAAGTACGGGTTGGTATATCCGGGCGTGGGATGGATCGTGTGGCGCGACCCCGACGCGCTCCCCGACGACCTGGTCTTCAACGTGAACTACCTCGGCGGCGAGATGCCGACGTTCGCACTCAACTTCTCGCGGCCGGGCGCGCAGGTGTGCGCGCAGTACTACAACTTCATCCGGCTGGGCCGTGATGGGTTCCGCAAGGTCCAGCAGCGGTCGATGGACACCGCCCGCTTCCTCTCCGAGGAGATCGACAGGATCGGGCCGTACGAGACGCTCGAGGGCGGGCTCGCCATCCCCGTGTTCGCGTTCCGGGTGCGCGATGGGGTGGAGGGATTCACGGTGTTCGATGTCTCGCGCGAGCTCCGGGGCCGCGGCTGGCAGGTCCCCGCCTACACGCTGCCGGCGAACCTCGAGGACCTGGCCGTCCTGAGGATCGTGGCCCGCAACGGTTTCGGGCGGCATCTGGCCGAGATCCTGCTCGAGGACGTCCAGCGAGCCACGGAGGCCCTGCAGACGCACGGAGGGAGCCCGGCCAGGAAGGGGGAGGCCTTCCGGCACTGAGGATCGGGCTCCGCGTCTCCAGGTTCGTGCATCCGCCCAAAGGGAAAGCGGGGGGGTTCCTCGTACTTCCGGTCGCAACGGACCCGACCGAGGAGGAAGCCCGTGAGGATCAGAGCCGTCGCACCGGCCGTCGTGGCCTTTGCCCTGGTGGCAAGCGTGGGGGTGGCGGCGGTCGCTCCCGGCGCCGCCGCGACACAGCCCTCAGATGCCCGGAGGCTGTTCTCCCGGATGGCCCTCGTTCCGGCGGCCAACGGTCACCGCTCCGTGCTCGCGGACATGAACGGCGACGGCCGCCAGGACCTGGTCACTGCGGTCGGCTCGCCGACGAACACCCCGGTGAGCTGGGGTGTGAGCGTGATGACGGCACTCCCCGGCGGAGGGTTCGCTCCGGGCGTGGTCACGAACACCGAGAACCCGGTCGATACCATCCAGGTCCTCGACATCGATGGCGACGGCGACCTCGACGTCGCGGCCGGGCAGATCGACAAGACGACCCTCGAGCCGGTCGGCGTCGTCGTCCTCCAGGGCTTCGGCGAGGGATCGCTGGACGAGCCCCTCGACACCGGCCTCCCGCCGTCTGCCTTCGCGTTCGGCCACTTCCAGCCCGGCCGGCCGGTCCAGGCCGTTGCGTCCACCGATGAGGGCCTGGTGCTGTTCGAGCAGCCCCAGCCGTTGGTGTTCACCGACGACCAGGTGCTGGATCCGGCCGGAGCGGCGCGGCTCCTCGCAGGCGACCTCGACGGGGACGGCGTCGACGAGCTCGTCGCGTCGGGCGACGACGGAGCCATGCGGCTGTATCGCAACGGACAGCTCGCCGCGTCCCGGCCCGTCCCCGGCGTGATCTCGCTCCGGGCGGTCGACGCCACCGGCGACGGCTGGCCCGAGATCGTGACCGCATCCGAGTCGGGCGAGGTCGACGTGCTGGACGCGTCGCTGAACGTCCTGCGCTGGACGCCGGCCGACGCCGGTGGCATCGCGGCCACCGCGGGTGACGTCAACGGCGACGGACAGCCCGACATCGTCCGGGCCGACGGCGGCGGCGTGTCGGTGTTCTCCTCGGCCGGCAAGTCCGTCCTGAAGCTCTCCTCCCTGGCGGAGGACGTGCTGGTGACCGACGTCGACGGCGACGGGAACGCCGACGTTCTGGCGGTCGAACCCACCTCGTCCATCATCGAGGTCCTGGAAGGCGACGGACACGGTGGATTCCCCGGCCAGCGCAAGACGATCGGCACGCAGGCGAACGGGTGGTACATGCAGGTCGCGGACTTCAACGGCGACAACCGCAAGGACCTCGCCGTGTCGTACATCGACGGCGTCGTCGAGGGCGACCTCGCGCGCACGACGAAGGTGATGCTCGGGGACGGACAGGGTGGCTACACCGCGTCCGCGACTCTGGATCACACCGGGACCACGACGGGCACGGCGATCGGCGACGTGAACGGCGACGGCCATCCGGACGTGGTCACCAGCGACTACCACACGGGGTCTGTCAGCGAATTCCTTGGCAACGGGGACGGGACGTTCCTTCCCCGGATCCCCATCCCGACCTGCGGGTTCCTCGACGGGGTGGCGGCCGGTGACTTCAACAAGGACGGCTTCGCCGACGCGGTCGCGATGTGCAGGCCGGTCGACTACCCGGCGCAGCTGCACATCCTGCTGGGATCGCCGGGGGGGCTCGTGAAATCGCCCATCGTGCTTCCGTACGGGATCAACTGGACCTCGTACGTGGTGCGGACCGGAGACATCAACGGCGACGGGAACCTCGACATCGCGGTGGGCACTCTCAGCTCCTACTGCCTGACGGACCCGTCCTGCGTGAACGGGTTCGGGACCGACCACGGCAGGTCCATCACGTACTTCCTCGGCCAGGGCAACGGCGTGTTCGGTCTGGCCCAGTCGTATTACCCGGGCGGGGTGTTCTCCGACTTCTCGCTGGCCGACGTGACCGGGGACGGCCGCGCCGACATCGTGGCGGCCATGACCTTCCTCGACCAGGTCCAGATCGGCGCCGGGAAGGCCGACGGCACGATCGGTACTCCCACGACCGCGGCAACCCCTGACTACCCGCTCGGTCTGGCAACCGGCGACGTGAACGGGGACGGGATCGCCGACATCGTGACGAGCCACTACGCGAACGTTGTGTCGGTGCTCCCGGGCCGTGGCGCGGGCGCGTTCGGGAACGCGTGGGCGTACACGTCGCGGTCACCGAGCGGCGATCTCGCCGTGCTCGACGCCAACGGCGACGGCAAGGCCGACGTGGTCACCACGCACGCCAGTTCGGTCGAGGTGTTCCTTCAGGGGACCTAAGCTACGGAGCGCCGTGATCGAGACGACGAAGCCCACTTGGCGCGGCCGGATGCACCAAATCGCGTTCTTCGTCGCCATCCCGGCCGGGGTCACGCTCGTCACGCTCGCGCACAGCGCGTCGGCGCGAGTGGCGGCGGCCATCTACGCGGCGAGCCTGGTGGGGCTGTACGGATCGAGCGCGGCCTACCACCGGATCCACTGGTCTCCTCGAAATCTGCTGCGGATGAAGCGCCTCGATCACGCGATGATCTTCGTGCTCATCGCGGGGAGCTACACGCCGCTCAGCCTCCTCGTCCTGCACCGGCCGTGGTCCGTCGTCGTGCTCTCGACGGTGTGGGGCATCGGCCTCGTCGGCGTGGCGTTGAAGCTGTTCCGGATCGACCGTCTCTCGGCCCTCACCGGCGGCCTGTACATCGGCCTGGGATGGATGGCCGTCCTCGTCCTCCCGCTGCTGCTCGCGCACATGAGCGCGGCGACGACAGCGCTGCTGTTCGCCGGCGGAGCGCTGTACACGGGCGGGGCCGTCGTGCTGGCTCGCAACAAACCGAACCCGCGCCCCCTCGTCTTCGGGTACCACGAGATCTGGCACACGATGGTGATCGGGGCGAGCGCGTGCCACTACACGATGATCCTTCTCATCACGCGGACCGCGCATTGAGCCGGGTTCGTCACCTCGGCGAAAGACGGGGCCGTGACGCCTGAGCGCTGGGCTCCGGATCGGGAACCCGTCTATCGGACCGTGGTCGCCGCAGCACTGGCCTGGATCAGGGCGATGGGGTGGAAGGTCGTCGTGAGCGGCGAGGAGCACGTGCCCAAGACCGGCCCGGCGATCATCGCCTCGAACCACGTGGGCTACCTCGACTTCGTGTTCCTGGGGGTGGCCGCGCGCGAGCGGGGACGCCTGGTCCGGTTCATGGCCATGCAGGAGGCGTTCGGTCACTGGCTGGGAGGGCCCCTGCTGCGCGGGATGCATCACATCCCGGTCGATCGGAGCAAGGGGCAGGGCGCGGCGGCACTGTCGAACGCGCTGCGAGCCCTCGAAGCCGGTGAGGTCATCGGTCTCCATCCCGAATCGCGCATCAGCCGGACGCTGCGACCGGGCGCCGCCAAGAGCGGAGCCGCGCGGATGGCGATCGCCTCCGGGGCACCATTGATCCCTGCAGCCGTGTGGGGAACGCAGCGTCTGTTGGCACGAGGACGGCGCCCCAGACTGCCGCGCGGGGTCGCGATCACGGTGAAGCTCGGTCCGCCGATCGAAGTGGACGGGTCCGACGACGCCGGCGAGGTCACGACGCGGCTGATGGATCGGATTGGCGAGTTGGTCGACGCCGCGATGATCAGCAACCCGCAGCGGCCGCGCCACTCCGGGGAGGCGTGGTGGTGGCCGGCGCGCCTCGGCGGAACCGCCCCCGTCGCCTAACCGAGGATCAACTCGAGGACGTCTCGGCTGCGGCGAGACCCTCGGCCGCCCGCTCCCACTCGGTCTCGAGGGACGCGATGCGCTCTCGCAGCTCCCCGTGGCGGCGGACGGCTTTCGCCACGTCCTCACCGCCGTTCGCGTAGAAGCCGGGGTCGGCCAGCTGCTCCTCGAGCACGCGGAGCTCGCCGGTCTCTCGATCCAGCTCCCGCTCGATGCGGCGGACCGCCTCTCGGTGCTGTCGCACCCGGGCACGCTCGCGCGCCGACGTTTGGCGTCGCCCCTTGGACGGCCCGGCGACCTCTTTCGGGTCCCTGGGCCGCTCGTCGCGTCGCGAGGGAGCGGCGTCCGGCGGGTCCGCCTCGCGTTCCTTGCGGTACAGGTAGAGCTCGTAGTCGCCCTCGTAGGAGCGCACCCGGCCCGCGTGCACCTCGAGGATGCGGTCGGCGACGCTGCGGATCAGGTGACGGTCGTGGGTGATGAGGACGAGCGCGCCCTCGTAGGCCAGCAGCGCCTCCTCCAATGCGTCCCGGCTCGGGATGTCCAGGTGGTTCGTGGGCTCGTCGAGGCACAGCAGGTTGAACGGCTGCACCAGCAGCCGGGCCAGGGCCAGCCTGGTGCGTTCACCGCCCGATAACACGGACACCGTCTTGCCCACATCGTCGCCGGAGAACAGGAACCGTCCGAGGAGGTCACGGGCTCGCACCTGGACGCCGGCGGGGATGGCCCGCTCCAGCTCGTCGAGGACCCGGTTCCGCACGTCCAGGGCGTCGATCTGATGCTGCGCGAAGTAGCCGACGAGACCGTGCGTCCCCAGCCGGCGCTCGCCCGCCCGCGGTTGCAGCGCACCGGCCACGAGCTTCAGCAGCGTGGACTTCCCCGCCCCGTTCGGGCCGACGAGCGCCACCTTCTGACCCCGCTCGATGGCCACCGTGAGATCCCGGTAGACCTCGACATCGCCGTAGGAGAAGTCGACGTTTGCGAGCTCGACGACCACGCGTCCCGG
>JBHELK010000010.1:0-18628 GCA_046263085.1 Actinomycetota bacterium
CGATCGAGCGGCAGATCGAACGCTTCGCGCCGGGGTTCCGAGACCTGGTGCTCGAGCGGCACACGAGGAGCCCCGCCCAGGCCGAGGCGGAGAACGAGAACCTGGTCGGCGGCGACTTCAGCGGGGGCGTGCTCGACCTCCGGCAGCTGGTGGCCCGGCCGGCCCTTCGCGCCTCGCCCTACTCGACGCCGGTGCCGGGCCTGTTCATCTGCTCGTCCTCGACGCCACCCGGCGGAGGGGTGCACGGCCTGTGCGGCCACTTCGCGGCTCGAGCTGCGCTCCGCACGCTCGGCTGATCGCGCGAGCTACGGCGCTCGCTCGCTGAGATGCCCGTCGGACATCGTGAGCACGCGATCCACGTGCCGGAGGATCTGCTCGTCGTGGGTGGCGGCGAGACAGGATGTGCCCCGGGCGACCGCGTCGCGGATCGCACCGAACACGGCGTCGCCCCAGGCCCGGTCCTGATGGCCGGTCGGCTCGTCCACCAGGATCAACCGGGGCGAGAGCACGAGCGCTCGAGCGACGGCCGTCCGCTGCTGCTCCCCCACCGAGGTCTCGTTCGGATATCGGTCCGCGAGCTCGTGCAGGCCGAGGCTCGTGATGAGGCGGTCGACGATCCATCCGACCGACGCGAGGGTCCCGGTGAGCCGTGCCGGGTACTCGATGTTCTCCCGCACGGTGAGCTCCTCGATGAGCCCGAGCTTCTGGGGAAGCACCGAGACGTCGCTCCACTGGGGAACGGAGCGCCCGGGATCCTCACCCAGCACGCTCAGACTGCCCTCGTCCGGCCGTTCCCATCCCGCCGCGATGTTCAGGAGCGTCGTCTTGCCGGAGCCGGAGCGGCCGATGAGACCCACGAGCTGCCCCGGCTCCACGACGAGGTCGGCCCCCTCGACGGCCACGACCATCTCGTCCCCGCGCTTGAAGGACTTCCTCACCGAGTGAGCCTCGAGGACCGGCGGGCCGGCGGCAACGTCGGCCGGTGGATCCAGCTCGTCGCGGAGCCGATGACCGAGGGCGGCGGCCGACAGAGCCGGGTCGCCGCGATCCCGCGTCTTCGGCCGGAGCTTGCCGTGTTCGAGCTCCACCATGGCGCCGGCCCGGCGCATCACGGCCGGGTCGTGGGTGGCCAGGATGAACGTCACACCCAGCTCCACCAGCTCGCGGATGGCCCGCAGCACACCGTCGGCCGAGGCGGTGTCGAGCTCGGCGGTCGGCTCGTCCGCGACGACGATCCCTGCCCCTCGCGCCAGGACCTGCGCCACGGCCGCCCGGGCCTGCTCGCCGCCGGAGAGCTCGGCCGGGAGGTGTCCGACGCGATCCGCGATCCCCAGGACGTCGAGCAGCTGTGCCGGATCGAACTGGGGCAGCCCGGCCTCTCGCGTCGCGACGCGCAGGTGCTCCCCGATCGTGAGATGCGGGAAGAAGTTGTCGGACGCTCGCTGGAACACGTAGCCGACCGTGCGGTGCCGCACGTGTCGCAGGCGCACCGCCGAGGCGGAGTGCAGCGGCACGTCGTTCACGAAGAGCCTCCCGCCGGTCGGACGGTCCAGGCCGGCGATCAACCGCAGGAGCGTCGACTTCCCACTCCCCGAGCGTCCGGCGACGGCCGCCAGGGCACCTCGAGGGAAATCGACCGTGACGCCGTCGAGCGCGTGCACCGCCGACGTCGCCGTCCGGTACACCTTGACCAGGTCCTCGCTGAAGGCGGCGGTCCCTTCACTTGGCAACGCGCATCACCTCGCCGAAGTCAACGGCGCGGGCCCGCCGGTCGGTCAGCCACCCTGCCACCCAGGCCACCACGAGCAGCGCCCCGAACGTGATCGCCGCCACCGCGGTGGGCGTCACGAACAGCGGACCGGGAGGGATGGTCTCGAGCGGATCCAGGAGATGCACGATGAGCGCCGCGCCGCCGAGCGCCAGCGCGAGGCCGAACAGGTAGGAGACGCACAGCATCGCCGCGAGCTCCGCGGCCAGCGAGCGGCGGTGCTGCGCCTCGGTCATCCCCATCCGCCGCGACAGCCCATACGACACGAGCTGGGAGCGCTGCCGCGCCTGCAGGTACATGAGCATGCCGAGGATCGCGAGCATCGCCGCCAACAGCCCGAGCACGTTCAGGATCCGGAACGCCCGGATGACCATGGCGATCCGCGGGATGTCCTTGACCTCGTCCGCGGTGAGCACCGTGAACGGCGCGAACCGCAGCCCCTGCAGCGCCCGGACGACGCGGTCCGTGTCCCCCTTCACCCAGAACTCGTTCCCCGTCCCACCGAGGATCAGGGGGTTGTCCTGGGGCCCGAGCGAGGCGGTGAAACGACGGGCGTCGACGACGACGAGGGGCCGGGCGGACGTCATCCCCGGGAATCCGGAGGCCCGGGCCACGACATGGATGGGGACCTCGACGCCCCCCACGACCAGCGTCGAGGTCTCGATGTCGTCGGGCCCTCGCGCCAGCGCCGCCGGCACCGAGCGGCCGCCGGGCTCCTGCAACCGCCGGGCGATCTCGCTCAGCGAGAGGTCGGACAGCCTCGGGTTCCAGTACGCGGCCGAGGCAACCGTTCGGGCGTCGACCGCGAGGACGTCGACCTGGAGCGCACCCGGGGAGAGCTCGCTCCGCTGCTCCACGCGGGTCACCCTGGTGATCGGAAACGGGAATCGATCGGGGAGCGGCGTCTGATACCCGACCGTCCCCGCCACGTCGCTCCCAACGAACACGCCCGCTTTCGCGTCGACCGTGGTCTGCAGCGACTCCACCACCGTCTGGGTGTGCACGAACACGCCCAGGCAGAGTGCGGAGGCGGCCACGAGCAGCAACGTGAGGCTCGACCCGCCCGCCAGGCGATGCACGGCGAGGTACAACGAGGAAGCGAGTCGCCCGCTCCGCCCCCGGAGCCAGCGGACCGCGACGACGAACAGACGGGCCCCGACGACGCCGAGCCCGCCGATGGAGAGCACCGGGAACAGCAGCAGCGCCGAGCTCGGACGCCGCACGTCGAGCGTGGCGTCATCGATGAACGCGCCTCCGTGTCGAAGGCGCTGCAGCGTGAGGGCGGCGAGAGCGACGATCGCCAGCTCCCACGGCACCAGGGCGAGGACGGCGAACCGGCCGCGATGCGACTCCGAGCTCCGCACGTACGCCACCGCCGACACGAGACCCAGGAACGCGATCGACGCGATGGTCGCCTCGGCGGCCCCGAACACGGCACGGGCGCTCGCACTCGATGCGATCGGCCCACCCGGCCCGGCCCGGGCAAGCAGGAACGCCGCCCCCACGCCGAGGGCGGCGCTGAGGATGCCCGGCACGGCCGCCTCGAGACAGGTACGGGCCGCGACCGTCCACAGCGGGGCTCCCCGCGCATAGAGCAGCTGGGCCTCGACCTTCCGGGCCGAGACGTTGAACGCGCCCGCCGCGCCGACCACCGTGAGCGCGACGAGCACGCCGGCGGCCTGCAGGACCTTGCCGGAGCCCTCCAGCCCCGCTGCGGCCTGCCTGACCTCGGTGACCGCGCGCGGCATGCCCACGAAGACCTCCCCGTCACGCTCGTGCGACCCGACCAGGAAGCCCCGGCAGCACTGGAAGAAGCTGTTCGGCCTGCCCGTCCCGCCGACGAACCGCTCCTCGAAGGCGGCGAGCGAGCGGGCATCGTCCAGGGTGAACGTGGCATCCGCCCGGATGGGCGCCTGCCAGGAGTAGGTGGCCGCGCGAACGCCGAGCCGCTCGAAGACGCCGGCGATCTGTCGGACGCCGAGGAGGGCGAGCGGCGGCGGGGGGCGGCACAGGTCGCACAGCCCATGCGTGCTCGCATACCAGGACACCCAGTACCCGGTCGGCGCCAGTGCCCGGTACACCCCCGACACCGGGATGCTCACGCGCAGACCCTGGTACGTGAGGTCGAGCGAGTCGCCCACGTGCACATGGAGGCGTCGCGCGGTGGCGATCGCGATCCACACACCGGACCCGTTGCCCGGCTCGGCCACACGGACCTCGCGCGTCGCGCCGGTTCCGGCGAACAGCGTGACCTCGGAGCCCTCCGGGGCCCCGGACTCCGAGAACGCCGTTGCTCTCGGGCCGAGCACGTTCGTGACCGTCGGCCCGAGGAGCGGATGCCACATCCGTGCGGTGAACCGAGCCTCGATCTCCTCCGGAGAGGGGGCCCGGCCCGGGCCGACGACGCCTTCGACCTGCTCGTCGTGGAGCCGGTACTGCACGCCGGCTCCGTACCGGGTCAGGCCGGGCTCGGCGACCTTGTCGGCCAGGAGGCGGCTGGTCTCCGCGGAGATGAACAACGGGAATGCGGCCGCGGCAAGGACCAGGAGCAGCGTGCCGAAGCCCACCGCCACCAGGAGCCGGGGATACCGGAGCAGGACCAGGGGCGCCTTGGACCACAGCGGGCTCACGCCCCTCCTCGCCCGCGACTCCATCGCCCGACTGTACGAGGCCGATCGGACCCAGGGATTGTCCCTCCCGGGCAGGGTCCGATCCGATCCCTTGATCGGCCCCTCTTGACGAGCGTCATCCGCCAGCCCGGCGGGTTGATGGGGATGGTCACCCGTCCGACCGCCCTCGTGCGGTCGAGGATCCCCGCGTATCGGCCGAAGTGATCGTCCGGGAAGGGCGGGGAGCGCCAGTCGCGGGGCACCCCGACGGCGACCATCACCAGCAGCAGTCCGGCCGCCACGAGCGCGACTGCTCTGCTCGACGGACCAGGCGCGCCTCCACGCCGGCTCAGGGCGCCGACGAGCGCGGCCACGAACGCGAGCATCGGGACGAGGAAGTACCGGGTGCCGTAGCCCGGCCGAGCGAGCGCGGGCCGGCCGCGGAGCGAACGACGTCGGGAACAGGAGCGCGGCGGCGAGCACCGGAGGTAGCCGAGGTGCCCGGAACAGGACGGCGAGCCCGCCGTCGTTGTACGCGTCGGCGTACCAGACCGAACCGTCCTCCGCCCAGAACTGCGGGTGGAGGAGCGCGTCCGGACGGCGAGAGAAGACGCGACCGAGCCCCCGAAAACGCCCGCTGGCGCAGGCCGACCTTGAGCGTGGGGCGCTCAAGGTTGGAATAGACGGGCACACTGGGCCGTTCACCATCTCTGAGAACGATTCCGACTGGAGATGATGGACGTGCCCGAACAACTGGATACCCGTGTGCTTCCCCTGCTGCCGCTGACCTCGGGGGTCGTGCTCCCCGGGATGGTGGTCACGCTCATGCTCGAGACCACCGAGGCCGAGGCGGCCGTGTCCGCCGCCCGCGAGCAGGACGACCTCCTGGTCCTGGTCCCCAAGCTCGGGGCGCGGTACGCCGCCGTGGGAACCGTGGCCAAGATCGAGGACACCGCCCGCCTCCAGAACGGCATGGAGGCGCTCGTCATCCGAGGTCTGCACCGGGCGATCATCGGGACCGGCGTGGCGGGCACCGGGAACGCCCTGTGGGTCCAGGTCCAGGAGGCCGACGAAACCTCCGCCGACACGCCCCGAGCCCACGAGCTGGCACGCGACTACCGCGCGACGGTCGAGAACATCGTCGACGCCCGGGGCGTCCCCCAGGTCGCCGAGGCCCTGCGGGGCATCACCGACCCCGGCACGCTGGCCGACACTGCCGGGTACTCACCCGACCTCGCCATGGAGCGGAAGGCCGAGGTCCTGGAGACGCTCGACGTCGAGCAGCGCCTGGAGAAGGTCGTCCGCTGGGCCAAGGAGACGCTCGCCGAGATCACGGTCAAGGACAAGATCCGCGAGGAGGTCACCGAGGGCCTCGACAAGCGGCAGCGTGAGTTCATCCTGCGCCAGCAGATGGACGCCATCCGCAAGGAGCTCGGCGAGGACGACGACGAGAACATCGTCGAGGACTACCGCCGGCGGATCGCCGAGGCGAACATGCCCGAGGGCGTCCGCACGCAGGCCGAGCGTGAGCTCGGGCGGCTGGAGCGCACGTCGGAGCAGTCCCCCGAGCAGGGCTGGATCCGCACCTACCTCGACTGGCTGCTCGACGTGCCGTGGGACGTGCGGACCGAGGACAACCTCGACATCGCGGAGGCGCGGCGGATCCTCGACGAGGATCACACCGGTCTCGAGGACGTGAAGGAGCGCATCCTCGAGTACCTCGCGGTTCGCAAGCTTCGCGCGGAGCGGGGCCTGGCGGAAGCTTCGTCCGGACGCGGCTCGGGCGCCATCCTCACGCTGATCGGACCGCCCGGCGTCGGC
Source organism: Actinomycetota bacterium (assembly GCA_046263085.1). GTDB lineage: Bacteria > Actinomycetota > UBA4738 > UBA4738 > JACQTL01 > JBHELK01. The sequence continues at coordinate 6,199 of JBHELK010000010.1, forward strand.
AAGACGTCGCTCGGCGAGTCCGTGGCCCGGGCGCTCGGACGGAAGTTCGTCCGCGTCTCGCTCGGCGGGATCCACGACGAGGCCGAGATCCGCGGGCACCGTCGCACGTACGTCGGCGCGCTGCCCGGGCGGATCGTGCGCGCTCTGAAGGACGCCGGGACGAAGAACCCGGTGATGATGCTGGACGAGATCGACAAGGTCGGCTCCGACTGGCGCGGCGACCCGTCGAGCGCGCTGCTCGAGGTGCTCGACCCTGCGCAGAACCACACGTTCCGCGACCACTACCTCGACGTCGACCTCGATCTCTCGGAGGTGCTGTTCATCGCCACCGGCAACGTGGCGGAGACGATCCCGGGACCGCTCTTCGATCGGATGGAGGTCATCCGCCTCGACGGGTACACCGAGGACGAGAAGGTCGCCATCGCTCGTGACCATCTGCTCGCCCGGCAGATCGAGAAGAACGGGCTGCGGCCGGAGGAGGTCGCGGTGACCGACGACGCGCTGCGCGCCGTCGTGGGCGACTACACGCGCGAGGCCGGCGTGCGCAACCTCGAGCGCGAGCTCGGCAAGGTCCTGCGCAAGGCCGCCACTGCTCTGGTGGGGCGGGGCTCGTCCTCGCCCGTCACGATCGGCGCGAGCGATATCCGCGAGTACCTGGGTCGGCAGAAGTTCTTCTTCGAGGCCGCGGAGCGCACGTCGGTTCCCGGCGTCGCCACCGGTCTCGCCGTGACCGGTACGGGCGGCGACGTCCTGTTCATCGAGGCCACGAGGATGGAGAGCGATGGCCCGGAGGAACTCATCCTCACCGGTCAGCTCGGCGACGTGATGAAGGAGTCGGCTCGGATCGCGCTCAGCTACGTGCGATCCCACGCCGGCGAGCTCGGGATCGCGCCGGAGCAGTTGGCCGGCCGGTTCCACCTGCACGTTCCCGCGGGAGCCGTGCCCAAGGACGGGCCCTCGGCGGGGGTGACGATGACGACCGCCCTGGCCAGCCTGCTGACCGGGCGGACGGTCAAGCCCACGGTCGGTATGACCGGCGAGGTGACGCTCCAGGGCAGGGTCCTGCCGATCGGTGGCGTGAAGCAGAAGGTCCTCGCGGCGCACCGGGCGGGGTTGAAGGAGGTCATCCTGCCGAAGCGGAACGAGGGCGACCTGGACGACGTCCCCGAGCAGGTGCGTCAGGAGATCGAGTTCCACGTCGCCGAGTCGATCGACCAGGTCTTGGCCTGGGCCATGGAAAGCGCGGAGCAGCCTGCCGGAGCAGCGGCCGCGTAAGTCGGTCGAGCGGCGCTAGCGGTTGACGCCGACGGCGCCGCCGGCACCGCAATCGACCCAGGAGGTGCCGCCGCGCGTTCCCTGGCACGGCGCGCGCGCCACTGGGGTCTGCGCGAAGACGTCCGCGGAGCCGCCGTCGTCCAGCAGCAGAGCGCTCCCGAGACCGAGGATCATGCCCTGGACGCTCGAGACCGCCTGGCCCTGCGAGACCGCGGTCGCGGGCGTGGCCGAGGCGGTGGAGGTGTTCGTGCTCGAGTACTGGTCGTTGCCGCCCTCGTCCCGCAGCTCCCCGTACGTGTCCAGCCCCAGACCCTGGGCGTACGTCAGCGCCTGTTGCGTGAGGGCGTCACCCTCCAGCGGGACGTCGGCCACGCGGGCCGAGGCGTCTGCTCGCGCCGTGCTCGTGGTGGCGGTCCGATAGACGTCGTCACCGCCGAGATCGTCGAGCATCCCGATCCCGCCGTTGCCGAAGCCCTGGCCGGAGATCGACACCGGCTGCGTGATCATGGCGTTCGCCACGAGACCCGTGTCGCCGGGGACCACGGAGGAGCGATCGTCGCGCGCGACGGCCGTCGCCGAGGACGTCGCGATCTCCTCGTACCGGTCGTTGCCGGCGTTGTCGACGAGCACGCCCGCCGACCCGACGTCGCCCTGCCCCATCCCGCGAACCTGTGCATCCACGGCCTCGGCGTCGATCTGCGGACCGTCGCAACCGCAGGTGTCGTCCGATGTGGCGTTGACCACCGCCTGGCTCGTTGCGACACCGCGATAGAGGTCGTCGCCGCCCTCGTCGCGGAGAGCGCCCAGCCCGCCGGAGCTGTCGCCGTAGCCCATGCCGAACACGCCGACGGCGCCCGCGAGCTCAGCCAGCGTGCTCGCGGTGCCGATGCGCTGCGTGGGGCCGACTCCGGTGATCTGCATGCCGACTCCCCCGTCGTCGCCGTAGCCCATGCCCATGGCGTACCCGGAGAGGAACCGGCTGACGGTCGGTCCGGCATCGCCGGGCGCCTGGTCGCTGGTGGCGTTCATCGTGAACGAGTCGCTGCCGCCGTCGTCGTAGGAGAGGGCCACCCCGCCGACACGGCCGTACCCGAAGCCGTAGACGGAGGAGAGCGCGGCCCAGCCGGATGCGGCCTGCATCGTTCGGGAATCCGAGCCGGCGCCGTAGTCGAGGGCCAGCCCGAGGCCGAGGCCCGCGTAGCCCTGTCCCTCCGCGGCGGCGCCGGGTCGCTTCGACGCGGACAACACGTACGTGTCGTTGCCGGCCATGTCGCGCAGCAGGCCCACCCCCTGCGCCGCGTAGCCCTGGCCGTGCGCTCCGGCGGTGCAGGGCGCGCAGTTCCCCGCCTCACCCGACGTCGCGGCGTACACGTCGTCGCCGGCCTGGTCGACGAGCATGCCGATCCCGTAGTTCGTCCCGCCCTGAACGGCGAAGACACCCGACGCCAGCGGCTGCTGGGCCTGATAGCGGTCGTTCCCCGCCAGGTCGATCGTCACCGCCGCGGCGAGCGAGTTGCCGAGCACGAACGCTCCCCCCGCGGAGTTCTCGTAGAGGCCGTCGCCTCCCAGGTCGATCTGGAGGGCCTCGTCGTTCGTGTACACGTTGTTCTTGTCGTTCCCGATGCAGAGCACCGGTGTCGCGTCGAGCACGTCGCACCCGTCGACGGCGATGGCGCTCACCGCATCGGGAAGCGTCCCGGCATACTCCTGGAGGATGGGCAGCGCGCGGTCGATGGCATCGGCGACCAGATATCCGGCGGAGTACATCCGCGTGCGATCGAAGGACCCCCGGACCCTGTGCTCGAGCGCATGAAGGCGCCGCGCCCTGGCCCCTTCGGAAGATGCATGGAACCGATGAGCAGTCACGAGCTCAGCCAGTCGATCCATACGGCGCACCGACCGATCGAGGGTCCGAAGGTCCACATTGAACGAGGTCCGGGCCATCGACGACGCCGTCTGCACGGCGCCCAGGACTCGGGCCACGGCTCCCGCGATCGGAGCCGGCACCCCGGCGGGCATCGAGGCCGAGCCTGTCAAGGAGGGCGCGGAGACCTGCACGCCGGCCTGGGCAGCGGCCGCACGGACCGCCCCGGCGAGGCTGGCATCGGCGAGGGCCGCCGCCACCCGGTCGACCCGCGCCAGGACGCCGGCACGCACGCTCCGCCACTGAGACGTGTGCCTGGGGACGCCCGCGGCCGCCCCGGCCGAACCGACGGTGGCCACGAGCAACGAGCCGGCCACGAGGGCCGGGGTGAGGCGACGGAGGACGGCTGGCGAGGGCATCATGGGCTCCTGGGATCGGGCGGGTTCCAGCCTTGTATTCGCGGCCCGCAGGCCGGCTCCTGCACCCGAAACGTCCCTTTTCGGCTGTCGATTTCCCGGGTCCCCGTTCGTCTCATCCACGACCACGACCAGAAGGAGGGAACATGAAGTACCTGCTGCTGATCCACCAGGGCAGCACCCCCACGCCGCGTGACCCCGAGGCGTGGGCCACGCTGCCGGATGACGAGCAGAAGGCCGTCTACGCGGACTACCAGGCGATCAACCAGACCCCCGGCGTGACGCCCGGCCAGGGCCTGGACTCGCCCGAGACTGCGACCACCGTGCGGGTGCAGGACGGCAAGACGCTGACCACCGACGGACCGTTCGTGGAGCTCAAGGAGGCCATCGGTGGCTACCTGCTCTACGAGGCCGACGACCTGGACGCGGCGATCGAGCTGGCCGCGCGGATCCCGGCGGCCCTGCTGGGTGGCGCCATCGAGGTGCGCCCGATCGTGGAGTGGTAGCGAACCTCGAGCAGGTCTTCCGCGACCGGTGGGGCTACGTCCTCGCCGCCCTGGTGTGCCCACGAATCCCGGTGCCTGGCTGGTGACGACGGCGCGCAACCGGGCCATCGATCGGATCCGGCGAGACCGAACGCTGGCCGCGAAGACCCGCCTGCTGGCGACAACGGAGGAAGCGGAGCAGCGTGCAACCCACGGCCTTTCCCGACGAGCGACTCGAGCTCATCTTCACCTGCTGCCACCCGGCGCTGGCCACCGACGCCCAGGTCGCGCTCACGCTGCGTTCCCTCGGCCGCCTGACCACCGCGCCGCCGCCGCGGTGAGAATTCATCGGTCATGCGAGGGGCACTCGCCACACCCGCATGAAGGCGAAGTCCGAGAGCCAGACGGAGCCAAAGCCGACGTCCACGTCACCCAGCCCCTTCTGGTCCACGTACCGCTCGACGACGGTGTTCAATGTCGGGTCGATCTCGGCCAGGAGGGTGTACTGCGTGCGGACCCACACGAATCCCCCGCCGACCGTGATGCCCGCGGCCTCCCCCGGTCCCTCGTCGATCCCGATCCGGGACACGACCTCGTTCGTCGCCGGATCCACGCGCGTCACCGATCCGTCGGCGTGCGGGTGGTCGGGCCAGGTGCTGCTGATCACCCACACCCCGCCCTCCCCCGCCGCGACCCACGCGGGCTGGGCGAGGCCGCCGATCTCCTCGACGACCTCACCCGATACCGGGTTGACGCGAAGGAGCAGGCCGTCCTCCGGAGCCGACACCCAGACCGCCCCGTCGCCGACGGCCACGCCACCGCCGAGGTGTCCCAGCTCGATGCGGTCCTTGACCTTGTTGGTCCGCGGATCGATACGCGCCAGGAGATCGAAGGCGCCGTCGCGGCCGGCGGTCACCATCCAGAGCGCCCCGGCACCCGCAGCGATCCCTCCGAACGGCCCGGTTCCCGGGAGGCTCCGGAACACGGGGATGTCGATCACCGCCTCGACCGCCTGGCGCCGAGCGGAGATGCGGTACATCTTCTGCTCGCTACAGCTCTGCACCCAGATGGAACCGAACCCGGCGACCAGGCCGTTGCAAGGATGGGTCCCGACCTCGATCGCGGCGACGACCTGGTTCGTGCTGGGATCGATGCGGTCGATGGCGGCGGCCTCGTCCACGAGCACCCAGATCGACCCATAGCCCACCGCCATCCAGTCGGGCTGATCCTCGATCGTCAGCTCGGCCTGCAGCCGGTCCTCGAGGATCCACGACCGAACCTGGTCCTCGGTGGTGGTCGCATTGGGAGCGGTCGTTCGGGGGGCCCCGGTCGAGCCGTCGTTCGAGGTGCACGCCGTCAGCAAGCCGGCGACGACCATCGATGCGACGAGGATCCGAACGGTCAGGGCTCGAACATCTCCCGGATCCGATCCTGGACCTCGGAAAGAGCGCCGAACTGGCCACCCTCCTTCAGGGCCCGAAACCTCGGGTAGCCGGTAGCCCGCTCCTCGGCCCACTCCTTCGCGAAGTCCCCGCTGCCGATGTCGCGAACGACCTCACGCAGGCGAGCAAGGACATCCAGGTCGGCGAACCGATCCCGCCTGGACAGTGTTCCGTACTGGCTGGTCTGTGAGTGGAGCTCCGCCTGCTTCGCGTACCCGATCTCGCGGAGGGCGCGGTAGGTCCGCTCCACCTCGCCCGAGAGTACGAACTCGACGAGGATCGCCTCGATCGGCAGACCGGCCTCGAGGAGTGCCATCGCTCCGTGTTGCCACACCTGGCCCAGCGCCGGCGCGATCCCCTGTTCCATGAACAAGTCGATGACCGCCTCTTGGTGGAAGCTGAGCTCGAGACAGCCCCGGCGGGTCGCACCGATCGCGCGCGCCAGTGCCAGGCAGACCGGCCAGGCCGAGCCGGTCGCGTCCTCCTCGACACCGGCGAACGCGACGAATCCCTCTCCGGATACGAACGTCTCCCGGACACCAACGCCGAGCATCCGAGGGGCGACCATCATCACGTCGACGCCCGTCGGAACCTCCACCTCGCCGAAGGCCACGGCATATCCGCTGGCGAAGCAGAGCGCGTCCCCCGGGCTCAGAGCTGGGCCCACGCGCCCGGCGACCACCTCGCCCATGACCTCGTCGGGGATGAGCAGGCAGACGACGTCGGCCTGCCGGGCGGCTTCCTCGACCTCGTGGGCATCGAACCCGTCGCCGGCGGCCGTGTCCCGTGATGCGTCGCCGATCGTCCCCACGCGGACGTCGACCCCGGAATCGCGGAGGTTCTGGGCCCAGGCCCGTCCCTGGTTCCCGTACCCGATGACCGCGACCCTCTTTGCTTCGAGCGGCGTGAGTGGCGCGTCGGCGTCCCTGAAGACCCTAGCCATCCACCACGGACCCCACGATCAGCTCCCCGTCTCATCGGGTGCGTGATCGATGCATGGCCCGTGGCCGGAGGCGGTGTCGCACTCGACCGACTCCACGAACCTGGAGACCAGCCGGAGGTGCGGCGGCGGGCCGTCCGGGTTGGGGGGGCTGCTCCCGGGGATCGTGAAGCGGAGCGTCCAGCCATCGGTCTTGTGGGCGGGCACCGGCTCGAAGGCGGAGTCCGCACCGGTGATGAACGCGGCAAGGTTGTTCCCCGCCCTCTTGATCCGGGCCCGGAAGTCCGTCGCCCCGTCTCCATCGGTGTCGATGAGGGCAACGAGCCTGTTGACGTCGCCGCCAAGGACGGCCTTCTTCCAGGACTCGATCGTCTTGATGACGATCAGGAGCGAGCTCGTGTCGGTGTCTTTGCGCCAGTACAGCCTGGCCAGGTCGAGCTTTCCCTCGACGTCGTCGGGGTCATCGACCGCCCCGGTGACGGCGCCGGCGGGCATCGCCGAGAACGCGACGACCGCCAGCACGATGAGCGCGATGAATCGGGACCTCCCCATCGTCCGGACCTCCTTCTCCTATGGAGCGGGCGGCGGGATTCGAACCCGTGAAACTCACCCCTGGCAAATTCACGCCTTTCGCCGTCAGCTCCTCTGTCGCGGCCGACGGGTAGTCGCGAGCGAGTCGGTCGTGTCGGCGAGTGTGGTCTTCAGCCCGAAGGCCAGGGTTTGGAGCGGACGACCATGGGAGTCGAACCGGCTTATTTGGCAACCGCGTTGACGGTCAGCGCCGGGAAGTCGTAACCGCTTCCCTGCTGGAACTCCGAGATGGCCGAGGCGGTGGCGTCCTGCACCTTCTGGAGGGTGGGACCGTCGAAGCTCCGCAGGAGCGCGGACACGCCGCCGGCGAACTCCAGGATGAAACGCCAGTAGTCGTCGAAGTCCGTGAACCTCAGCCGGAGGTGCATGTCTTCGATTTCGACCTCGCTGAATCCGGCGCCGTCGATCACAGTTCGAAGATCCTCGTGGTCCGCGAGCGAGAACAATCCCCCTGGGTGCTTCGGATCGGGCGGCGGGATCAGTCCGAGTCCCACCACCGAACGCATGAGCAGCGACCCCCAGGGATTCTCCTGCGGTGAGGCCATGACGGACAGCGTGTGCCGACCGCCCGGGCGCAGGACACGTCGCGCCTCGGTGAGGGCCTGCAGGGGATCGAGCATGAGGCTGTATCCCCACCGGCAGATGACGCCGTCGACGGAGTCCGTGCCGAGGTCGTTGCGCTCGGCGTCGAGCACCCGGAACTCCGCGTTCGTCACGCCCACCTCAGCGGCGCGGCGCCTGGCCACCTCCACCATGGCCGGGGCGAGATCGGTCGAGATCAACCGTCCGTCGTCGCCGATCCTGCGTGCGGCGGCGAAGCCCGTGTCGCCGGGGCCCGCAGCGAGTTCGAGGATCGTCTGTCCAGGCTGCGTATCCAGCTCGTCCACCAGCCACGTCGTGATGTCCTTGGAGAACTCGGCCAGGTAGGCCCGCCTGGCGTTCCAGCCCGTGGCCATGCTGTCCCAGAGCTGGCGGATCTCTTCGTTGCCTGCGGCGTGACCGACGTCCTGCTTTGCCTGTGCCATGAGGCACCTCCTTCGCGGTCGATCCGATACGACTGCTCGGAGGCTAGGAGCGGGGCTCAGGTCAAGGCATCGGTAGAACTACCAATCTTTCGGACCGAACAGTCCATGCTCCATCGCGAACATCGCCGCGGCGGCGCGGCTCGATGCCCCGATCTTGGCGTAGACGTCCTGGACATGGTGCTCCGCCGTCCGGGGCGAGATGTGCAGCGCCTCGCCGATGGCCCGGTTCGAGTGTCCGTTCGCGACGAGCCGCAAGACCTCGACCTGTCGGTCGCTCAACCCCATCGGCCCTTTGCGACGGACCTTTTCCTTCTTGTGGCCCGCTGCCTCGAGGACGCTCTCGACCACCTCCGGGTCGTACCGGCCGTCGCGGGCATGCCGGCGGAGCCCGTCGGCGGCCCGCTCCGCGGACAGAGCCACCCGATGAGGACGGGGCTCGGTCATCGCCGCATACGCGTCGGCGACGCCGAGTATGCGGGTGGGTGTTGGCAGGGCGACCGCGCGGGATCCACGGAAGTAGCCGGTGCCGTCGACGCGTTCGTGGTGGGCGCCGGCGAACGGAGCCAGCGACCGAAGGACCTCGGATCGCATGAGGACCTGCTCCGAATGGTACGGGTGGAGACGGACCTGGCTCCACTCGTTCGTGTGGAGCGTCCCGGGACGTTCCCAGATGCCGTTCGGGATCGCCGCGCGCCCCACATCGGTGACGCAGGCGGCACGGCGACAGACAGCGACGTCGTCCTTCGACAGGCCAAGGCGCTCCGCCGCGACTTCCGCGAGCGTCGAGACGGCATTGGAGTGGCCGTGGAAGTACGGAGCCTTCAGGTCGACGACGTCACCGAATGCGCGCAGGAACTCGTCGATCCGCCATTCCGGCACCACGAGGTGTGGCGTCGGCTCGTCCTCGCAGAGCCGCTCGAGCACGTCGGTGTCGGCCAGCTCGGCGAGGAGCTTCGGACCGCGATCGAGGAAGGTCTCCACGAGCCGGGGATCCAGGTACCCGCGGGCACGCTTGGCGACGGCGTCGACGGCGGCCTCGGGGCCCTCCAGGCGATCGAACAGGGACGCGTAGTGCGCCACGTGCGCGACACGCGCCGCGGGGGAGATGGCCTCACCCTCGAGCCTCCTGGGACGTCCCTTCCCGTTCCACGACTCGAAGATGTGCAGGAGCCCCTCCTGGACGCCGGCGGACAGTCCGAGGCGTCGAGCCATGTTGAATCCCACCTCGCACGCGGCGAGCATGTAGCCGTCCGTGATCGACCGCGACGAGACCAACGCCGAGCGGAAGGTCCGGGCGCGGGCGCCGGCGGGGGCGTGCTTCGTGATCGTGGGGAGGTAGCCGAGGAAGATGTCCTTCGGATCGTTGAAGTTGGTGACCTGGGTCGCGCGCTTGACGGATTGCTCGTCGGCGAAGTAGCGCGACGACTCGTGGGAGTATGCGGTGCAGCCGATGTGCTGGAGCAGCGAGGTGTAGTAGACGTCGCGGGCGTCCTCGTCCGAGAATCCGGCCGCGTCGGCCAGCCACCGCGCCAGCAGACACGCCCGCGCCGCCGATCCGACCTGCTCCCCCATCCCGAGATCGGTCACGGCGGAGAGCCCACTCAACAGATCGGCCAGCCGAACCTCGTTCAAGGGGCGTTCCTCCAGACCATACGGCGACGCCGAAGGATATTCGCCGGGCGGGCGGTTTCATGCGTCGCAGTGAATCTCAGCAATGCCTTGAGCGGTTCTTTTGGAGCGGACGACGGGATTCGAACCCGCGACCCCCACCTTGGCAAGGTGGTGCTCTACCAACTGAGCCACGTCCGCGTAGGCCCCGATTTTACCTCAGGCCCCGGTCGACCCGAACCCCCCGGCGCCCCTGCTCGATTCGGGCAGCTCCTCGACCCACTCCGGGCGAACTTCCGGGATGGGCACGACCACCAGCTGTGCGATGCGGTCGCCCTTGCGGACCCGCACGGGCACGCTTCGGTTCAGGTTCACCACGGCGCACGTCACCTCCCCGCGGTATCCGGCGTCGATCAGCCCGGGGGCGTTCGCCAGGGTCAACCCGTGCCTGGAGGCCAGTCCCGACCGGGGCAGGACGAGCCCGGCATGCCCCTCGGGGATGGCGACCGCCGCCCCGGTCGGGATCATGGCCCGCTCCCCCGCCGGTACCTCGACCTCGATCGTGGAGGACAGATCGAGCCCGGCATCGCCGGGGTGCGCCGCACACGGGAGCTGGGCGTCCGGCGCGAGCTGCTTGAACGGCAGCCTCACAGAAGGCTCACCGGCGAGCGGTAGTAGGCGCGGGCCGCCATCCGCAGGTATCCGCCGTCGTCGTCGGAGACCGCGCTCCGGTGCGACGGACAGATGCGTGGCCCGCCGTCCGTCGTGCACTTCGGTGAAGGGTTCGTCACGCCATCGCCCTTCGTGTCCGTGTTCGTCGTGCTGCCCCCGTTCCCGGCTCCGAACAGCAGCGCGATGACGCCGGCGTGCAGGAGCTCGCTCACGTGGTGGAAGAAGTACTCCGCGCGGTTGTCCTGATAATGCCCGTCGGCATCGTTCTCGGTCCGGAAATACTGGTTGCCGAGTGGGATCTGCCACACGATCACCGGCCGGTGGACGCGAGCGTGCACTGCGCCGACGAACTCCTCCCACCGATGGAAATTCGGCACCGTCCTGTTCGTCCGGTCCCAAAACGCGTCGTTGCCGTACACGTACTTGTAGTAGCCGGCATCGCGGTCGGCCACGTCGTTGAACACCAGGTCGTAGGTGGAGCCCGACCCGTTCACGCCCGACTTCGCTGCGAATGCCCCCGCCTCGCGTCCCAAGGCCGCCGCATTCAGCTCGTCGGTCGAGGATCCGACGTCGAACAGCGCCGCCCAGTCGCTGACGTGGAACGCCATCAGCACGTTGGGCGCGTACACGTCGCGAAGATGCAGGAGCGCGAGGTTGAATCCCCGGTACGTGTCCGGGAACCCGGCGACCTCCTTCACGCCGGAGCTCTTCACCGAAGCGGTGACGACCGACGGGTTGTTGCCGTGCCCCGTGCAGAACCCGTAGCACTGCGACGGCTCGAGCGCCGCGTGCTCCGCGTACCCCGAGAGATCCGGTTCGACGTGAACGATGGCCGTCCTCCCGAATCCCTTCAGGCCGTCATGGGTCCTCGGTCCGAGCCGCTGCATGAGCTTCGCGAAGTCTCGGTAGTACGCGGCCATCACGCCGGGATCGTTCAGGTGGGCCAGGTCCTTCTGCGCCTCGTCGCACGATCCGCACGGCCCGTCGCTCTGCAGCAGCATGTAGTACGGGAAGACCGGGATGTAGCCGTGGCGGGCCGCGCCGCGCGCGTACAGCAGCGGGAACCGGGCGTTCGAGTTCCACGTCTGCCAGCCCTGCCCGGTGTTCACACCGGCCGCGAGGTACTGGTAGGCGTAGTCGAAGGGGATCTTCGTCTTCGGCATCCACCCGTAGAGGCCGTTCGCATCGGGAGCGGCTGAGACCCCGATGCCGAAGTGCCTCGGCAGGTGCGCGGCCGGACCGGCCGCCGCGGACGAGCCGATGGGCCCCGCGCCGGTGGAACCCGGGGACGTGGAGCAGCTCGCCAGCACGATCAGCGAGACCGCCGAGAGCCTCCGTATGCCCGCCATCATCCTCGTCCCGACGTTACTCGATGAGCTCGATCCGGTTGCCGAAGGGGTCGTGGGCGTAGAACCGGCGATGACCTTCGAGCTCCACGTCCTTCGTGACCTCGACGCCGGCCTCCCCCAGCCGGGCTTCGAGCGCATCGAGCCCGTCGACCAGGAGAGCGGGATGCGCCTTGCGGGCAGCAAGGAAAGGGTCCTCCACCCCGAGATGCAGCTCGACACCCTGGCCCCGGAACCAACAACCGCCGCGCCCCGCGAGCTCCGGCGGCTTCTCGATGCGTTCCAGCCCCAGCAGGCCGCCGTAGAACGCCTCCGCCCGCGACTCCCCGCCGCTCGGCATGGCGAGCTGCACGTGGTGATAGCCGACGATGCGGTGGCTCATCGGTGATTGCGTCGGGAGGCCGGCGCGGGCACCGGCCTCCCGAGCTCCCCGTCTCCGCCGTTACGAGCAGCCGCTGGTCGAGCCGCAGGTCGTGCACACGTAGCAGGAGCCCGCGGGCTGCATCTTCGATCCGCACGAGTAGCAGAGCGGCGCGTCGAGGGCCTTGGTCTCCACCGGTTCCTTCGTCTCGAGCTCGATGGGCGCAGGAGCCGAGGCCTCGGACGGGGCCTCCGGCTCCTCGGTCGGTGCGTACGCCGCCCCGTTCATGGCCTCCTTGCGCTCGCCGACGGACTTGATGCCGAGCGCCTCGCGCTTCTCCAGCGGGAGGTACTCGAGCGCCAGGCGCCGGAAGATGTAGTCCATCAGCGAGCTGGCGAACCGGAT
>JBHELK010000011.1:0-25777 GCA_046263085.1 Actinomycetota bacterium
GTCGGACGCAAGTGGGGCATCGTCACGGCCGATCCCGAGGTGGCGAAGGCTGCCCTCCGTCGGGACTCGTGCGTCCTCGTCTATCCGGGCGGGGACATCGAGACCCATCGCCCGTGGAGCGCTCGCAACGAGATCCGCTTCGACGGCCGCAAGGGGTTCCTCCGCCTGGCGAAGGAGACCGGCGTCCCGATCGTTCCGGTGGTCTCCGTCGGAGGGCAGGAGACGTTCCTCCCGCTCAGCGACGGCCGACGGATCGCGAAGGCCCTCCGTCTCGACAAATTCGCCCGCCTCAAGATCCTCCCGATCTCCCTCGCGCTGCCGTGGGGCATCAATGTCGGGGACTTCCTCGGACACATCCCGTTCCCCGCAAAGATCAAGATGGAGGTCCTCGAGCCGATCGACGTGCGCGAGCGCTTCGGCCGCGACCCGAAGCTCGACCGGGCCTACCGGTACGTGACCGACCTGATGCAGGAATCGCTCACGAGACTGGCCGCCGAGCGCCCGCTCCCGCCGCTCCTGTAGCCGCGATGATCAAGCTCCAGCGGTCACTCGACGTCGACAGGCCCGCCGAGGAGGTCTTCGCTCTCATCGCGGACCCCGTTCGCTTCCCGGAGTTCTTCTCCGGTCTCACGCGATGGGAGCTGTGCTCGGAGAAGGAACGCGGGATGGGCGCCGAGTTCCGGGTGCTCATGCGGGTCGGCTCGATCGAGGCCGGCGGCGTCATCCGACTCACCGACTGGCAGGAGCCACGGACGATCGCCTGGAAGTCGCTCCGGGGTATCGACCAGCACGGACGATGGGTGGTCACGCCCCACGAGGACGGCTCGACGGAGCTCTCGCTCGAAATCGCCTTCGATCTCCGCGGAGGACTCCCGGGCCGGCTCGTCGAACGGCTGGTGTCCCGGATCGTCGGCGGGAACATGAGCGCGACGCTTCGGGCGGCGAGACGGATCCTGACCTACGAGGAGCGGGAGGGGCTGCAGCGAGTCGGCCCCTGAGCCGGGCTCAGGTCCAGAAGTCGTCGAACCCGGCGGGGTCGAACAGGTAGGACCAGGCCTCCACCACGCGCGCGCCGTCCATCCGGAAGGTGGTGACCTCCCGCGCGCCGAAGAGGATCTTGCCCTCCCGGTCCCCCCACACGTTGCCCAGCACCGCGACGTGCTCGTCGCCGGCCAGGACGTCGTCGACCTGCTGGATGAACTCCGAGGTGAACTCCTTCACGCGAGCGGCGACGGACAGGATCTCGTCCTTGCCGCGATGGGTCCCGGAGAACTCGTTGCGACCGGGGAGGTGCCACACGGCGTCGTCGGCGAGCGATTCGTGGATGGCATCGGGATCCCAGCGGGCGAGCGCCGAGAACTGGTCCCGAAGCACCTCATCGGGCGGGGCGGAGACGACGGCCATCCCGTCCATGCGATTGGCTCGAAGGACGTCGAGGACACGACGGACCGGGGCGGAGGGCCGGCAGAGCAGGAGGCGGCCACGGCCCCGGAGGCGCTCAGCCGTGTCGAGGAGGACGTCGGCGCCGGCGGCGTCGATGAAGTCGAGGCCGTTCATGTCGACGGCCACGACGCCGCCGCGCCGGGCCTCCGGCTCGAGCGCCACGGCGAGATGCGCCGAGTTGGAGGCGTCGACCTCACCCTCGAGCGTGAGCACCGGCGCATCTCTCGTGATATCGAGCAGCATCGCTTCTCTTTCGTTCGCCGGCGTCGGAAGGGTGGCGAGACTCAGGCCGGGTATTTCACGAGTCGAACCTGTGTCCCAGGATCGCCGTGCTTCCCCTCACGGATCGAGAACTCGTCCATCAGCGCCATCATGAGAGGGATCCCCCTCCCTCCCCGGAACCCCAGCTCGGGAGCCGGGATGCGGCGCGAGAAGACACCGGAGTCCTCGACCGTGCACTCGACCCGCTCGTCGCTGAAGTCGAGGTGAACCCGCGTCTCGTCGCTCTCGCTGTGGAGCGCCGCGTTCGCACATGCCTCGGAGACGGCCAGCACGAGATCGCGGGTGACGTCGGGCGGCAACGACGCCCGCGCCGCCTCCTCGCGAACGTACGACCGGATGTGGTGGAGATGCTCGGTCCTCGCGGGGAAGCTCTTCGGTCCCTGCCCATTGTTCATAGGGATGTCGATTCGGCCCTGTCCGCTCGGTTCCCTTTGAGCATCTGCACAGAGTTCCCCGCGGAACAGAGACGAAAACACCCGGGCGCACGCACGGGGGTTGCCGGGTATCGAACACACGTTCTAGAGTACCGGGATGGAGCGGGACCGACTTTTCGAGCTCCGCCGGACCACGCTCGACACCCCGGAGTTCCGGGGCATCGAGTTCATCGAGGTCGAGGCGAAGTCGATCATCAACCACGTCCCCGGCAAGTTCCTCCCCTTCAACTGGACGATCAACCCGTACAGGGGTTGCAGCCATGCGTGCTCGTATTGCTTCGCCCGCGCCACGCACATCTACATGGATCTCAACGCGGGGCGGGACTTCGAATCGAAGATCTACGTCAAGGTCAATGCACCCGACGTGCTCCGGCGCCAGCTGGCGCGGAAGTCGTGGAAGGGTGAGCACATCGCGATGGGGACGGCCACCGACCCGTATCAGCGAGCCGAGGGTCGCTACAAGCTGATGCCGCGCATCATCGACGGGCTGACCGACTACCGGAACCCGTTCTCCATCCTCACGAAGGGCACGCTCATCCTTCGCGACCTCGATCTCCTCGTCGATGCTTCGAAGGTCACCGAGGTGGGGACGGCGCTCTCCATCGGCACGCTCGACGAGGACGCCTGGCACAAGAGCGAGCCGGGGACGCCCCATCCTCGGAAGCGCATGGAGGCCGTCGCCGCCCTGAACGATGCCGGCATCCCGTGCGGTGTGATGGTCGCGCCCATCCTGCCCGGCATCACCGACGACCGCGCGAAGCTCCGGGAGGTCGTCAGGGCAGCTATCGACGCCGGGGCGACCCACGTCTCTCCGATCATGCTGCACCTGCGACCCGTCGTGAAGGACGAGTACATGCGGTGGCTCCGGGATGAGTTCCCCGACCTCGTCCCTCGATACGAGGCCATGTACGCCGAGAACGCGTATGGGCCGGTGTCCGACCGGAAAGCGACGACGGGCACGGTCTCCCGGCTCGTGCGTGAGGCCGGCGGTCTGAAGCTGAAGCCGGGGATCCAGCCGCGGCTCAGCCACCGCCGGGGCCGGGCGGAGGAACCCGTTTCCGCCAAGGGCGATCAGCTCCGGCTGCTCTGAACCCGGGGCGCTCGGGGCGCGTTGCTAGAATCGTTCGGGCTTGCAAGTCGTGGTGGCCGTAGCTCAATTGGTTAGAGCGTCGGGTTGTGGTCCCGAAGGTTGGGGGTTCAAGTCCCCTCGGTCACCCTCCACTCCCCCACCCGGTGGGCTCCATCGCGTCCGATACAATCGACCGGGCCTCTAGCTCAATCTGGCAGAGCAACGGACTCTTAATCCGCAGGTTCGGGGTTCGAATCCCCGGGGGCCCACAAGCGTTAGCGCTTTCGCTCTGTACCACGGCAGCCATCACTTGCTCGAATCCCGCTCGTTCAGCTCGCGATCAGAGGCGTTCTTCATGTCTCGGCGAGGGTTCCGCGGTCGGCTCTCGGGTCCGACGCGCCGACGTCCAGCCCGGTCGCCGGATCCCTGGCGACCGCCTGCAGGACCGGCCCCCAGAGATATTCACCCTCATAGGTGATGGGATGCGGGCGGTCGACAAGCTCCGCGATCACGTCGGGCAGGACCCTGCGATCCCCGAGGAGCATGCCCTCGTCGAAGTCCCCGAACGGGCAATGCTCGTTCTGCACGCAGTACTCGAAGAGCCGCGTCGCGTCGAGGGCTCGGACCACGTTCATACCGTAGTCCACGACATTGGACACGCCGAGGAGCACTCCCTACGGGATCAGCTCGCTTCCTCCTCCACCGGCGACGAACACCGGATTCCATGCTCCACCACCATCGTGGGCGTGAGTGGGGCAAGCGGCCGTTTGCCTCCACCGGCCTGTTTGGGCAAGCTCGACCTCGAGGGCGACGAGGCCACGGGGCCCGCATCGTGGCCGGGGCGCTGTCGGAGCCGGCTCGCCTGATCGCGACGAACGCCGAGTTCGAGGGCGCCGTCGTGGTCGAGCGCATCCGCACCGAGGGCAACGGCCGTGGGTTCAACGCGGCGAACGGCGGGGGGCGACATGTTCAAGGGCGGCATCGTCGATCCCGCCAAGGTCACTCGCTCCGCGCTGCAGAACACCGCGTCCATCGCCGCGCTCGTCCTCACCACGGAGAGCGCGGTCGTGGAGAAGCCCGAGGAGGGGGAGTCAGCGGCCGCCGCAGGTGGCCACGGCCACATGCACGAACAGCAGCATCGCTGGGGCGGACCACCCACTGAGGTGGTCCGCCCTTTGTCTTCTAGCCTCCTGTCCGGAACCTCGGTTGCCAGGGCATTGCGCCGCCATGCGAACATCTCTAGAAAGTTATTCAGCGAGGGTGCCCTGCATCCAGCGCGGATCCGAACCACCGACTCGCAGGCCGGTGACGGGATCGATACCGACGACCTCGAGCTGCGCCGAGGCGTATTCGCCCCCGCCTAGAATGACGTGACCTCTTTCCTGCAGCTCGGTCAGGACTTCGGGGCGTACACGTCCGTCTTCCAACGACATATCGCAGCACGTGAATTCCTGAAGCCGCGCGGCATCGATCGCTCGGTTGAGGGGCAACCCGAAGTCGACGACGTTGGAGATGGCGAGAACGACCGACATCGGGATCCAGCTACCGCCCGCTGCTCCACCCACGAAGATCGGTTTGCCGTTCTTGACGACGATCGTGGGTGTTTGCGGTGTCAAAGCGATACGCCGGCCGCCCAGCACCTCTCCGGGGCTTCCCTCCGCTCCGTACGCGTCCTCACTGACGTTCGAATTGAGCACGAATCCTGTCCCGGGGGCGACCACGGCGCTCCCGAAGCCATGACTCACGGAGAACGTCAGCGACACCGCGTTCCCTTCTCCGTCGATCACCGAAAGGTGGCTCGTGTGCCCCAGTGGGGGATCGGTTTCGGGACAGACACTGCCCGGATCGGTGGGCGAACCAGGCGCGTAGCACTTTGCCGAGTTCCGGTCGATCAACTGTCGTCGTTGAGCCGCATAGCCTTTGGACAGCAGGAACGAGGGTGGGTCGAAGAGAGCAGGATCTCCGATGTAGGCAGTGCCGTCTGCCCAGGCGAGCTTCTGTGCTTCCGCGAAATAGTGCCAGTAGTCGGCCGTGGAGTGCCCGATCGATCGCAGGTCGTAACCCTCCATGATGTTGAGGGTCTCGATCTCGAACGTTCCGCCCAGGGCCGGGGCCCCGATCGTAAAGATGTGGCTCCCTCGGTAAGTTCCTTCGATCGGCTTCCGCCAGATCGCCCGGTATGAACTGAGATCGTCCATCGTCATGAGGCCGGCGTCTCCGGGATACGGAGAGCTGTTCGACGCCTGCATGTCATCGACGATGAGCCTCGCGATGCTCGGACCGGCCTCGTAGTGGCGTCCGTTGTAGTCAAATGCCGGATAGGAGCCGTCCCGATAGAACGCATCTGTTCCGTACCGCGCGATCAACGCAAGAGACCGGGCGTAGTCCTTCGACACGAGGGTCGAGCTCGCCCACGGATTGTCTGGAGGGTATTGAGCCACCCCGTTCCGCAGATAGACCTTGGCCGAGGCCGGGAACATCTTCAACCGCTGTGCATGACTTTCATAGCGCCAAGGATTGTCCGGAGTCCCAGCGAGTGTCTCGTTACCGTAACTCGTGCTGAACTGGGTCGAGACGGGGAAGCCCTCCGCGGCGAGCTCTTCTGCAGGAGCGATCACCTGTGCCAACGACATCGTGCCGTACCTGTCGAGCGCTGCTGCCATCGCGGCGGGCACTCCTGGGACCGCCACGACCTCGTGGCCGGTGCCCTGTCGCCAGATCCCCTCGCCGGTGAATGTGTCTCGGTGGACAGCCTTGGGGACCACTCCTTCGAAGTCGAGCGAATCCGTTTGACCCGTCTTGCTCCGATAAACGAGGAATCCATTGGCACTGAGATCCGCTTCTGAAGGTTCGGTTACTCCGATGGCAAACGTCGTGGCCACAGCTGCGTCGATAGCGTTCCCGCCATGCCTCAAGATCGAGAGCCCGACGTTGGAGGCGATCTCGGACGCGGACGCCACCACGCCCCCCGAACTGGAAACGAGTGGTGTCAGAGCCCGTCCGGGAACTGCTGTACCGACGGGGACGCTCAGTGGGTCTGCGGATGTCGGTGGGCAGACGTTTGGATCCCCCCACCCCGTGTTTGTGACGACGACTTCGTCGTCCTCGATGATCGCTCCGCACGGCCCGTAGGAATCGTCTCCCAGGTAACCGCCCACGTAATGAGCCACATGGCCGAGACCGCCCAAACAATCGGCGAATCGCCCCGCGTAGCCACCATCCCAGTGGCCGTTGTAGTTGCCAGAGGCGCACTCGATCGGAGTTGGGAGGCAGCCGTGATCCAACCTTGGGTCACAGTCGATGGCCCTTCCGCTGACGTCTTGCTCTGAGCCTATCGGGGAGAGCGCATCTGAGGCAGTTTCAGCACTTACCGGACCTATGGTAAGAGCCTGTCCTCTTGCACCAGTCCGGGGATCGACTCCGAAGCACCCTTTCGTCTGACGCGCGACGGCGACATCGATCAGTTCGGGGGCCCAGTTGCTGTTGTCGGCCACGATCGCGTGATCGTCGGTGTATGCGAACAGACCGCAACCGCGCGCGTCCACGGTGCCCGTGGTGAAGTCGATCAGTGAGTTTCGCCCCGTCGCGCAGACCGTCTGTGATGGGCCGCCGCAGATCGGGCCTTGGTGCGCGATGCCGCTCGATACGACGACCTCGCGATCGATGTACGGACCGGCGGAAGCCGCCCCGGAGATCCGGGCAACGTCGTAGGTCCAGGCGGTGTCCTCGTCAGTATGCAGCGTGCCCGTCTCGGACCGGTACCAGCCGACCAGGACTTGCCCGGGGCCGCCGGCTGCGATGGTGGCCATCGCACGGAGGCCCTTGTCCGCGTTGAGCTGGGTCGGTCCGATCCACGTGGTTCCGTGGTCGGTGGAGGACCAGAGATAGGCGTTGGCGCGGGCCTCGGGGCCGTCGATGTTGCCGCTCAGGACGACGTAGAGGTTGTCGGCCGAATCGATGGCAAGCCCCGCGTTCTCGAGATGAGCTCCGGCCGCCGACCGATCCAGGATCTTCGTGAGCGACCACCCTTGATCGTCCCGGCCCGGGTGATGGAGACGGCCGACCCAGACATTCGATTGACGGTGCGGATCGGACTGGCTCCCCGTCGCGAACAGGAAGTAGAGATCGCCCTGGCTGTCCACCCGGGGGCGCGGGAACGTGAACCCACTGTCGACGGTGTCCCCGAGATACGTGGTGTTGCTGGAGGGTCCGGGAAGCGGGCGGAATGGGGAGCCATCCCGAGAGAGGTAGACGGCGTTGACCGCCGGGAAGGTGGTGAACGTGGCGAGATCGCGGAAGGAGAGGTAGACGTCGCGGTGGGGGAATTGCGCGGTGGGTCCGAACACATCGAGGTACGGACGATCGTTCGCGATCACCTCACCGGTCAGGTTCAGGGGTTGCGTGCATGACTCCATACCGGTGACGGCGGTCGTCCATGTGGCGCCGTGGTCCGTCGAACGGCAGACGTCGATCCCGGGGATCTGCATCTCCGCGAAGTACACGTCGCCGCTGAGCGGGTCCGCGGCGATGGCCGTGTCCGCCCATCCGAGTGGCCCCACGCCCTGCCGAGGCAGGAACGACGCGCCGCCGTCCTCCGAGCGCCAGAAAGGCGAGCCTTCGTTCCACGTCGTGCAGACGTGCGGAGCCCGGTCCCCGTGGCGGCTGAACTCGCCGCCCTCCATCGTGGCCTCCGTGCTGACGAAGACCGACCCACGATGATCGTCGGCGATCATGGGCTCGCCGCCGCAGTGCCCCTCCAGGGTCACCGGCGGGGCAAAGGCGATCCGATGCGAATCGTCGCGCGCCTGCGTCGGCGAGGCGATGCCGACCGTGCAGACGAGCACCGTCGACAGGACGCTGGCGAGCCGGCGGGCCAGGTCGGATCGAGCCGTTCGAGTGTTCTTCATCGTCCCCTCCTGTCGTGAGCGGTTGAGCTGACGAGAGGACGGTAGAAGGGGCCGGAGGGCAGGGTTAGGGGGTACCCACCCTGGACTTTTCCGGATCGAGCACCCCGGTGAGCTCGCCCCGGCCGGTGATCTCGAGCTTGCCGTAGGCACGGGCGAGGTGGCCCTCGACCGTCTTGAGTGTGATGTAGAGCTCCTGGGCGATCTGGCGGTTTGTTCGTCCATCTGCCGCGAGCCGCGCCACGCGGAGCTCGCTCGTCGTGAGGGCCTCCAGGCCTGTGCGCCAGTCCCGGCGCGGTCGAGCGCCGATCACGTGGAGTTCTTCCCGCACACGCGCGACCAGCGGGCGTGCCCCGCAGCGGGCAGCCAGGTCCAGCGCCTCGAGGAGCATCTCGTGCGCCTCAGGACGTGCGCGCTCCCTCCGGAGAGCGACCCCGAGCGCCGTGAGGGAGTGGGCGCGCTCGAGCTTCGCGCGAGAGGCGCGCAGCACATCGACCGACTCGCGGAGGAGCGCCAGCCCCTGCTCGGGGCCTCGAGCCAGTCCACAGACGCGGAGCGACACCCCGAGCGCTCGATGCGCGCCGAACTGCCGATGCTCCTCCAGCTCCATCTCCGCCATCGCCAGCGCCCGGTCGGCCTCGCCGAGACGCAGGAGGGCCAGGGCTGCGCCCGATCGCCAGTGCAGGTATCCCCGGTCCAGCATGGGCATGCCCCACACGTCCTTGCTCCACATCGAGCCGCATCGCTCGAAGTCGGCGAGCGCGTCGGCGGGCCGGCCCTGGGCCAGACGCAATCGACCACGCGCGGCCGGGATCTGAACAGTGGCGACCCCCGGGGCCCAGTCGTCCGGCGGCAGGAGATCGAGCATGGCTTGGGCCTCGTCGGTATCGCCCGTCTCCACGTAGACATCGGCCAGGACCGTTGCGGCGAAGGCCAGTCCGGCCTGGAACCCGCTCTGCCGGAGTACGGTGAGGGCCGTGCGCGCCGCCGACTCGGCGTCAGGGAGCGCGCCGAGCCGCAGCCTCACCAAGCACAGGAGCGTGTACGTCACGACCAGAGCCCGCGAGTTTCCCGAACGCCGAACCTCCTCTACCATCGCGGATAGGGTCTCCTCGACGAGCTGGTACCGCTCGTTGACCACCAGCGTGGCGAGCAGCCCGGCCCTCGAGTCCCAGTCCTGCACGGGACCCTCGGCTCTTTCGAGGACCGCCTCGAGAGGGGCCGTCACCTCCTCGACCGGACGCCCCATGTACGAGGCCGCCTGGCTCGCAGCCGTCGCAAAGGCCTCCGCGGGGGCTCCTTCCAGACTCCGGTTGGCCATGCGCTGGAGCACCGGGGGAAGACGGCCGGCGGTGCGCGCGTCGCGCACGCCGTAGACCACCATCTTTCCCTCGAGGCGAGCGGCCAGTTCGGGCGCGGTTTCCCCGAGCTCGGCCAGAGCATGCTCGAGCACGCCAACCGCATCGACCCATCGAAAGACCGAGTCGAGGGTTCGGGCCAGCTCGAGCGCGATCTCCGCTCGTTCCGCGGCTCCTGTCGCCGACGTCATGGCCCGTTCGAGACGTTCGGATGCCGATGGACGCCCGGCCTCCTCGTCGGCTCGGGCGGCCTCGCGGAGCACGCCGACGATGTGTTCCGGTGTGGGCGGCTCGATCAACGCACGGTCCATGAGCTCGGCCGCCGTCCCAGGCGCACCGCTCTTCAGGGCGAACCGCGCCGCTTCTCGCATCCGTTCCACCAACCAGGGGTCTCCGGCCGGGCGAACACGCAGAAGATGGGCGGCCACCTGCTCCGGAGGCGCTCCCTCCGCGTGCAGAGAGCGCGCGGCGGCGTTATGGGCCCGGTCCCGCTCATCAGCGGTCAGCGACGACTCGATGGCGTGGTGGACGATGGGGTGTGCGAATCGGAGTGGCTCGTCAATGCCGAACACCTCGAGCCGGATGAGCTCGGCAGCGAATCGGGCGGCGTCCGGCATCTCGAGGTGGGCCGCCGCTGCTGCGTGGCGGAGGTCGCATCCATCACCGAGCACGGCCACCGCCTGAACCAGCGGGAGCGCCCGCTGGTCGAGTCGAAGGATGCGCGCGAGCAGGCGACGAGCGACTCGCTCGTGGCGGCCCGCCATGAGCGTGCCCGCCTCCCCCTCGGGCAGGGGATCCTCACCACGCTCCAAGGCGTGCAGGAGCTCGCGGACATAGAAGGGATTGCCGCCGCTCGCTTCGTAGACGGCTGTCGCGATCTCCTCGCGGGCCCGCGCGCGTACCTCGTCCGGCACCATGGCTGACACGGCGACGGGGCTCAGCGAGGAAGGGATCACGATCGGCGCCTCGTGCCGGATCGCCTGCATGGGGTGCTGCACGGAGGCTTGCTCTCCCGGCCGCAGTGTAACGAGCACGGCAACCTCGGGACCCTCGATCCGCGGAGCGAGATACGCCAACCACCGCAAGGATGGGTCATCGGCCCAGTGTGCGTCGTCCACGGCGATCAAGAGCGGCTGGCGCTCCCCAGCATTGAGCGTGAGCCAGTACAGACCATCGATCACGGCGAACGCGGTGTCCTCCGGCGAGGACTCCGCCGGCTCTCCGGCGACCAGCGCCCGTACGGCACCTGCCGGGCCGGCCAGCAGGGTGTGGCGCTCGCTCGCGTTCATGGCGCGCAGCCATCGCTCGAACAACTGTTGGACCACACCGAACGCGAATCCGGTCTCGAGCTCGGCTCCCCGCGATCGAAGGACCTCGCGGCCCAGATCACCCGCTCGGCGGCAGGCCGCTTGCAGGATCGACGTCTTTCCGATCCCCGCGCCTCCTTCGACCACGAGCACACCACCGCGGCGAAGCAGGTCGTCGATAGAGCTCAGCTCGCGGTCTCGCTCGAGCAGCTCTTCCATGGCGCCACTCTACGTATGCCGCTCGAGGGCTGTCGGTGAGCGAAGTCGAGCTTCCGGCTCGCTTACTTCTCTGCCTTCTCGAGTCGGGTCAGCCTCGATCGGTCGCGGGATCCGTCATCTCAACGTGCTGTCCGGAGTAGGAGTGTGGTTCAGGCCACCTCGTCGGTGAACGAGTGCCAGAGTTCTCGGACGAGTTGTCCGAATTGTCGGTTCGAAAACAGTCCCCTCAGGTCCACCCAGAACGGACCCTCGCGCAGTTACAACAGCGACGCTTGATTGCGACCAGGACGGCGCTTGCCGCGCGCCGCGTGGCCTGGCTCGGATGGATGCTCGACGAGCGCGATGACCCGATCGGCCATGAAGCGTCCGGTGCGGATCACCTTCCCGGTGCGGGCCACCTCGTTGACCTCCACGACGGCCCGAGAGGTGCTGATCTCCACCCTCCGGCCGGCTTTGGTCGCCTCGATCTCGAAGGACTGTGCACCGTTGCCCGTGTCGACGAGTACCTCGACGCGGTCCCCTTTCATGGGTGTAATTCTACGACCGCAGGGGTCGGGGCCCGGGGCAGAGAGTGGGGCTAGGCGACGTGGCTCTGGTCGAGCTGCGCAACCACCCTGGCGAGCGATCGCGGGGCTCCGGGGCGGAGCAGCCGTTGCATGACGAGACGGCGCTGGGGCTCGGGCGTCGAAAGCAGGCGCTCGACCGTCGGCCGCAGATGCGGCGGAAGGTGGCCCAGGAGCTCGTCGGCAGGCTGTGTTTCCACTTCGGCGGTTCCTATACCCGCTGGACCCAGGCATCAATCGGGCAGAGTGACAAATTCCCGGACGATCGTCCGTGGAGTGCGGGCGGAGGTATCTGAGTGCGGGCGGAGGGACTCGAACCCCCAAGCTCTCTCGAGCACCGGCACCTAAAGCCGGCGTGTCTGCCAGTTCCACCACGCCCGCCAGTGGCCATTCTAGGAGGCTGCTCGGACGACGACGTAGCCCCGCATCCCGAAGGCCTCGTGGAACCGGCAGGTGAAGACGTAGCGGCCGGTCCCGGGGAGATCGATCGTCACGACCTTCGTGGCTCCCCTGGGAATCACCACGTCGATCCCCAGCTCGTCGACCGTGAACGTGTGGGTGTGCACGCCCTGGTTGTCGATCGACAGGCGCAGGGGCAGGACGCCCTCGGTGACGACCAACCTCGGGACGAAGCCGAAGTCGCGGGCCGCCATGGAGGCCCGCGCCACCCCTCCCGATACCTCGGCGTTCTCCCGCTCGGACTGCCCGACCATGTCGAACACGGCTGCACCGACCGCCCCGACCAGGATGAGCGCCAGCACAGCCGCGACCACGCGGCTCTTCCAACTGATCCGTCGCCGGCCGTCGGTCTTCGGCGGCTCGCTCGTGTCGGTTTTCACCTAGGGTTCGAGGGTAGGTCCCTGCACATCCGTTGTCGATGCGACCAGGAGGTGGCCCATGCCGGATCAGCCCGGTGCGATCATCAAGGTCCTCGAGCTCGTCGGGAGCTCCCCGAACTCGTTCAGCGAAGCCGTCCGCAACGCGGTGAAGCGCGCCTCGCAGACCATCCGCAACATCCGTGGTGTGGAGGTGGTGAGCTCCACCGCCGACGTGGGCGACAACGGTGAGCTCACGCTCTACAAGGTCAACGTGAAGATCGCGTTCGTCCTCGAGGGCTCGCAGGACGTCAGCTGACCCGCTAGTCCCGCTTCCGAGTCCAGGTGAGTGCGGCGGCCGCGGCCACGGTACCGGCCGCCGCCGCCCACCTCCTCCGTGCCGACACCCAGAACTGCGCGCTCCTCGGATGCGCCTTCCGATCGAAACGCCCGTGCGCCCCCTGATCCCCCGGCACCGGCTCCCACAGGTTGAACGGACGGTTCGGATCCTCCGGCTCGTCGCCCTGCTGTGACCTGTACCCGGTCCTGCCGAGATAGCGATCCAGCAACCCGGGAGCGACGGTGTTGGCGATGATCGTCGCTGCCGTCGTGCCCCCCACCCAGTACTCGCGCCGCTGCGGATGCTCGGCCGCCCACACGATCGCTCGCCCCGCGACCTCGGGCTGGTAGATCGGTGGCACAGGCTGCGCCCGGTTCGGCAGCCGCGTCTTCACCACGTCGAACTGCGGTGTGTTGAGGGCCGGCATCTGCACCATGGTGATCTTCACCTTCGAACGGTCGTGGAACAGCTCGGCCCGCACCGAGTCGAGGAACCCCTGCGTCGCGTGCTTCGCCCCGCAGTACGCCGACTGCAAGGGGATGCCCCGATAGGCGAGCGCAGAGCCGACCAGGACCACCGCGCCGCGATCCCGGGCGAGCATCCGGCGCAGCGCGGCCATGGTCCCGTACACCTGCCCGAGGTACGTGACCTCCGTGACCCGGCGAAACTCCTCCGCCGTCATCTCCATGAACGGCGAGAACACCGACGTCATGGCGTCGTTGACCCACACGTCGACCGGGCCGAGCTCCCGCTCCACCCGCTCCGCCGCCGATTCCACCTGATCCGCGTCGGCCACGTCGGTCGGCACCGCCAGGGCCCGGCCGCCGGCCTCCTCGATCTCCTTCGTCGCACCGTCGAGGCCGTCGCTCCCCCGCGCCAGCAGCCCGACGTCGTACCCGCGCCCCGCGAACGCCCGCGCGGCGGCCCGGCCAACGCCCGAGCTCGCACCGGTCACCACGACGATCCTGCGCTCGGCCATCTCGCCTCAATGGGTGCCCCCGGTGCCTCCGGGCAAAACGAAGCCGAGCAGGGTTGTCAGGAACGTCCGTTCCGGAGTACACAGGCTGGGTGACTGACCGCGCCCCCGACGGTCTGCGCGGCGACATCGCGCGACTGTTCTCCGACCGAGGAACCCATGCCGGTCGACCTTCCCTGCTCAGGGCCCTGGAACGGGGCGCGACGCGGCCGGGACCACTCGCCGTCGTGCTCTACCGGGCCTCGCACTGGCTGTGGAAGCGCGGCCTCGAGACACTCGCCGAGATCCTGTGGCGCATCAACTACTTCCTGTCCGGGGCGGACATCCACCCCGGCGCCGAGATCGGCGGCGGGCTCCGGCTGACCCACACGAGCGGGGTCGTGATCGGCAAGGGGGTTCGCATCGGCCACAACGTCACGCTCCTGCACGGCGTCACGCTCGGGGGATCGGCGAAGGGATGGTTCGACGGCGCGTTCGCGGACGGCTTCCCCGACGTCGGGGACGACACCGAGATCATGGCAGGGGCCAAGGTCCTCGGACCGATCAAGGTCGGTCGCGGATGCTTCATCGGCGCGAACGCGGTTCTCGCTCGCGACCTCCCCGACGGTGAGGCCTACACGCCCGGCCGGGAGGTCTCGGAGCTCAAGCGGCGCATCGAGGAGCTCGAGGGACGTCTGGCCGCACTCAAGGGCGACGGGTCGTCGTGAGATCGGTCCGACGACGCGCCGGCGCTGGGAAGAAGCCGCCCTCCTCCGGCGAGGCCCGGGAGCGGCCGCTCCTCGACGAGATCGGGGCCGCGGTGATCGCCACGGACCCGGGCGGCGCCATCGTCAGTTGGAACCGCCACGCCGAGGAGATGTTCGGGTCCTCGCGAGAGGAGGCGCTCGACAAGAGCTTCCTCGAGCTCGTCGTGGACCCCGCGGACCGGGAGGCGGCGCGAGGGGTCCTCGAATGTCTCGGAGCCGGGCAGCCGTGGGAGGGAGAGGTCCACACGGTCGCCGGGGACCGAGAGCCCGTGATCGCCCGATTGAAGGCCTCACCGATGCACGACCCGGCCGGGAATATCAGCGGCATGGCCGCGGTGCTCGTCGACATCTCCGACGTCAAGCACGCGCAGCGACGACTCGCCACCCAGCACGCCGTCACGAGGGTGCTCGCCGAGTCCGAGACGCTCGCCGAGGCCACGCCCCGCATCCTCGAGGCCGTCGGCGAGACCCTCCACTGGGAGATGGGCGCCATCTGGGAGCTCGATCGGGCGGGACGTCTCCTGCGCTGCGTCGAGACATGGCAGGCCCCGGGTGGGACCTCCGACGAGTTCGACGCGCTGACGAGACAGACCGCGTTCCCCTCGGGCGTCGGCCTCCCCGGGCGGGTGTGGGCGAGTGGCGAGCCTGCCTGG
The DNA here is from genome assembly GCA_046263085.1 of Actinomycetota bacterium. GTDB lineage: Bacteria > Actinomycetota > UBA4738 > UBA4738 > JACQTL01 > JBHELK01. Next base: position 15,110 of record JBHELK010000011.1, read on the forward strand.
ATCCCCGACGTCGCTCGCGACTCGAACTTCCCCCGCGCCCCCGTGGCGGCGCAGCACGGGCTGCACGCCGCCTTCGCGTTCCCCATCGTCATCGGAGGCGAGGTTCTCGGCGTGATCGAGTTCTTCTCGAGCGCGGTCCGCGAGCCCGACACGGACCTCGTGGCCATGATGAGCGCCATCGGCAGCCAGATCGGGCAGTTCATCGAGCGCAAGGAGGCCGAGGAGGCCGTCCGCGCGAGCGAGGCCCGAAAGTCCGCCGTCGTGCAGGCCGCGCTCGACTGCATCATCACGATCGACCACGAGGGCAGGGTCGTGGAGTTCAATCCCGCGGCCGAGCAGACCTTCGGGTATGCGGCCGAGGACATCGTCGGCAAGGAGATGGCGCAGTTCATCGTGCCCCGAGCCCCGCGAGGCCGCCATCGGGAAGGGCTCGCCCGCTACCTCGCCAAGGGCCCCGGCGCGTTCATCGGACGGCGGGTCGAACTCACGGCGCTGCGCTCGGACGGCTCCGAGTTCCCCGTCGAGGTCAGCATCACGGCCATCGAGGACGAGAACGGCCCCCCGATGTTCACGGGGTTCCTCCGTGACATCAGCGATCGGCGGCGGGCCGAGGAGGCCAGAGCCCGGATCCTCTCCATGGAGCAGGCCGCGCGCAGGGACACCGAGCGCGCCCGGGAGCGAACCGAGTTCCTGGCCGAGGCCGGCGCGGTGCTGGCAAGCTCCCTCGACCACCGCAAGACGCTGAACAAGGTGGTCCGCCTCGTCGTGCCGCGACTCGCGGACTGGTGCAGCGTCGACGTGCTGGAGGACGGCGAGATCCGCTCGCTGGCCATCGCCCACGCCGAAGAGGACCTCGTCGAGAGGGCCCGGGAGCTTCGCAGGAGATGGCCACCGCGCCTGCGCGACACTCGCGGGGCGACCGCGGTCATCCGCTCCGGACACTCGGAGCTCTTCACGAACATCCCGGCATCGATCCTGGAGGAAGTGGCCCGCGACGAGGAGCACCTCGAGGCGCTGCAGAGCCTGGGGTTCCGCTCGGCCATGGTGGTGCCGTTGACGGCTCGAGGACGCACGTTCGGGGCGGTGACGATCGTGTCGGCGCACTCGGGCCGCCTGTACGACGAAGACGACCTCGCGCTCGCCGAGGAGCTCGCCGCCCGGGCCGCGCAGGCCGTCGACAACGCGCGGCTGTACCAGGAGCGCGCCCACGTGGCGCGGGCCCTGCAGCAGACGCTGCTGCCGCAACACCTGCCGGAGATCGGGTGGTGTGAGGTCGCGGCCCGGTATCAGGCCGCGGGCCAGGGTGAGGTGGGCGGGGATTTCTACGACGTCTTCGAGGCCACCGACGGGGCGTGGTTCGCCGCCATCGGCGACGTGCAGGGCAAGGGGCCCGAGGCCGCGGCCGTGACCGGGCTGGCCCGGTACACGATCAAGGCCGCCGCCGCCACGGAGCGCAACCCGAGCCGCATCCTGCGGACGCTGAACCAGACGATGCTGCGCGAGGGCACCGAGCGGTTCCTGACCGTGGCCCTCTGCCGGTTCCAGCTCCACAACGGCATGGCCCAGGTGGCGATCAGCTGCGGCGGCCACCCCCCGCCCTTCATCCTCCGGGGGTCGGGGTCGATCGAGGGCCCGGACTGCAAGGGGGGTCTCCTGGGGGCCTTCGAGTCGATCGACCTCAGCGACTCCATCACGGAGCTCGAACCGGGCGACGCGCTGGTGCTCTACACGGACGGATTGACCGAGGAGCGCGGGGGACATCGGGTGTTCGGCGAGGGCCCGCTCGAGCGGCTGCTCCAGGACTCGATCGGCCTGGACGCCGAGACGCTCGCCGGACGTATCGAGCAGGGGGTCCTCGAGTTCCGGGGGGAGGAGCCCCGCGACGACATGGCGATCCTGGTCATGCGGTTCCTGCCCGAGCGCGTTGCGCCAGCAGCCCAAGGCGTGTAGACAGACACCCGCATGGAGACCGGGTCCGTGGGCGGGCAGATGCTGCTGCGCGTCGAGCGGGTAGAGGATCCTCGAGGGTTTCGACTGGTCGGGGAGCTCGACGCCTCGAACGTGGGCATGCTCTCGGACGCGCTCCTGCGCGAGGCGGAGAAGGGCGGGGACATCACGCTCGATCTCGGCGGGCTCGCGTTCATGGACTCCAGCGGGATCCAGGTCCTGATCAAGACCGCCCAGGAGCTCCAGGGCGCCGGCACGCTCGTGCTCAACTCCCCCGGGGACCTCGTCCGGCGGATCCTCTCGCTGATCCCCATGGAGAAGCTCGCCAACGTCCAGATCATCGATGAGGAGACGGGGTAGCCCGGTTCCAGGGCAACGGCCCGGACGTTCAGGACTCCGTGATCAGGTCGCGCAGCAGCCGGAACGCCCTGCCGCGGTGACTGATGGCGTCCTTCTCGCGCGTCCCCAGCTCGGCCATCGTTCGTCGTTCACCTTCCGGGACGAAGATCGGGTCGTAGCCGAAGCCGCCCTCCCCGCGGGGATAGAGCACGAGGTGGCCGTCGCACGTGGCCTCGGCCCACATGGGGTCTGTCCCGGTCGGACCCGCCATGAGGGCGACGCATCGGTATCGGGCGGTACGTTCCGTGGGCGGCACGTCACCGAGCGCATCGATGAGCTTCCGGAGGTTCTCGTCGTCGGTGGCCCGTTCGCCGGCGAACCTGGCGGAGCGCATCCCCGGGGCGCCACCCAGGGCGTCGACCTCGATCCCGGAATCGTCCGCGACGGCCGGGACGCCGAGCGACTCGGGGACGGCGCGCGCCTTGAGCAGCGCGTTCTCTAGGTACGTCGAGCCGGTCTCCTCGACGTCGGGCCAGCGCGCAGGGTCGTCCGAAGCGGTGAGCCATCGCACCGGCCAGTCCGCGCAGATGGCGAGGATCTCCTCGACCTTGCCGGGGTTGCGGGAGGCGATCGCCACCACCTCCGGGATGCTCCTACCCGCTCGAGCCACTCAGGGCCTTGCGCTGGATCTCCACGAGCTCCTGGATGCCGCCCGCCGCGAGGTCGACCAGCGCCTCGAGCTGCTCGCGGCTGAAGGGCTCGCCCTCCGCTGTCCCCTGCACCTCGACGAGGTTCCCGGATCCGGTCATGACCACGTTGAAGTCGACCTCGGCGCGGGCGTCCTCCTCGTAGCAGAGGTCCAGCAGGGCCTCGGCGTCCAGGATCCCGGTCGAGACCGCCGCGACCTCCTCACGGAGGGGGTCGGCGGACAGGGTCCCCCGCTCCCGCAGCGTGCGCACCGCGAGGGCGAGCGCTAGGTACCCGGCCGTGATCGACGCAGTGCGCGTGCCACCGTCGGCCTGCAGCACGTCGCAATCGATCCAGATCGTGCCCTCGCCGAGCTTGGCCATGTCGGTCACCGCCCGAAGCGACCGCCCCACCAGCCGCTGGATCTCCTGGGTCCGGCCGGAGGGCCGGCCCTGCCCCACCTCGCGAGGGGTCCGCACCTCGGTGGCGCGGGGCAGCATCGCGTACTCCGCTGTCACCCATCCGCGGCCCGTGCCGTGGAGGAACTTCGGCACCTTCGGCTCGAACGACGCGGCCGCCAGGACCCTCGTCTTGCCCATCTCCAACAGCACCGAGCCCTCCGCCCACTCGAGGTACTGGAGCTCGAGGTGAAGGGGACGGAGCTCCGTCGGGCTGCGTCCGTCCGAACGCGTCACGAACCGAGCTCCACCGAGACGCCCTCGGCCGCCAGGACGATGTCGCCGCCGTACGCCTCCCGCGCCTGGGCCCGGGAGACGTCGCGATCGAGGCCCGGCCAGAAATGCGACAGCATCAGGCGCTTCGCTTCCGCCCGGGCGGCGTGCTCCGCGGCTCCGCGTGACGTCAGGTGGTACGGCTGGGCCTCGTCGTCGTTGCGGTGCGCATCCTGCCAGCTGGCCTCGGCGATGAGCAGGTCGGCGTCGCGGCCGATGTCGACGATGCCCTCGGCCGGCCCGGTGTCGCCCGTGTAGGCAACGGCGACCCCGTCGGCCTCGAGCCGCGTGCCGATGTTCGGCACCCAGTGCGGCAACAGCGTGGTCCGCACGCTGAACGGGCCGATCTCGAAGGAAGCCCCCGGCTCCACGGTCTGGAACGAGAAGACGTCGCGCATCCGCCCGCCCTCCTGATCCCGCTCCAGGCTCCCGACGCGGTCGAACACCCCGCTCGGCGCGTGCACCGGCAGTGCGTCGAGGTGATCGGGGTGGAACAGCCGCGCGATGAACAGGGGATAGAGATCGAGGCAGTGATCGGGGTGCTCGTGGGAGACGAGGATGGCATCGATGCTGTGATAGGGGACGTGCCGCTGCAGGTTGGCCAGCGTGCCCGTGCCGCAGTCGATCCACAGGTCGAAGCCGTCCTGGCGCAGGAGGTAGCCGCTCGCAGCGCCGCCCGCGGCCGGGAATGCCCCCGAAGACCCGAGGACGATCAGCTCCACCTCACACCACCTGACCCTCCCGCCACCGGCGCAAGCGCGGCGCGGACCTCCGTGAGCTCCGGGCCGAGGAACCGCTCCGCCAGCATCTGGAAGATCGCGGGATCGCCCGTCGAAAGGAACTGGTGCTCGGGGGGCGAATCGGCGGAACGCTGCAGGCCCTCGTCGAGCAGCGTCGCGTAGACGTCCTTTGCGGTCTCCTCCGCCGAGGAGATCAACACGACCTCCTCCCCCATGACGTACTGGATGAGCCCCGACAGCAGCGGATAGTGCGTGCACCCCAGGATGAGGGTGTCGATCCCGGCATCGCGGAGGGGCGCCAGGTACCCGCCGGCCACTACCAGCAGCTCGTCGGAGGACGTGTCGCCGCGTTCGACGTGGTCCACGAACGCCGGACACGCCCTCGAGACGAGGTCGACGCGCTGTCTGGTGCGGGCCACAGCCCGCTCGTAGGCCCCGCTGGCGATGGTGGCCTCGGTGCCGATGACACCCACCCTGCGCGAGCGGGTGGCCCGGGCCGCGGCCCGCACGCCGGGGTCGATGACGCCCACCACCGGGATGCCGGCGCTCCTCGTCACCTCGTCGATGGCGGCCACCTCGACCGAGTTGCACGCCACGACGAGCATCTTCACGTCGCGGGAGACGACGTAGGAGGCGATCTCGAGCGCGAACCCTCTGATCTCCTCGACCGGACGCGGCCCGTACGGCGCACGCGCGGTGTCCCCCACGTAGAGCAGCGGCTCGTTCGGAAGGAGGTCGAGGATGGCCCGTGCCACCGTCAGCCCGCCGACGCCGGAGTCGTACACGGCGATCGCTCGCGGATCGCTCACGCTTTCACCACCACAGGGTCTCCTCGACGCCCTTCTCCGCGCGGTCGAGCTCCACGGCCCACGCATTCGTGGACAGGTACTTCCAACCACCGTCGGGCAGGAGGCACACGATGTCGGCGTCCTCGAGATCCGCCGCGATGCGCTGCGCCACGTGGATCACCGCGCCCGAGGAGATGCCGGCGAACACGCCCTCTCGAACGGTCAGGTCGCGGGTGCACCGGAGCGCGTCGGCGGAGTCGACGAGGAACTTCCGGTCCAGGATCGAGTCGTCGAGGATCGGCGGGACGAACCCGTCGTCGAGGGACCTCAGTCCGTACACGAGCTCGCCGAGCTCGGGCTCGGCGGCGATCACCTTCACATCCGGGTTGTGCTCCTTGAGCCGGCGCCCGCATCCAGTGAGCGTTCCGCCGGTGCCGAGGCCGGCGACGAAGTGCGTCACCTCGGGGAGGTCGCGCACGATCTCCTCGCCGGTTCCCTCGTAGTGCGCCTGCGGGTTCGCCGGGTTGCCGTACTGGAAGGTGAGGAAGTACTTCGGGTCCTTCCCCATGGCTCGAGCCACCTCGATCGAGCCGTTGGTGCCCTTGTCGCCGGGCGAGAACACGATCTCCGCGCCGAAGAGCTCCAGCAGCCTGACCCGTTCCTCGCTCGCGTTGTCCGGCATCACCACGGTGAGCCGGTACCCCTTGCGCCGGGCCACCATGGCGAGAGAGATCCCGGTGTTCCCGGAGGTCGCCTCGAGGATGATCCGATCCGGCGTGAGCTCGCCGGATCCCTCCGCCGTCTCGATCATCTTCTTCGCGATCCGGTCTTTCAGCGACCCGGTCGGGTTGTCGCCCTCCAGCTTGGCCCACAGGCGCACGGACGGCTTCGGACTCATCCGGGGGATGCCCACGAGTCGCGTGTTACCGATGGCGTCGAGGATGTCGGCGGCGCGCACGCCGGGGATTATCCCAGGAGGTCGTAGGCGCGCCACCGGATGGAGCGGTCCATGTCGACCGGCTCGTCGAGCGAACCGAATCGCTCCTCCGCCCACGGCCGCACGGCGTCGGCTGCCTGCTTGCGGCGCTCCTCCGACACGCCCCACGTCCACGAGAACACCGCACCCTCGAAGAACGTGATGAACGCGCCGATCGGGATGCGCCACACCTCCTCGATCGGTGCGAGCTCCCGAGCGCGGGCGCCGTGGCGCGCGAACTCGGCGTCGAGCTCAGGGCCGCCGTCGGCCCCGAGCCCGGGGAAGGTCGACGTGGTCCCGGCCTCGCTCGCGAGGCGGTCGCTGAGCTCCTCGAGTGTGGTTCCCATGCCGCCGAGATCGATCAGCACCCGGCCACCACCACGCACCGTTCGCATGAGCTCGGCCACGACGTCGCGCCAGCCGGGGATGAGGTGCAGGACGTGCACGCCGTACGCGGCCCCGAACGCGTCGTCGCGGAACGGCAGGCGTGTCGCGTCGCCCTGCACGAGCGGGAACGGCGAACCGGCCGACTTCTCCCGGAGCTTCGCCAGCATCGGCTCCGACAGGTCGACTCCGACGACGGGGACGCCCGCTTCGACGAGCGGCAGCGCGATGCGCCCGGTGCCCACACCGATCTCGAGGATCGGTTCCCGTTCCCCGAGCTCTTCGGTGAGCACCGCCTGGACCGCCGCGGCGGCCTGCGGGGAGAGCGCGCGAGTCTGGTCGTAGAAGCCGGCCGCCCGGTCGAATGCCACCGAGCCGCCCGTGGGTTCAGGCATGGCGCAAGCCTATCGAGGCAGGGCCCGTATCCGGGGCGGCATCACACCCCGGTGCCGTGGGTAACGTCAAGAGAATCCGCGAAATCGTCGATGATGGAGGGGCATGCCCAGTCGGATCCGGACCCTGGCGGTCGTCCTGGCCTGCGGCCTGCTGGTCTCTGCCCCCTCGCTCGGCCCGGGGCACGCGGCCACGAAACGGGCACCGCATCACGTACGCGCCAGGCCGAACATCGTCCTGATCCTCACGGACGACCAGCGATACGACACGCTCTGGGCGATGCCGCACGTCAAGCGGATGCTGATCCGCCACGGCGTGCGGTTCACGAACGCGTTCGTGGTGAACCCACTGTGCTGTCCCAGCCGGACCAGCATCCTCACGGGCAAGTACTCGCACGGCACGGACGTCTACAAGAACACGCCACCGCACGGCGGCTTCGCGAGCTTCAACGACAAGTCGACGATCGCGACGTGGCTCCATGGCGCGCACTACCACACGGGCCTGGTCGGCAAGTACCTCAACGGCTACGGCGATCTGAAGGGTCGGAGCTACGTGCCGCCCGGTTGGGACGGGTGGTTCGCCATGCTCGCCCCGAACGGCTACTACCAGTACGTCATCAAGACGAAGCACCGGCGCATCTCCTACGCCACCCGCCACGACGACTACTCCACCGCGGTGCTCGGTGATTCCGCGGTGCAGTTCCTCCGTAAGGCAACGTCACCGTTCTTCCTGTACTACGCGCCGTACGCGCCACACCTCCCGGCGACCGCGCCGCCGCGCGACGAGAACTCCTTCGGGAAGCTCCGGCCGCTCCGCACGCCGAGCTTCGGCGAGGCCGACGTCTCGGACAAGCCCGCCTGGATCCAGGAACGGCCGGCGTTCGCCGACGCAGACAACGAGTGGGCGGCGACGGTGCGCCGGATCCAGTACCAGAGCCTCCTCGAGGTGGATCGCACGGTGGCGGCGATCGTCAACGAGCTTCGAGCCACCGGGCAGCTGGACAACACGATGATCGTGTTCATGTCGGACAACGGGATCATGTGGGGCGAGCACCGGCTGATCGGCCTGAAGGAGGTCCCGTACGAGGAGAGCATCAGGGTCCCGATGGTCATCCGGTACGACCCGCTCACGAAGAAGGCCCGCCGCGACTCACACTTCGTGTTGAACATCGACCTCGCGCCGACCTTCGCCGCGCTGGCGGGCGTGAAGGCGCCGGGCGTCGAGGGCGTGAGCCTCCTGCCGCTGCTCCGGCGAAACGCGAAGTCCTGGCGGACCGACTTCCTCGTCGAGCACATGAAGGGCGGACATCCGCCCGACACCTACTGTGCGATCCGGAACCAGCAGTACAAGTACGTCCTCTACTCGAACGGCGAGGAGGAGCTGTACGACCTCACGGCGGACCCCTACGAGCTCGACAACCTGGCCGGCGACCTGACGGCGCAGCCGACGCTGCTGCAGATGCACCAACGGCTGACCCAGCTGTGCAACCCGCCGCCGCCCAAGTACAGCGCAGTGACGGGGACGCCGACCCCGGGCCCCACCCTGATGCCCTCGGTCGTGCCCACGCCGTCGCCGTCCTCGACCGCCTCCGCGAGCCCGGGCGTCACCGGCCGATAGCGGCCAGGATCCGCTCGAAGACGTCCTCCTCCGATCCGACGCCGTCCAGCCGGATCAGCCGCCCCTCGTAGTGCTCGCGCAGCTTCTCCGCCTCGCGGTGGTACGCGGCCAATCGATGCAGGAAGACCTCGGGCGTGTCGTCCGAGCGGCGTTCCTCCTGGGCGCGCAGCGACAGCCGGGCGGCCAGCGTGCCGTCAGGGACGTCGAGCTCGGCGGCCGCGTCGAGTGGGAGGCCGATCTCCTCGAGGTGCTCGTCGAGCCGTTGCGCCTGATGCAACGACCGCGGATAGCCGTCCAGGACGAAGCCGTCCCCCAGCTCGGGGAAGACGAGCCGCTCGGTGATCTCGTCGGGGACCAGCTCGCCCGAGTCGAGCGTCTCCTGGATGCCGAACGGGTCGCCGGCGTCGATGGAAGCACGCAACAGGTATCCGACCGAGACGTGCGGCACGCCGAGCGCCCCCGCGACCCGAACGCCCTGCGTCCCCTTCCCCGACGCCGGTGCGCCGAGCATGGTCAGCCGTTCCACGTGGCCGACGGTAGGTGCCGGCTCGACCCGCGGTCAATCGGCGAACGAGACGACGCCGTCGCGCGAAAGGAGGAATCAGGGCATCGCATGCGAAACCTCCCACCGAGCCGGAGGACGGGGGAACCCATCCCCACGAAGAGTCGGGAGCGCCGTGAAAGCGATATCTGCCCTGAGAAGGAAGCGCGCGCGCATCCTGCTGGTCGCCGCCTGCCTCCCGATAGCGATCCTGTCGAGCCCGAGCGCCTCGGAAGCATCGCCGGCGTGGACGTGGCACGGCCCGATGGGCGGACCCGGCATCACGTCCCTGGCCGCTGACCCCGTGCATCCCGGCACAGTCGTCGCGGGGACGCCGCAGGGTCTGTACCGGACGGACGACGGAGGCGATCACTGGAGCCAGCTGGATTCGACGGGATCCGTGCGCACGCTGTTCTTCGACCCGAGCGCCGCGGACATCCTCTACGCGGATGGCCCCACGGGACTGCGTCGGAGCGGCGACCGAGGACGGTCGTGGACCGACCTGGCGCCGATCCCCAAGTCTGGCGGCTACTTCAGACAGTACACCGAGGCCCCCTCGGCCGGCGGAACCCTGTACGTCAACGCCGACGGCACCGGCGATCGGGGCCTGTTCAAGACGACGGATAGCGGCGACACGTGGACCGACGTGACCCCGCCCATGGAGGACGGCCCCGACAGCCTTGCCTCTCATCTCGCCGTTGACCCCAACGATGCCGACGCCGTCTACCTCGCCCTGGAGACAACCCTGTACGTGACCTCCGACGGCGGAGCGACGTGGATCACCAGAAGCACGGACCTTCCCTTCACGTACGGCCCCGAGGTGCTCGCCGTGGACCCTCTCTCCCCGAACATCCTGTACGCGGGTGGCTTCGCCTCGGACGGGACCGTCGTGTATCGAAGCGAGGACGCCGGCGAAACCTGGTCCCCCGCCTCACCGGCGGGCGGCACCTGGGTTCGTTCGTTCTCGTTCACGACCGACGGCTCGCTGATCGCCAGGGGCGAAGGCGGTGGCCTTTGGCTGACCACCGACCACGCCGAAAAGTGGACCTCCCTCTCGGATCGACTCCCGGGCTCGAACGTGACCGCGGTCGCCGCCGGCCCGGACGGAACGCTCACCGCGGCGCTCAGCCCGTTCGGGTTGTTCAGCTCCACCGACGATGGATCTTCGTGGAGCGCGATGGCCGATCCCTTCCAGGTGGTCCTCGGCATCACGACCGTGGCCGTGGACCCCACCAACCCGAGAATCGCCTTCGCATCCGCGGGCGGCGCCGGCCTGTTCAAGACCGTCGACGCTGGCGAAGCGTGGCACCTCCTCTACGGCGCAGGCGGATCGGACTCCGTCGCGGTGGCCCCGAGCGACGCGCGTCGCGTGTACTCGATACCGACGAGCCTGTACGAGCACGGCCTCCTCATCTCCTCGGACGGGGGCGCGACATGGACCCCTTCCGCGAGCTCGGTCCACCCGGATCACCTCGTCGTGGACCCCGCGAACGCCGATGTGGCCTATGGCTCCTCCGTCCAGGAC